>DASQLF010000001.1:0-8548 GCA_035630135.1 Gaiellaceae bacterium
TCGGCACGGACGGTGCGCCGCGGAAGACCTACCTCTATCACGTGGCCGACAACGAGACGACCATGCGCGAGTACGGCTCACAGGCGGTCGTCTGGCAGACGGCGATCAACCCGGTGATCGCGCTCGAGCTGCTCGCAGACGGCGACTGGAAGGGCGCGGGCGTCCTCGGCCCCGAGGCCTTCCCGGCACAGCCGTTCCTCGACAAGCTGGCCGAGTACGGCGCCCCGCACGGCGTCCTCGAGCTCGAACCGACTCCTTAGATTCCCGCAGCGCCTTGTGTCGATGAGTTTCGGCGTCGTTCGTCGTCTAAGAAGTGATGCGATCTAGGATCGACGCATGCCTGTCGTGAGGCTCAGGGCGCCGCTCTCGGAGCTTGCGGGCGGAAAGCGCGAGCTCCAGCTCGAAGGTGCCACGGTCGCCGAGGTCCTGAAGGAGCTCGAGCGCGAGCACCCCGACGTCCGGGGCTGGATCCTCGACGAGCACGGCGCGATCCGCGAGCACATCAACGTCTTCGTGAACAGGGAGTACGGGCAGGGGTCGACGGCGGTCTCGTCGAGCGACCAGCTCCATGTCATCCCCGCGATCTCAGGAGGGTAGGACGTGACACAGCTTCTCGTCGGAACGAAGAAGGGCCTGTTCGTGCTCGAGGGAGACCCGGGCAAGCCGTTCGAGGTGACCTCGCGCGCGTTCGCGGGCGAGCCGGTCGAGTTCGCGACGCGCGACGCGCGCACCGGCCGGACGTTCGCCGCGGTGACGTCAGCGTTCTACGGACCGAAGATCTTCTATTCGGACGACCTCGTCGGCGAGTGGCAGCAGGCCGAGGGCCTGGAGCTGCCGGAGGACGCCGAGAAGCCGCTCGAGCGCCTCTGGTCGATCGTCGCCGCCGAGGACGATGATCACCTGTACGCGGGGGGTGCGCCAGGCGTGCTGTTCGAGAGCCACGACGGAGGTGTCACCTGGGAGCTAAACAAGCCGTTCTGGGAGCAGCCGACGCGACCCGACTGGAGCCCCGGAGCCGGCGGCATGTGCATGCACTCGATCGCGACGTGGCCGGGCGATCCCAAGCGCGTCGCGCTCGCGATCTCGGCGGTGGGCGTCTGGCTCACCGACGACGGCGGCAAGACGTGGCGCAACGGCAACAAGAACCTCCACCCCCGGTACATGCCCGAGGAAGCGCGTGAGGACACGCTCACGCTCTGCGTCCACAACATGCACCGCGCGCCGAAGCAGCCCGAGCGGCTCTTCATGCAGTTCCACGGCGGCGTGTACCGCTCGGACGACGCAGGTGAGACCTGGATCTCGATCGCGGACGGCCTGCCGTCCGACTTCGGCTTCCCGATGGTCGTCGACGCCGACGACCCGGACTCTGCGTATGTCATCCCGCTCGTCGCGGACATGGATCGCACGACGCCCGAGGGGAAGGTGCGCGTATACGAGACGCGCGACGCCGGCTCGACCTGGATCGAGCGTGGCGACGGTCTGCCTCAGAACGACGCGTACCTCACGATCCTTCGCCAGGCGTTCTGCGCCGACGGCTCGGGATCGTCGATGGGGCTCTACTTCGGCGCGACCTCGGGCGACGTGTTCGGCTCGGGCGATGCAGGCAAGTCATGGTTCACCGCGGCGACGAACCTGCCGCCCGTGCACTCCGTGCGAGCCGCCTAAGCGATCCCGCGAGACTCGATGAAGGTCGGGGAGATGCGGACAGACACACGCGTCTCCCCGTCCCGGTGCGACATGTAGCGATCGTGGTCGCGGTACTTGCGCGCGAGCCGGTCGATCTGGTCGTCCGCGCCCTCCTCCACGAGAGTCGCCGTGCCCGTGACGGCGAGCCACCGCAGCTCATCGGTCGGGTCGACGACGACGAGCGAGACGCGCGGATCCACCTCGAGGTGGCGCGGCTTCGCGCGCGGCCACGCCGTGTTGACGGAGACGCCGTCGTCGTCCACGTCGACCCAGAGCGGCGTCGAGTGCGGCGAGCCGTCGGGCCGAAGGGTCGTCACCACGGCGATGTACGGATTTTCGAGAAATGCCCGCTGCGCGGGCGTCAGCTCTTTCACGAGATGGCGACCATCCGGTCGATCGCGCCGCGCGCCTTGGCGGCGACGTCGTCCGGAACGGTCACGACGTACTTCCAATCACGGAGCGAGTCACGAAGCTTCGGCAGCGTGATCATCTTCATGTAGCGGCAGATCGCCTTCTCGGAGACCGCCTCGAAGCGCTTCTCCGGCGCCTCTTTCTGAAGGCGGTGGATGATTCCCGTCTCCGTCGCGACGAGGAACCGCTCCTTCGGCGACGACTTCGCGAAGTTGATCATCCCTTCGGTCGAGAGGATGTGCGTCTTCTCGTTGCCGAACGCCATGCACTGGCTGGCGCAGCCGCACTCGGGGTGCACGAGGAACTCCGCGTCGGGCGCCTCGGCCTGCCAGCGCGTGATGTCCTGCGGGCGGATGCCTGCGTGCACGTGGCACTCCCCCATCCAGATCCGCAGCTTCCGGCCGGTGACCTTCTCGAGCCAGAGGCCGAGGAACATGTCCGGGAGGAACAGGATCTCGGTGCCCTCGGGGATCGACTCGATGATGCCCTTCGCGTTGCCGGACGTGCAGCAGTAGTCGCTCTCGGCCTTCACCTCGGCGGTCGTGTTCACGTAGGACACGACGACGGCTCCCGGATTCTCCGCCTTCCAGACGCGCAACTGGTCGGCCGAGATCGAGGCGGCGAGCGAGCAGCCCGCGTCCAGATCGGGAATCAGGACGGTCTTCTGCGGGCTCAGGATCGCCGCGGTTTCGGCCATGAAGTGCACGCCGCAGAAGACGATCGCCTCGGCGTCCGTCGCGGCGGCCTCTCGCGAGAGCCCGAGCGAGTCGCCGACATAGTCCGCGACGTCCTGCACCTCGGGCACCTGGTAGTTGTGGGCCAGGATCACCGCGCCTCGCTCGGTGGCGAGCGCGCGGATCTCCTCGTGCATGGTGGTGATCTCTGCAGTGGTCATGTGAGCTCCAGTGAGACGTCGAGTGAACGGGCGGAATGCGTGAGCGCGCCCACGGAGATCTCGTCCACACCGGTCTCCGCGAT
The DNA here is from genome assembly GCA_035630135.1 of Gaiellaceae bacterium. Taxonomy (GTDB): domain Bacteria; phylum Actinomycetota; class Thermoleophilia; order Gaiellales; family Gaiellaceae; genus GMQP-bins7. The sequence continues at coordinate 3,076 of DASQLF010000001.1, forward strand.
CGCGCGAATCGTTTCGAGGTCGACACCGCCCGATGCTTCGAGGCGGGCACGACCGGCGACGAGCTTCACCGCCTGGCGTAGCTCGGTCGTCGTCATGTTGTCGAGGAGGATCGCCTCCACCCCAGCTTCGAGCGCCTCGCCGACCTGGTCGAGGGTGTCGCACTCGACCTCGATCGGCAGATCGCTCGCCTTACGCACCGCGGCGACGGCGTCTGCGACCGAACCTGCGGCGTGGAGGTGGTTGTCCTTGACGAGCACCGCGTCGTCGAGGCCGAAGCGGTGGTTGCGTCCACCGCCGGCCGCGACCGCGTGCTTCTCGAGGGCGCGCAGCCCGGGGCTCGTCTTGCGCGTGTCGAGGACGGCCGCACCGGTTCCCTCGATCGCGTCGACATACTGGCGCGTGAGGGTGGCGATGCCCGAGAGCCGGCCGAGGAAGTTCAGCGCGACGCGCTCGCCGGTGAGGATGGCGCGCGCCGAGCCGGAGACGCGGGCGACGAGCGCGGGCGCCTCGACGGCGTCACCGTCCTGCGCGAAGGCTTCGAACTCGATCTCCGGGTCGAGTGTGCGGAACACGACCTCGGCCGCTCGGAGGCCGCAGACGATCCCGGCTTCCTTGACGAGGAGGGCCGCGGTTCCCATGGCGTCGGCCGGGACGGTCGCCTCGGTGGTCACGTCTCCGGCGCCGACATCCTCGGCGAGCGCAGCGTGAACGATCCGCTCGAGCGTGTCGGTCGCTACAGCCACGTCTCGAGCTCCGCGTCGGCATCGGACCGAAGGACGACGTGCCGCTGGAACGCGTCGCTCTCGGACGGGAAATCCGCGCGGAAGTGCGAGCCGCGGCTCTCCTCCCGCGCGAGGGCGCTCGTCGCGATGAGCCGGGTGAGCAGATGGGGCGCGTCGACGAGTCGCGACAGCCCGTCGGCATCGCGGATCAGGCCGCAGTCCTGCCAGAGAGCTGCGCGCAGCTCCGGCGTCACGAGCTCGGCCGCCGGAGACGCAGGGACGGGCGGGCGAGACGTCGGCAGCGGCGGCTCTTGGAGCGCCGCGAGCGCAGCGCGGCGGCCGAAGACCAGGCACTCGAGCAGCGAGTTCGAGGCGAGCCGGTTCGCGCCGTGCACGCCGGTCGCAGCGCACTCACCGGCGGCGTACAGCCCCGGGAGCTCGCTCCGACCGTCGAGGTCCGTGAGCACCCCGCCGACGGAGTAGTGCGCTGCGGGGGCGACGGGAATCGGCGTCTGCGAGGGGTCGTACCCCTCTTCCACGAGCGACCCCATGAGCGTCGGAAAGCGACCGCGGTCGATGGCGCGCAGATCGAGGAGCACGGTGCCGCGGGCGGCGATCTCCCGAGCCACGACATCGCGAGGCGCAAGCTCGTCGGTGAAGCGGTTGCCCTGCTCGTCGAGGAGCAGGGCTCCTTCGCCGCGCAGGGCCTCGGAGAGCAGGAGCGACGAGTCGACGAGAGTCGTCGGGTGAAACTGCACGAACTCGAGGTCGGCGAGCGCAGCACCGGCGCGGTAGGCGGCGGCCATTCCCTCGCCGACGGCGCCCGCCGGATTGGTGGTGCGCTCCCAGAGCGCCGCGGCGCCGCCCGTCGAGAGGAGCGTCGCGCGGGCCGCAACCGTGCGGCCGTCGGTGACGACGCCGACGCAGCGGGCGCCATCGTGCCAGAGCGAATGCATCCGTTCGCCCTCGGCCACGGTGATGCGCGGATGTGCGAGGACTCGCTCGGCGAGCTTGCGGGCGACCCGGTCGCCTGTCGCCGCGCCACCAGCGTGCACGACGCGGCGCCGGCTGTGGCCGCCCTCGAGGCCGAGGCCTTCGTCGAAGTCCACTCCGAGCTCCACGAGGTCGCGGATGCGCGCCGGGGCTTCGTCCGTCAGCACAGAGACCGCGCTCGGCCGGCAGAGGCCGCGACCCGTGCGGAGCGTGTCTTCCGCGTGAAGCGACGGCTCGTCGTCGTCGCCGATCGCGGCCGCGATCCCGCCCTGCGCCAGCAGGCTGGTCGACGACAGGAGAGGCCCCTTCGTGAGCACGAGCACGTCGCCCTCGGCGGCGGCGCAGAGTGCCGCGAACAGTCCAGCCACCCCGCCGCCGACGACGACGAGCGCCAGCTCGTCGTTTCGACCTGTATGTCCGGGGCGTGTCATGGTAGTTTTAGCCTCTGAGTCGATAACCTCGTGGCTGAGTTTACCACCCCACCCTCGGTACCCGCGCACGTCGCGCTCGCGACCGTCTTCCAGATCCGCGATGGCCACCTCAGCGTCCTCCTCTGGAAGCGCGCGCGCGAGCCGTTCTCGGGCGCGTGGGCACTCCCCGGCGGCACTCTCGCGGCCGGAGAGGCACTCGAGGAGTCCATCCTCCGACATCTGGCGACGAAGGTCGACGTGCGCGAGGTCTCGCACCTCGAGCAAATCGGCACCTGGAGCGGCCCGGACCGTCATCCGGATCGTTGGGAGATCGCGACGGCCTACCTCGGCCTCGTGCCGCTCGGCGTCGACCCTCGCGTCCCCGACGACACGACCTGGCACACCGTCGACGCGCTCCCGGAGACGGCCTTCGACCACGGCGAGATCGTCCTCGCGGGGCGCGACCGGCTGCGGGGAAAGCTCTCGTACTCGAACATCGGCTTCGCGCTCGCCTCGGCGACGTTCACGCTCGCCGAGCTGCGCGACGTCTACGAGGCCGCGCTCGGGTACGACCTGTCGTCGACGAATCTCAAGCGCGTGCTCCTGCGTCGCGGGGCGATCGAAGCCGTGGGCAAGCGGCGCGCGCACGGGCCGGCGGGAGGGCGGCCGGCCGAGCTGTACCGCTTCCGCGCCCGACGGCTCGAGGTGACCGACCAGTTCGCCGTCCTGCGTCCTCCGGGCTAGGCCGCTTCCCCGTGGGCGAGTCGGCCCGCCTCCTTGGCGTTTCGGTGCCAGACACTTTGTGACACGCGCGTCTCAAGCCCTGCACACGAGCCGCCGATGGGCTCCCGTATGCGGCACTTTCGAACCTGGCTTCTCGTGATCGGACTCGCCAGCCTCGTGGCCGAAGCGGCCGCGGCTGCGGCCGTGTTCTGGCATCGCGAGACACCGCTGCGGCGCTCCTCCTAGGCGATCAGGCGGACACCGGCGGTCACTCCGGCGGCGACGGCCATCGCCACGATGACGTGCGCGCGCAGCGCAATCGCCACAACGGCCGCGCCCACCCCGAGCACGCGCGCGTCCACCGTGATCTCCTCGTCGCCGCCGAACGTCTGCGTCGCAACCAGCGAGATCAGCATGACGGGCGCCAGCAGGTCGACGACGGATTGGACGCGCGTGGGCAGTGCCCTTCGTCCGATGAGAACGGGGCCGGCGGCCTTGAACGCGATCGTCGCAACTCCGACGATGGCGACGACGAGCCAGCCGCTCGTCATCGCCGCAGGCCCAGGAGACAGGCCGCAGACGCGACGATGATCGGCACGCCGGCCGGCGCGAACGGGATCAGCGCGAGCGTGATGGCCGCGGCGAGGAGGGCGGCCTGCCGCGCCCGCGGCTCGCGGAGGTACGGAACGGCGAGCGCGAGGAACAGTGCCGCGAACGCCGCGTCGAGACCGAGGGCGTTCGGGTCCTCCAGGATCCCTCCGACGAACGTCCCCGCCGCCGTACTTCCCACCCACAGGGTGTAGAAGACGAGTCCGGAGCCGACCAGGATCGGCCACTCGAACCGGCCGCGCCGCCCCGCGAGCGCCCACGACTCGTCGACGATCGACTGCGACTCCACGAGCCGACGGAGCTTCCCGCCGGGGAAGATCGACGCGACGGTCACGCTGATCGCGACGTACCGCGCGTTGAGGAAGATCGCGGCCAGGACGGCCGCAGCGACCGTCCCTCCGGCGTCGAGCACGGACAGCGACGCGAACTGAGCCGCGCCCGCGAACGTGGTCGCGGACATGACGACCGCGGCTGCGGCCCCGAACCCGGTCGCGTCCGCGAGGACTCCGTAGGAGAGACCGAACAGGATCGGGCTCGGCGCAAGCGGAAGCGCCGCCCGCATCCCGTCGCGGATGCGCGGCTCGGGAGTTTGCGGCAAGGACACCGCGGTCAACCTTAGACACCATCATCCCTCGCTCTTCGGAGACAATCGAGCCATGAAAGTCGTCGTCAGCGGTGCGTCCGGCCTCATCGGATCCATGCTCGTCCCGACGCTTCGCGCGGCCGGTCACGACGTGATCCGACTCGTCCGGCGAGACGCCGCCGCGCCCGACGAGGTGCGCTGGGACCCTTCCGCAGGAGAGCTCGATACCTCCAAGCTCGACGGCGCAGAGGCGTTCGTCAACCTCAGCGGCGCGAACCTCGACCAGCGCTGGACCGCTGACGCCAAGCGCGAGATCCTCGAGTCCCGGACGAAAACGACGAGCCTGCTCGCGACGACGGCCCGTGATCTCGGTGCGGCGACGTTGCTCTGCGCAGGTGGATCCGGGATCTACGGCAATCGCGAGGACGAGATCCTGACCGAGACGTCCGAGTCGGGCGGCGGGTTTCTCGCCGACGTCATGCGAGAGACGGAAGCGGCATCACAGCCCGCGCGCGATGCAGGAGTCCGTGTCGTCCACTTCAGGCAGGGCATCGTCCTCTCGCGCGAAGGTGGCGCCCTGCATCGCATGCTCCCGTTCTTCCGGCTCGGAGTCGGTGGCCCCGTCGGCGACGGCCGGCAGTGGTGGAGCTGGGTGTCGCGGCCGGACGTCGTCGCCGCCTACGGCTTCGCGCTCGAGAACGACATCTCCGGCGCCGTCAACGTCACGTCGCCGAACCCGGTCACGAGCAAGCAGTTCGCCAAGGCTCTGGGGCGTGCAATCAAGCGGCCGGCCGTCCTGCCCGTACCGGGCTTCGCCGTCAAGCTCGTGTTCGGCCATAAAGGCGAGGAAGTGCTCCTCTTCGGCCAGCGTGCGCTTCCGGCACGTCTTCTCGACGCAGGCTTCGAGTTCTCGGAGCCGACGATCGACGCCGGCATGGCGCGCGCGCTCGCCGACTGAGCTTCCGCCACCACGTAGCAGTCGACGCGTCCACGACAATGGCCGTGTGCCCGCACTCGAGACGATCGGCTGGGACGACGCCTGGGGCGAAGCTTTCGAGCCGTTCGCGCGCAAGGGTGCCAGCCCCGCGCGCGTCTCCGTGCAGCACCGCGGCGAGTACGACCTTCTGACCGAGCAGGGCGAGCGCCGCAGCAAGATCACGAGCAGGCTCCGTCGTGAGGCGGATCGAACCGAGCTGCCCGTCGTCGGCGACTGGGTGGCCGTCGCCTCCGACGGTTCGATCGAAGCCGTCCTGCCGCGGCGCACGACGATCTCGCGCCGCGCCGCCCACGAACCCGCGTCCGGTGTCTCGCGCGAGCAGGTGATCGCGGCCAATGTCGACGTCGCCTTCGTCGTGCACGCCTTGGGGCAGGAGCTCGACCAGCGCCTGCTCGAGCGCTACGTCGCGCTCGCGGTGGACAGCGGCGCGAGGCC
>DASQLF010000002.1:0-2882 GCA_035630135.1 Gaiellaceae bacterium
ACATCGTCAGGCCCTTGTGCTTGGGCACGTCGGGATCGGTGCGCGCGAGCAGCATCCCGAACGCGGCGAAGTGCGCGTTGGTCGTCCACACCTTCTGTCCCGACAGCCGCCACGTGCCGTCGTCGGCGCGCGTCGCGCGCGACTGGATCGCCGCCAGATCGGAGCCCGCCGCCGGCTCGGAGAAAAGCTGGCACCAGATCTCGTCGCCGTGGAGCATCGGCCCGAGGTAGCGCTGCTTCTGCTCGTCGGTGCCGTGCGCGATGATCGTCGGGCCGGCCATCCCGATCCCGATGACGCCGATGTGCGGCGGCGCTTCGGCGCGCGCGAGCTCCTCGAGGAAGATCGCCTGGTGCGTGTACGGCGCTCCGCCGCCGCCGTACTCCTCCGGCCACGTGAGCCCGACGTAGCCGGCCTCGTAGAGACCACGGCTCCACTCGCGCATCTCGGGGCCTTCGAAACGCGTCGCTCCGCCGCGGTGACCCTGCAGCCCGTCGGGGAGGTTTTCCTCGAGCCACGAGCGGAGCTCGGCGCGGAAGGCTGCCTCTTCCGGCGTGTCACGGAGGTCCATCGAGGGCGATCCTAGACGCTTTGCGAGCCCGATCCTCGTCCACTGATTTACAAACCTCTTACCCCATTCGGGCGTTTCCACTAGTGGGACTCGTGGAAGGAGTTAGCAATGGGCCGTCAGCTCGTAGGCACGATCGGCGTGGCCGTCACGGCTGCCGTTCTCGTGGGGTGTGGATTGGGTCAGCCGGCCAAGGAGGTTGCCTGCGGAAAGGCAGTTCTCTCCGACTGGGCCGACGGCCGGATCGATCAGGAGTATCCGGCTCCTTGCTACGAGGCAGCCATCGAGGTCATGCCCGAGGACATCCGCGCCTACACGAGCGCGAGGGACGACATCTCGCGGGCGCTCTACTCACACCGCGAAGGACGATGAGACTCGTCGCCCTCGTCGTGGGCGCGCTCGCCGCGCTCATCCTCGCGTGGCCCGCGACCGCGGCGCCCGGCGCTCTCTACGGCATCCAGGACGACGCCTGGCTCACGCAGGGTCCGGGAACGCTCGAGTCGCGGCTCGACGAGCTCGACCGGCTCGGTGTCGACGTCGTTCGGTACACGGTTCGCTGGGACGTCGTCGCGGCGGAACGTCCTGTGGTCGCCCGCGACGCCACAGACCTCGCCTACGACTGGCGCTCGACGGACGCCGTGCTCCGCGGGCTTCGCCGGCACGGCATCTCACCGGTCCTGACGCTCTACGGAACGCCGCGCTGGGCGAACGGCGGTCGAGGCCCGAACTGGGCCCCCTCGTCGGCGAGCTCGTTCGGCGAGTTCGCGCGTGCTGCGGCGACGCGGTACGGCTGGGTCCGTCAGTGGACGATCTGGAACGAGCCGAACCGCGCCCAGTGGCTGCAGCCGACGAGCGCCTCGACCTACGTGCGCAACCTCCTGAACCCGGCCTACGCGCAGATCCACGCGGTCATCCCCGCGGCTCGCGTCGGCGGCGGGATGACGGCGCCGCGCGCGGGTGCGGGCGGCGTGTCGCCGGTGTCCTGGATCAAGTCGATGGGAGCGGCGCGCGCCCGGCTCGACGCGTATGCGCATCACCCGTATCCCGGCCGCCCGCAGATCGAGACACCGTGGGCACCCGCGTGCCGCTCGTGCACGACCATCGCGATGGCCGACCTCGAGCGCCTCGTCGCCCTCGTCCACAAGAACCTGGGCCGCAAGCGCATCTGGCTGACCGAGTTCGGGTACCAGACGAATCCGCCGGACGTCTTCCTCGGCGTCTCCCCCGAGAAGCAGGCCGAGCACGTCGCGAGCGCGGCGCGTCGCGTGCAGAGCGCTCCGTTCGTGGACATGTTGATCTTCTTCCTCGTCCGCGACGACGCGGCGCCCGAAGGCTGGCAGAGCGGCTTCACGACCGTGAGCGGTGTCAAGAAGCCCGCCTATACGGCGTTCCGGCTCCCTCTCGTCAAGACGTCGCGGAACGGGCAGCTCGTCGGCCTGTGGGGGCAGATCCGTGAGGGCACGGGCAGGCAGACGTACCGGCTGCGGGTCTACCGCAACGGCGGCTGGGTGTGGCTGGGCGGCACGCGCACGACCGACGCGCGCGGCGCGTTCTCCGTGAAGGTCCGCGTCCCGGACGGAGCGCTCGTGCAGTTGTATGCCGTTCGAAACGGCACCACGAGCCTCGCCGTCCGCGTCTGATCTCGCGCGCTCTCTTCCGGCGACGGTATTGCCGGTGAGGCCGAGAGCCGATTAGGGTCTCGGCGGATGGCCCTCCTCGAAGTACGGGACGTCACCCTGCGCTTCGGCGGCATCGTCGCGCTCGACGGCGTCTCCTTCGATGTCGAGGAAGGGCAGATCTCCGGGCTCATCGGGCCGAACGGCGCGGGGAAGACGACTGCGTTCAACGTCATCACGCGGCTCTACAAGCCGGACTCCGGGGAGGTGCTGCTCGACGGCTCCTCGATCCTGAGGGCGCCGGCGCACCGGATCGTCGGAAAGGGCGTCGCGCGGACGTTCCAGAACATCCAGCTCTTCCGCACGATGTCGGTCCTCGAGAACGTGCTCGTCGGGGCGCACGGGCGAGGTCGAAGCGTGGGGCAGAAGGAGGCCTACGAGGTGCTCGACGTCGTGGGTCTCCGGGATCGCGCGCTGTTTCCTGCGGCGGCGCTGCCGTACGGGATCCAGAAGCGCGTCGAGCTCGCTCGCGCGCTCGTTGCAAAGCCGCGGCTGCTCCTCCTCGACGAGCCCGCGGGTGGCCTGAATCACGAGGAAGTCTCCGAGCTCGGTTCCTTCATCAGGAGGATCCGCGACGACTTCGAGCTCACGGTGCTCCTCGTCGAGCACCACATGAACCTCGTGATGTCGATCTCGGACGA
>DASQLF010000003.1:0-9957 GCA_035630135.1 Gaiellaceae bacterium
GCCGCCAGCTCGACTCGGGTGTTCACGCCCTCCGTCTCCACAGGATCGCCTCCCTTGTGCACGGCCACGCGCTCGCCGTCCTCCACGAGGAACGCGACCGAGTCTGTCAGGTAGAGCTCGCCCTGCGCGTTGTGCGGCTCGAGTCGCTCGAGCACTGGCCACAGTCTCTCTCCGCGGAAGACGTAGATCGATGAGTTGACCTCCCGGACGGCGCGCTGCGCGTCTGTCGCGTCTCGATACTCGACGATCGCCTCGAGCCCACCTCGTTCATCGCGCAGCACGCGCCCGTACTCCTTCGCGTCGTCCGGCTCGAACGAGAGGACGGTCGCCGCGGCGCCGTCGCGGCGATGCGCCTCGACGAGCTCGCGGAGCACAGCCGCGGTCAGAAGCGGCGTGTCGCCGGACAGCACCAGCAGGTCGTCTGCCATGCCCTCGAGCGATGCGCGAGCCGAGCGGACTGCATCGCCCGTACCGAGAGGCTTCTCCTGGATGGCCACGGGCATGCCGTCGAATGCCTGCGCGCTCGACGGCGAGGTGATCACGAGGAGCGGACTCACGCCGAGTGAGCGTGCCGACTCGAGAACCCAATCGACCATGCGCCGCCCGAGGATCGGGTGCAGGTGCTTCGGCACGTCCGAGCGCATCCGCGTGCCGCGGCCGGCCGCCATGACGACGGCTCCGAGTGTTCTCTCACCGTTCGACGACACGGAGGCTGGGGCGCCAGGATTCGAACCTGGGATCACGGGACCAAAACCCGTTGCCTTACCACTTGGCCACGCCCCAGAGCGACGATCATCTTGCCACGGGCCGTGCGACGATCGTTCGGCCGACCTCGCCCAGCTCCTCCGCCGCAGCGTCCGCGGCGTCCTTGCGCTCGAACAGGCCATACACCGTCGGCCCTGCGCCCGAGACGTCAGCGCGGAAGGCACCCATCGCGCGTAACCGCTCCGCGAGCGGGGACGAGACGAGGTCGTTCGGAGGGAGGGCGCCGAGATCCTCCGGTCGCGAGAGCCGCTCGACGACGCGGCGGAAGGACGCCATGCGACCGGCGAGCGCCTCGCCACCCCCGCGCTCGTCGAACGCGCGATAGACGGCGGCGGTCGACACCTTCACCGACCCAGTCGGAACCACGAGCACGACGTGGTAGTCGGTCGGCAGCTCGACCGGCTCGAGGTCGCTCCCGTCGCCCGTGGCGAGCTGCGCTCCACTCTCGAGGAAGAACGGCACGTCCGATCCGAGATCCGACGCGAGGCAATGAAGACTCTCGCGAGCGAGCGGACTCGTGAGAAGCGCGTTCGCGAGGCCGAGCGCGGCCGCTGCGTCGGAGCTGCCACCGCCGAGGCCGGATGCGACCGGAATTCGCTTCTCGATGCGCGCGCGCCAGCGCGGCTCGACGCCGGCGGCACGGGCGATCGACTCGAGCGCCGCGCGCACGATCGTGTCCTCGGCGAAGCCCTCGACCGCGAGCTCTACGGCGGGCTCGAGCGAGATGTCGTCGCCGAGATCGATCCGCTGCAGGAGCGTCACGATCTCGTGCCTGCCGTCCTCGCGGAGCTGTCCGACGAGGAGGCCGATGTTGATCTTCGCAAACGCCTTGGCGTGCGTCACCGCACGTGCTCCGCGAGCAGCACGAACTGGTGCGGATCGAGCTCCTCGGCGCGAGCGTTCGGCCGGTGCCCGACTTCCCGCAGCGCGTGCTCCGCCCGCTCCCTGGTGGTCACACCCGAGATCGCGAGTGAGTTCGCGAGCGTCTTTCGCCGATGTGCGAAAGCGCCTTCGACCACGCCGCGGACGTCCTCGATCCTCGCGGTGTCCGCGCGCTCGAACGCGACGAGTGCCGAGTCGACACGCGGGCGAGGTCGAAAGACGGTCGGCGACACCGGGTGGAAGCCGATCTTTCGCGCGGCAAGCTGAACCAGCACCGAGACGGCGCCGTACGCCTTCGTTCGAGGCTCGGCGAAGAAGCGATCGGCCACTTCGCGCTGCACCATTACGCACCACAGCCGCACGGAGCCTGCGCGCTCGAGCGTCTCCACGACGAGCGGCGTCGCGATGTTGTACGGGAGGTTGGCGACCAGCTTCGACGGCGTGGGCGAAAGCGAATCGACGTCCACGCCGAGCGCATCACCCCAGATCAGGGAGACGTTCGTTCGCACATCCAGTGCCCGCCGCAGGTCGGGCTCGAGCGAGCGGTCGACCTCGATGGCATGGACGAGTCGAACCCGATCCGCCAGGAAGCGCGTGAGGACTCCGAGGCCGGGGCCGATCTCGAGCACGACATCATCGTGCCCGAGGGCACTCATGCGTCCGATGACTCCGACGATGTTCTCGTCGACGAGGAAGTGCTGCCCGAGCCTCTTTTTCGGGGCCACGCTCACGGCAGGGAGAACGCCGTGGCGGCGTTGGTGTGGGTGAGCTCGGCGAAGGCGGCGGGGCTCTCTCCGCGCACCTCCGCCAGCGCTCGTGCGGTGTGGACGACGTTCGCCGGCTCGTTCGGCGTCCCGCGCCGTGGCTGCGGTGAGAGGTACGGACTGTCGGTCTCGACCAGGATGCGCTCGAGCGGAACGAGCGCAGCCGCCTCGCGAAGCGCGCCCGCATTCGGGTACGTCGCGTTGCCGGCGAACGAGACGAAGTAGCCGCGATCGATCGCGACGGGCAGCAGCGCGGGGGAGGAGAAGCAATGCAGGATCACGGTTCCCGTGAATTCCTCGAGTGCAGCGGCGACCTGCGAGTCCGCCTCGCGGTTGTGGATCACCACCGGAAGCCGCAGGTCAGCGGCGAGGGCGAGGTGGGCGGCGAACAGGTGCCGTTGGTCATCGAGCGATGCGAGCCCGCGCACGGTGTCGAGCCCCGTCTCTCCGACGGCGACGGCCTTCGGGTGGGACAGGAGCTCTCGCAGCTCGTCGAAGCGATTCCGCTCGGCCGTGCCAGCGTCGTGTGGATGGATTCCGAGTGCCGCGTGGACGCCCTCGTGCTTGTCGGCGAGGGTGAGCGCCGACCTGCACGACTCGATCCCGGTGCCGACGGTGAGAATCCGGCTCACTCCCGCGGCGGCCGCTCGCTCGACGAGCGCCTCGGCCTCCTGGTCGCACGCGTCGAGATGCGCGTGCGAGTCGGTCACGCGGTAACGGCCGGCGCGTCGATCCGAGGGAACAGCGGCTGCGCCGGGGCGATTCCCGCACGCGCCGCCGTCAGGCCGTAGCGCACGCGCTCCCAGCCGATCTCGTCGACGTTCTCGCCCAAGGCCTCGAGGATGCGGCGGGACGTGTCCGGTACGTAGGGAGCGAGTGCCGTCGCCACGATCCGCAAGCCGTCGGCGAGGTCGTAGAGGGTCGCCTGCAGCTCGTCAACCTTGCCGTCCTTCGCGAGGTGCCACGGCGCCTTCGTTTCGACGTGCTTGTTCAGCCCGCGGATCACTTCCCAGATGCGCTCGAGCGCAGCCGTGATCTCGTAGGCGTCGAAGTGGCGGGCCACGTCGTCGCCGAGGGTCGACACGAGCTCCGCGACCTCCGAGTCGGCGCGAGGAACGCCGCCGATCTCCCCACCCTGGAACCGATCGATCATCGCCGTCGTGCGCGAGAGCAGGTTTCCGAGATCGTTCGCGAGCTCACGCTCGTAGCGCTCGTGGAGCCCTTCGAGCGCGACGGTTCCGTCCTGCCCGAAGGCGACTGCACGCGCCGCCCAGAACCGAACCGGATCCGGCCCGTAGACGTCGATCAGGTCGAGGGGGTCGACAACGTTGCCGAGCGACTTGGAGATCTTTCGATCGTCGAGCAGGAGATAGCCGTGGACGAAGATCTGATGCGGCACGTCGTAGCCGGCCGACATCAGCATGGCGGGCCAGAACACGCAGTGGAAGCGGATGATGTCCTTGCCGATGAGGTGGCGCACGGACGGCCAGAACCGCTCGCGCAGATCCTCACCGGGGCGTGCATACGTGAGTGCGCTCAGATAGTTGACGAGCGCGTCGGCCCAGACGTACGCGACCTGCTCGGGATCCCACGGGATCGCGACCCCCCACGGCTGCCCCGCGCGACTGACGGAGAAGTCCTGCAACCCGGAGGCGATAAAGCTCCGTGCTTCGTTGTACCGAAACCGCGGCTGGACGAAGTCTGGACGTTCGTCGTAGAGGGCCAACAGGCGATCCTGGTACGACGACAGCCGGAAGAACCAGTTCTTCTCCTCGATCCATTCGGGCTCGGTGTCGTGCAGCGGGCACTTGCCGTCGACGAGATCGGCCTCGGTCTTGAAAGCCTCGCAGCCCACGCAGTAGAGGCCGGCGTACACGTCCTCGTAGATGTCCCCTGCGTCGTACATGCGCTGCAGGAACTCGGCAACGAAGACCTTGTGGCCCGCGTCCGTCGTTCGGATGAAGAAGTCATTGGTGGCTTCGACTCGCCGCGGCACTTCCTGCCAGGCGCCGACGATCGAGTCGGCGAAGTCCATCGGGCTGAGACCCTGCTCGACGGCGACCCGAGCGACCTTCGACGCATGCTCGTCCACGCCCGTGAGAAAGAAGGTCTCCTCTCCGCGCTGGCGGTAATGGCGCACGAGGATGTCGGCAGCGATCGTCGTGTACGCGTGCCCGATGTGGGGCGTCGAGTTCACGTAGTAGATGGGCGTCGTCACGTAGTACGTCACGGGTGTCCATGATAAGGAGTGCCCTCTGTGCGGCCCTGCAGCGGCCGACACAGGCTCCGCCGAGCAGAAGGGTGACGACCACGCTGCCGAGAGCCCACCACCAACGCCTCGCGTAACCCGGACCGGTGCTCGGATCCTCGTTCGCTCCCGCACGTACCCATTCACGGGCTGGCGCGCTGTTGCGTTCCGGCCCTACGGGTGCCGCCGGCCGCTGTCGGCGCTCGGGCGTCGGAACGGACGCGGCGCGGCGGCGTGACGGCGTCGGCTCCGGTCGCGAAGCCTTGCCGGCGTGACGGAGGGCGATGCGGGACGGTGGCGCTCCCGCTTCGCGGCCGGCATGCGACCGAGGCTGCGCAGAAGCCGATGACTGCGAGCGGCGGGAAACCGAGCTGGCCCCACGCTGGTGCAGCTCGCTGCTGGCACGCTCGACCTCGCGAGTGGCCTTCTCGCTCTCAGCGCGAACAGGTTCGCCGGCTGACGGCGCGGACTCGGGCGACGCGGCGGTCACCGCCGGGGCCGAGACCGCCTCCTCGGGCTGGGAAGGCGGCGTCGGCTGCGGCGCCGCAGCTGCCGGCTCGGCAGCAGCGGGCGGCTCGACCGGAGCGGGAGGCGATGCCGGAGCGGGCGGGGCCGCGGGAGCCGGAGGAGGGCTGGGTGCAGTACGCGCCGGGAGCAGACCGAGTGGGTCGACGTAGGTCTCGCCTTCGCCGACCCGGATTCCCAGATGGACGTATGCGACGTCGTGCTCCGGCTCGCCGCTGGGGCCGGGCTCGGCGATCGGGTCTCCCTGACTGACGGCCGCGCCCTTCCGAACCCGGAGCGTCCCGAGATGCGTGAGCGAGACCTTGTAACCGTCGGTCGTGACGATGGTGACGGTCAGGCCGTGGGTCGGAACCGGCCCCGCGAAGGACACCTCGCCGGCGGTGGGCGCCCGAACAAGGCGGCTGTCGCCGACACCGACGTCGATGCCGCGGTGCTGTCCGGCTGCGTACCGATCGTCCGCGAGCGCGAAACCGCGGAGAACCGGCCCGTCGGCCGGCCAGTCCCAGGCCCACGCGGAGTGAGGGCCGACGAGCGACGCGATCGCCACGCCGGCGCCACACAGAATCGATCTCGTTGCCCGTCGAGCGAACACCGTTCGACGGTAGCGGGAGCCCGCTCGGGCTGCCATGCAATTGACGAAGTTGTCACAGAGAGCCGCGGTAGAGCGCGTTGCGAGAGGCACCCGTCAGTCGCGCGACCACCTCGGCCGCCGTCCGCCGCGATGCACCGGCCTCGACGAGCTCGGCGACGGCGACGCGCGCGGCCTCGTCCTGGGAGCTGTCCGCGACGTCGGCCGGACCGAGCACCAGCGTGATCTCCCCTCGCGGTGGCTCGTCGAAGCGACCCGCGAGTTCCTCGAGCGTCCCCCGCACCACTTCCTCGTAGCGCTTGGTCAGCTCGCGGCACACGGCAGCTACGCGGCCGGGCGACACCTCCGCGAGCGCTCGCAAAGACGCGGGCAGCCGCCGGGGAGATTCGAAGGCGACGATCGCGCCGGGCCAGCCCGTGAACGCATCCGCGGCCGCTTTCAGCTCGCCAGCCCGACGCGGCAGATAGCCGACGAACTGGTAGCGATCCGACGCGAGACCGCTGACGACGAGCGCAGTCTCGACCGCCGAGGGACCCGGCAGCACCGTCACGTCGGCGCCCTCGGCGACGGCTGCGGCGACGAGCCGCGCGCCCGGGTCGTTCACGCCCGGAAGGCCGGCGTCGGACACGAGCGCAATCCGCTCTCCGTCGCGCAGGCGCCGTAGGACACCAGGCGTGCGCGATGCCTCGTTGTGCCGATGGTGGCTCTCCAGCCGGGCCCCGATGCCGTGCCGGTCGAGGAGGATCCGCGTCCGGCGCGTGTCCTCGCACAGGATCAGGTCGGCCCCGCGAAGCTCCTCGAGCACCCGCAGCGTGACGTCGTCGAGGTTCCCGATCGGCGTCGCGCAGACCGCGAGCGGCATCAGCGAGCTCCGTCGAGCGCCTCGAACGCGACGAGACCTGCGCCAACGAGCCCCGACTCGGAGCCGAGCTCGGCCGCCTCGACCTGCAGCGTCCGGTTCGCGGGAGCGATCGCCTCCGCGCGAGCGGCCTCGCGGGCAGGCCCGAGCAGCATGTCTCCCGCCGCCGCACCGAAGCCTCCGCCGACGACGACGAGTTCCGGATCGAAGATGTTCACGAGAGAGGCGATACCGGCGCCGAGCGAGCGGCCCATCCGTGCGAGAACCTCGAGCGCGCGAGCGTCGCCCTCGCGACCGCGCTCGACCAGCATGTGCGAGTCGCCGGCAGGACCCCACACCTCCGCCGCGAGCACGTCGGCCGCCGTCCCCGACGCGAGCATCTCGAGGTGGCCGTGGCCTCCGCAGGTGCACTTCGCGCCGCCCTCTCGGACGACGATGTGCCCGAGCTCGACCCAGCAGCGCAGGAGGCGCCCGTCACTCACGACACCGCCGCCCACGCCGGTGCCGAGCGTGAGCATGACGAGGTTCTCGACGCCGCGGCCTGCACCGCGGCGCCATTCGGCGAGAGCGGCGGCGCTCGCGTCGTTCTCGACGCCCACCGGGAGCCCGAACCGCTCCCGCGACCTGGCGACGAGGTCGACGTCGTCGAGTGGGAGGTTCATCGCCCGCAGAATCCGACCCGTGCCGCGCTCGAGGTTGGCCGGGATGCCGTAGCCGATCGCGAAGACGCGCTCGTCGAGCAATGCGTCGACCGCCTCGTCGAGCGCCGCGAGCACGCCCTCCTCGGAGGCGTCGGGGCTCGGAACCTCGTACTCGGCATGGATGCGACCGTCGCGATCGACGAGGCCGGAGAGGATCTTCGTACCCCCCACGTCGAGCCCGATGACGAGCGGGGCGTCCACGGCGGAGCACGATAACGGGCGTTACCCCTATCGCCCCCGCAGGACGTCGAGCTCGAGGCCCTTCGCGAGCCACGAGGCACCGAAGGCACAGATCGCCACGACCTGCCCGACGAGCAGCGACCTGCTCGGCCCGGCCACGAGTTGCGTGACGGCGATCCAGAGGAGCGAGGCCACGATCGCCCCGGCACACGCCCAGTGGAAGCGCCTCCAGAAGGCCGGCGACTGGCACCCGGGACGCGGCGAGCGCGAGCCCTCCCGCACCCCGAAGAAGAAGCTGATCACCGCGAGCGACCCGATGAACACCGCGGCAGCGACATAGTGGATCGTCTCGACCGTGGAGACGCCGACGAGTTCTTGCAGCGGTGTCGGCTCCTCGAGATCGTTCGGCAGCCCGGTCGGGAGCAGTGCGACGAGACCCACGGCGATGCCGGCGAGGGTGCTCAGCGTGTTGTCCAGTGTCCGTTCGGCGACCTTGTACGTGACGAGAAACACGCCGATCGCGCTCAGCGCGCCGACGAACACGTCGCGCATGCCCGAGTAGTAGTACGCGCTGAGCGAGCTACGCGGGAACGGGTTGCCGTCGAGCACGAGCCCGTCGCCGAGGATCAACGCAAACGGCAACAGGACGCCGAGCGCGCCGAGCAGGACGCGCATGATCAGGTAGGAGCGCACGTAGCGCGACGTGTCCCGACCGGCGGGTGGCCTCGGCTCGACGGCGCGCTCCGGCGTCAGGAGATCGATCATCTGCGGCTCCTTCGCGACCGGAGAGTTGCGTCACGGTAGTCGATCGCGCGAGCCGCGACCGGCCCGCGAGCCGCGTAGGCACCATGTAGCGCCATGGCCGAGGGAGACAAGCCCTACCGGCTGTATCGCGGAGGCCGCAAGAAGGGCAAGGTCCCGGTCAGGCAGGCGAAGCACCCCGCGACGCAGTCGCACGGCGCGGCCGGAACGCCGCGCAAGAAGCGTCGCTGGGGACGCATGGTCGCGCTCGCGTTGGTGGGCCTGCTGCTGTTCGCGGTCCTCTGGGGCTTCCTCGGCTTCCGTGCGTTCTCGAGCGGCGTCGACGAGGCGAACGAGCGACTGCCGGACCGAGCGCGGGCGCAGCTCGCCAAGCGCGACCGCTCGATCCTCTCGGAGCCGACCACACTGCTCGTGATCGGCACGGACGGCGGCAAGGCCCGGGGTCGCGAGGACGCGAACCGCTCGGACTCGCT
Organism: Gaiellaceae bacterium; assembly: GCA_035630135.1. Lineage (GTDB taxonomy): Bacteria > Actinomycetota > Thermoleophilia > Gaiellales > Gaiellaceae > GMQP-bins7. The sequence continues at coordinate 8,749 of DASQLF010000003.1, forward strand.
CATGCTCGTCCGTCTCGACCCGGAGACGCACCGCCTCTCGTACCTCTCGATCCCCCGAGACCTCCGCGTCGAGATCCCCGGCTACGGCACCTCGAAGATCAACGCCGCGAACCAGATCGGCGGCCCGGCGCTCACCATCGCGACCGTCAAGGCGCTGACGGGGCTCGCCGTCGACCACGTCGTGGTCGTGGACTTCGACGGCTTCAGGGAGCTGATCGACGCGATCGGCGGCATCGAGGTCGACGTCCCGAACGCCGTCCTCTCCAACCGCTTCGACTGTCCGTACAAGCCCGCGCGCTGCGACGACTGGGAGGGCTGGCGCTTCGAAAAGGGCGCGCAGCACATGGACGGACGCCGCGCGCTCGTCTACTCGCGCATTCGCACCAATCAGCTCAACCCGGCGGACTCGGACATCACGCGAGGCGTACGCCAGCAGATCGTGGCCGATGCAGTGGGAGACGAGATCGCGAGCGTCGGGACGTTCCTGCGCCTGCCCTTCATGGGCGAGGAACTCGCAGCGCCGCTCGCCACCGACCTCTCCGCGTGGGAGCTCGCGCAGATCGGCTGGATCCGCCTGCGTTCCTCTGGGTCGTTGCGCTGTCGGCTCGGCGGCGAGCCGGGATCGCTCGGCGGGGAGTCGGTCATCCTCGGCTCCGAGGACAACGTGGCCGTGATCTCGATGTGGCTCGGCCGGTCGGCACCGCTCCCGCCGCCGAAGGGCGTGCTCTACGGCGCAGGCTGTACGCGGCGCTGAGCTAGCTGCCGGAGTCGGCTGCCGGCTTCGGCTTCGAGTCCGTCGAGGACTTCTCGGCCGGCTTCTCCGAGGACTTCTCGGCGGACGAGGTCGTCGAGTCGCCGTCCTTCGCGCCCTTGCCCTTCTTCGACCCGTAGTCGGTGGAGTAGAAGCCCGACCCCTTGAAGTGCACGGCAACCGGGAACAGCAGCTTCTCGACCGGGCCCTCTCCACACGTGACGCATGTCTCCGCAGGTGCGTCCGCCATCTTCTGGAAGAGCTCGAAGGTGTGTCCGTTCGGACAGCGGTACTCGTAGATGGGCACGTGGGCCGGAAGGCTAGCGCCAGCTACGGCGCGGGTCTGCGCTCGTCGCGCTCCCGCTCGAGCAGCTCGAGGTAGCAGGGCGCGCTCTCGAAGGCCGCGAGCCCGCGCGGGCGGCCTCGGCGTCGCTGGAGTCGCCGTCGGCGGTTCGCAG
>DASQLF010000004.1:0-34844 GCA_035630135.1 Gaiellaceae bacterium
TCCGGCCTCTCGCAGAAGCTCCGCGACTCCGAGCGGGCGGTGCTGATCTGGTCGGGCTCGGGCGGAGGCGGCGGCGCCCGGATCGCCGAGCTCGCGCACGAGCTGGGATTCGCGGAGAAACCCGGTTGCGGGGCGTTCCACCTTCCGGCCGCGTCGAACCCGCGCGGCGTGGCAATGGCGTGGGCCCTCGCCGCAGACGCGGACGAGACGAACCCGGAGCCGATCGAGCTCCTCGTCGTGTCCGGGGACGAGGCCGCGTCCAACCCGGACGTGCGCGCGCTGGCCGAGGACGCGAAGCGCGTGCTCGTGCTGACGATGTTCCACGAGCTCGCCGGCGGCTGGGCCGACCTGATCCTCCCGTCGACCGCGGCTCTCGAGCGCGACGGTACGTCGATGAACCTCGAGAGTCGGGTGCAGCGCCTGCGCCGCACCGTGCCGCCGCCCTGCCCGGACGAGCTGGCGTGGATCTCGAAGCTCGCCGCGCGCTTCGACGTCGACATCGCGCCGCACGCTGCCGGCGTCTTCGCCGACCTCGCGGGCTATGTCTTCCGAGGCCTCGCTCTCGACGAGCTCGGTGCGCACGCGCCGCTGCCTGACCGGCAGAGCTACGTCCCGCCCGAGCCGGCTACGACTCCCGGCTCCGCGGCCGACGCGAACGGCGGCCTCCGGCTCAGCCGGTACAGGCCGCTCTTCTCCGGCCCTGCCGTCGAACGCGTGCCGGAGCTCGGGTTCCAGCGGCCGGGGCGCGACGTCGAGCTCTCCGTGACCGACGCCGAGTCCCGAGGCATCGCCTCGGGAGACACGGTGCTGGTGCGCTCGAATGGAACCTCGGTCGAGCTTCGGGCGCGAGTGAACCGCAGGCTCGTCGCGGGAGTCGCGCGGGTCGCCGACGAGCACGCCGCCGATCTCCATCCCACGGTCGAGGTGACGAAGGCATGAGCACCCCGTCCGTCGAGTGGTACGTGAGCCTCATCCAGGCGTTCGTGATCATCAACCTGGTGATGGCCACGTTCGCGTACCTGACGCTCGCCGAGCGGAAGATCATGGCCCGGATGCAGTTGCGCTACGGGCCCAACCGCGCCGGCTTTCGCGGGATGATGCAGCCGATCGCCGACCTTCTGAAGCTTCTGAACAAGGAGAGCTTCCAGCCCACGGAGGCGATCAACTGGGCCTACGTGTTCGGACCGTTCCTCGCGGCGTTCACGGCGCTCGTCACCTTCTCCGTGATCCCGTTCGGCCCCGGCTGGGAGGTCGCGGGCGTCTACATCCCGGGACAGGTCGCGGATCTCGACATCGCCCTGATCCTGATCTTCGCCGTCGGCTCGATCGGCGTGTACGGGTTCATCCTCGGCGGCTGGTCCTCGGACTCGAAGTACGCGCTCCTCGGCTCCATGCGGACCTGCGCGCAGCTCGTGTCGTACGAGGTCTCGCTCGCGCTCTCCGTGCTCGGCGTCGTGATCATGGCCGGGACGCTCTCGCTCACCGAGATCGTGGCGGCGCAGGACGACACCTGGTGGTACGCGGCACCCCAGTTCGTCGGGCTCATCATCTTTCTCCTTGCGGGCACCGCCGAGACGGCACGCGCTCCGTTCGACCTCCCGGAGGCCGAGCAGGAGCTCGTCGCCGGGTACCACACGGAGTACGGAGGGATGCGCTTCGGGCTCTACTCGATGTCGGAGTACATCAACCTGATCACGCTCTCGGCCCTCTGCGTGACCCTCTTCCTCGGCGGCTGGCACGGCCCCGGCTTCGACGGGCCGTCGTGGACAGGCCCGCTGTGGTTCCTGGCCAAGCTCGTCCTCCTGCTCTTCATCTTCATCTGGATGCGGACGACCTTGCCGCGACTGCGCTACGACCAGCTCATGCGCTTCGGGTGGAAGGTGCTGCTGCCCGTCGCGACGATCAACGCGGTGATCACGGCGATCCTGGTGGTGGCGCTGTGACTTCGCGGTCGGCCGGAACGCTCAAGGGCTTCGCCGTGACCTTCCGGCAGATCTTTCGCAAGCCGATCACGCAGCAGTACCCCGAGTACAAGCGGCCCGTGTACCCGCGCTTCCGCGGCCGACATCGGCTGTGGAAGCACGAGAACGGGCTCGAGAAGTGCGTCGGCTGCTCGCTCTGCGCCGCCGCGTGCCCCGCCGACTGCATCCGCGTCGTGGCGGAGGAGAACACCGCGGAGGACCGGGTCTCGGCCGGCGAGCGCTACGCCCGCATCTACGAGATCAACATGAGCCGCTGCATCTTCTGCGGCTACTGCGAGCTCGCCTGCCCGTTCGACGCGATCACCCTCGGCAACGAGTTCGAGATCGCCGAGTACTCGCGCGACGACCTCATCTACACGAAGGACATGCTGCTCGCGGAGCCGATCAAGCGCGTGCCGGTCGCCGACCCGGCCCGCTTCGACACGCCCGAGCCCGCCTTCAAGACGCACAGCTGATGGGGAACGTCCTGGTGTGGATCGTCTGGTTCGTCGCCGCCGGCGCGTGCATCGGTACCGGCGTTCTCGTCGTGTCGATGACGAACCCGTTCTACTCGGCGCTCTCTCTCATCGGAAACCTTGCGTCGCTCGCGGTGCTGTTCCTGCTCCTGTCGGCGGAGTTCCTCGCCGCGGCGCAGGTGCTCGTCTACGCGGGCGCGGTGATGGTGATGTTCCTCTTCGTCGTCGCGTATCTCGGCGGACGTGCCGACGCTCCGTGGGCGGGCGGGCCTCCGCTCCTTCGCACCGCGGCCGTCGTCGCGGCGGCGGCGATCCTCGTCGAGATCGTCGTCGTGCTCGGCCTCGCCTGGGGCGACGACCTCACCGACCCCGCGGAGGTCACGGCCTCGTTCGGCAGCCCGGCCGCGATCGGCGAGGCGTTTCTCACCGATCACCTGCTCGCGTTCGAGATCACCTCGATCGTCCTGCTCGTCGCCGCGATCGGCGGCGTCGTGCTCGGCACGACGCACGAGAAGGACGAAGAGGTCGCGTAGGTGGACGGGCCCGATGTCGGCTGGTACCTCATCGTCGCAGCGATCCTGTTCGGCATCGGCGCGCTCGGCGTCATGCTCCGCCGCAGCCCGCTGATCGTCCTGCTCTCGCTCGAGATCATGCTGAACGCGGCCAACCTCACCCTGATCGCATTCGCGCGACAGCAGGGTGACCTCGGCGGCCAGATCTTCGCGCTCGCGGTGATGGCAGTCGCGGCGGCCGAGGTCGCGATCGGTCTCGGGCTCATCGTCGCGATGGCGCGGCGCCGGATGCTCCTCGACGTCGACCAGGCGAGCGCGCTGCGCGGATGATCGCCGGGGCGTGGGTCTGTCTGCTGTCGCCGCTCGCCGGTGCGGTCGCGATCACGCTCGCGGGCGGGCGGATCTCGCGGCGCACGGCCGGCTGGATCTCGACGCTGACGACGTTCCTGGCGTTCGCCGGCGCGCTCGTGGCGTTCTTCGGTCTGTGGAGCGAGGGCCACGGCGACCGGGAGCACCTCTCCACCGCGTACACGTGGCTCGAGTCGGGCGACTTCCAGGTCGGGATGGAGATCTACCTGGACACGCTCTCGAGCACGATGATGCTGGTCGTCTCGGGAGTGGGCGGGCTCATCGTCTGGTACTCGATGGGCTACCTGGCGGGCGACGACGAGGAGCGTCGCTACTTCGCCTACATGTCGCTCTTCGTCTTCTCGATGCTCATGCTCGTGCAGGCGGGGAACTTCCTCCTCCTGCTCGTCGGTTGGGGGCTCGTCGGCCTCGCGTCGTACCTGCTGATCGGGTTCTGGCACCACAAGCCCGAGGCGGTCGCAGCCGCGAAGAAGGCCTTCGTGATGAACGCGATCGGGGACGCGACGCTCGCGCTCGCGATCGTCCTGATGATCTGGACGGCCAACGCGCAGGTCGGATTCGTCGAGGTGTTCGAGATCGTCGAGGGCGGCGAGTCGGAGATCTCGAACGGCACGATCATCAATCTCGTGGCGCTCGGGCTCCTCGGCGGCGCGGTCGCCAAGTCGGCGCAGATCCCGCTCCACACGTGGCTTCCCGACGCGATGGAGGGCCCGACACCCGTTTCCGCGCTCATCCACGCGGCGACGATGGTCACCGCGGGCGTCTACCTCCTCGTCCGCGCGCACCCGATCTTCGAGGCCGCCCCCGACGTGCAGGCGCTGGCGGCGATCCTCGGCGCGACCACGCTTCTCGTCGCCGGGGTGGTCGCGCTCGTGCAGTGGGACATCAAGCGCGTCATCGCGTACTCGACGATGTCGCAGATCGGCTACATGTTCCTCGCGGCCGGAATCGGCGCCTACGGCTACGCGATCTTCCACCTGATGACGCACGCCTTCTTCAAGGCGCTCCTGTTCATGTCCGCAGGTCTCGTCATCCACCACCTGGGCGGGGAACAGGACATCCGCAAGATGGGCGGCCTGCACAAGGTGATGCCGAAGACGCACATCGCATTCACCGCGGGATCGCTCGCGCTGATGGGGATCCCGATCTTCTCCGGCTTCTGGTCGAAGGACGGCATCGTGTCGGCCGCCTTCGCAAGCGACGACACGCTCGGATACGTCCTGTGGGCAGCGGGAGCCATCGGGGCACTGCTCACCGGGCTGTACACGTCGCGTCTCTACTTCGCGGTCTGGCGCGGAGAGCCGAGCGCCTTGGTGACGGAGCACGCCCACGAGGGCCACGGCGAGGGGCCGCGCTCGATGCTGATCCCCGTCGGCGTCCTCAGCGTGCTTGCGACGATCGGCGGGCTCGTCGTCATCCCGGGTGTCTGGGAGCCCTTCCTGCACTGGATCGACGAGTCGGCCGAGCCACTCGTCGTCGCAACCGTCGCGCAGGACTACACCACGAGCGCGATTGCCGTCACCCTGGCGCTGATCGGCTTCTTCGTCGCCCTGCGCGCGTTCCGCGCGGGTCGGCAGATCGTCACGAGCCCGGCGATCTGGCGCGTCCTCGAGCACAAGCTGTACTTCGACGAGGCGTACGACGCGGTCTTCTACCGGCCTGCCTCCGCCGTCGCGCACGCGCTGCGCCGGAACGTCGAGGAACCGGTCGTCGAGCGCTCGCTCGACGAGATCGGGGCGGGCGCGATCGGGGTCGGAGGCGAGGTCGGACGCGTGCAGACGGGTCTTCTCCGCTCCTACGCGCTCGCCATCGCATTCGCCGTGGCGATCCTCGTCGTCGTCTTCGTGGCGGTGCGCTGAGCCATGTGGACGACGGCGCTCATCCTGCTCCCGGTCGTCGGAGCGCTCATGGTCGCAATCCTTCCGCTGCCGCGCGAGTCGACCGCAGGCCTCGCCTTCCTCGTCGCGCTCGCCGAGGTCGCGCTCTGGATCGCCGCGGTCGGCCGCTTCGACTTCGACGACGGCGGCCTCCAGCTGGGGACGTCACGCGAGTGGGTCGAGAGCCTCGGGATCTCGTACTCGGTCGGCTTCTACGGCTTCTCGCTCTGGCTCGTCGGCGCGAGCGTGGTCGTCTTCGCCGCGGCCATCGGCTACGGGCTCTGGGTCGGCCGCGATCGGTCACGCGCGTACCACGGGCTGATGCTCCTTCTGCTCGGTGCGGTCGTCGCGACCTTCACGGCGCAGGACCTCCTGCTCTTCTACGTCGCGTTCGAGGCCATGCTCATCCCGCTGTACGTGCTCGTCGGTGTCTGGGGCGGCGAGCGCAGGCAGGCGGCAACCGTGACCTTCGTGATCTACACGATGGCGGGATCGCTGCTGATGCTCGCGTCGGTCGTCGCGTTCGGCGTGACGCAGGGAACGTTCTCGCTGACGGAGTCTGGGACGAGTGACAACGTGTGGATCTTCCTCGGCTTCGCGGTCGCGTTCGCGGTCAAGGCGCCACTCTTCCCCTTCCACGGCTGGCTGCCGATCACGTATCGCGAGGCGCCCGTGGAGGTCGCGGCAGTGCTCTCGGCGGTCGTCTCGAAGGCGGCGATCTACGGCTTCGTTCGGATCGGCCTGCCGAAGTTTCCGGAGCCCGCCGACGATCTCTCCGGATTGATCCTCGTGCTCGCGTGCGCCGGGCTCGTGTACGGCTCGCTGCTCGCGTTCCGCGCACCGGATCTGCGAGGCGTCATCGCGTACTCGTCGATGGCGCAGATGGGCCTGATCACGATCGGCGTGTTCGCGTTCGACGACCTCGGCCTCGACGGAGCGATCCTCCAGTCCGTCGCCCACGGCCTCGTCTCCGCGAGCATGTTCCTGCTCGTCGGCATGGTCGAGCGCCGGTGCGGGACGAGCGACATCGATGCGCTCGGCGGGATGGCACGCGGGCGGCCCACACTGGCGACGGTGGTTCTGATCGGGGGGATGATCGCCCTGGCCGTGCCCGGTTCGGCCACGTTCGCGGGCGAGTTCCTGATCATGGCGGGCGCCTACGAGCAGGGGTGGGGCTACTCGGTCGTCGTCGCCCTCGGCATCGTGCTCGCCGCGATGTACACGCTCCGCGTGGTCTCGGCGATCCTCCACGTGAAGCCCGGCCGCGCCGTCCGCGAGGAGGCGCTCGACCTGCGGCCCGGTGAGCTCGCGCTGGTTCTGCCGCTGCTCCTCATCCTGCTCGGGCTCTCCATCTGGCCCGCGCTCGTCAGCGAGAGTGCCTTCCTGGCCGGGACCTGGTCGGAGTTCGTGCCGTGATCGACACCCCGACCGTCCAGTGGCTTCCGCTCATCCCCACGATCGCGCTGCTCGCGGGAGCCGGAGTGGCGCTGCTCTCCGCGCTGCTCCCGGCCTGGATGCGAAAGGCCGTGTCCGGCGGGGCAGCATTCGCCGGGTTCGTCGTCGCCGCCGGCTACGCGGTGGACGTCTTCGACAAGACCCCCTCACCGCAGATCCTCCTCGAGGGAACCATGGCGCGCGACCAGCTCGCGGCCATGGGCCAGATCATCATCGCCGTGACCGGCGCGGTCGTCGTGCTCGGCTCGTGGGGAGAGCGCCGCCGTGAGAACCACGCGGAGTACTACGCGCTCCTCGCGACGGCAGGCGCCGGAATGGTCTTCTTCGTCGGAGCCGAGAACCTCATGACCCTCTTCCTCGGGCTCGAGTGGTTCTCGCTCTGTCTCTACATCCTGGTCGCGATCGACAGCGAGCGCGAGACGTCGCTCGAGGCCGGGCTCAAGTACCTGATCGTGGGCGGGTTCGGCTCCGCCGTGCTGCTGTTCGGATCGGCCTTCGTCTACGGAGCGACCGGGGAGCTGAGCTTCCCGGCGATCGCCGCCACCGACCGCGAGAACGACACGTTCCTCTTCGCCGGGCTCGCGATGATCCTCGCCGGGCTTGCGTTCAAGGTCTCGGCCGCGCCGTTCCACATGTGGACGCCGGACGTCTACCAGGGGTCGCCGACGTCGATCACGGCGTTCATGTCCGCCGCAACGAAGGCGGCCGCGCTGATCGTCACCCTGCGCGTGCTCGTCACGGCGTTTCCGGAGCAGGCGGACACGTGGACGATCGCGGTCGCGGTTCTGGCGGCGATCTCGCTGGTGTGGGGAAACCTCGGCGCGCTCGCGCAGCGGGACGTGAAGCGGATCCTCGCGTACTCCTCGATCTCCCACGCCGGCTTCATGCTGATGGCGATCGCCGCCGACTCGGATCGTGGCGCCGAGGCGCTCCTCTACTACCTGATCCCGTACTCCGCGATGTCCGTCGGCGCCTTCCTGATCGTCGCAGCCCGCGAGCGAGAACTGCACGCACCGGTCACGCTCGAGTCTCTCGCGGGCATGGGCTGGGAGCGCCCGTACCACGGAATCGCGCTCTGGATCTTCATGCTCGGAATGGCCGGATTCCCCCTCACGGGCGGGATGTTCGGGAAGCTCTTCGTGTTCTCCGCCGCGTACGACGCGGGCGACTGGTGGCTCGTGCTCGTCGGCGTCGCCGCTACCGCGGTCTCGCTCGGCTACTACCTCAACGTCGTGCGCTGGCTGTACATGCGCTCCGGCGCGGAACTTCGCCTCGCGCCGGCAGGCGGCTCGCCTCCGCGCGATTCCGCACTGAACGTCGCGGTGGCCGCCGCAGTGGCGGTCACGGTCGGGTCCTTCTTCGTGGTGCAGCCGATTCTCGACGCGGCCTCCGACGCGGCGGCCTCGCTCCCCTTCTGAGAGGATCGGTCCAGGCGATCACGAACGTCGCCCAAAGGCCGTCAGAGAAAGGAGCACGTCTTGAGAGCACGTCTGATCCTCGCGACCATCGTCGCTGGTGGGCTCGCCCTCGCGGTCGGCGGAACGATCGCGCTCGCCGGCAAGCCCGCGCCCGACACCTCGAAGTACCCCGATCTTCGAACCGTGGTGCCGGCGCACCTCAATCTCGTGAACCAGCAACAGAACGAGTACCTGCGCTTCTCGAACGGCATCGCGAACACGGGCGGCGGTCCGTGGGCGATGCGGCCAGAGCACGAGCTCGGGTCGACTCCGACCACGACAGCGATCCAGGAGATCCGCTCCTCGAACGCGCAGTACCTGTGCGGAACACAGCCGAAGCCGAACGATCCGTGCTACACGATCCTCTCGGAGCACGCCGTCTCGATCTTCGAGTACCACGCGACGCACAACCACTGGCACACGGCCGACGTGGCGCGCTTCGAGGTACGGAAGGGCAGCCCCACCGGCTCCGTGGTCGGAACCAACTCGATCAAGGTCGGGTTCTGTCTGCTCGATCTGTACAAGCTCGAGGACAACGCGCCCACGAGCCAGAAGACATTCTGGGACTGCTACACGAGCTACCAGGGTGTCTCGGTCGGCTGGGTCGACCAGTATCACCAGTCCACCGACGGCCAGCAGGTCGACCTCACCGGCGCCCCGAACGGCACCGACTACTACCTCGTGTCGACCACGAACCCGACCGGCGTCTTCCTCGAGCAGTCGAAGACGAACAACACGGCGTGGGTGAAGTTCACGCTCTCCGCCGACTCGAACGGCAACCGCAAGGTGACCGTGACCGCGACGTCTCCGTGCAACAGCCCGGGGATGTGCGGCGAGCGCTCCACGAATCGCTGATCCCGCAGCGACCTGCGGCCGGGCAGCTCGACTGCCCGGCCGCATTTCTTCACCGTGGATTAGATTCCACCCGTGCCCGTCGAGCTCACGTGGCTGGGACATGCGGCGTTCCGCGTCGACACACCCGGTGGGAAGCGCGTCTACGTCGACCCGTTTCTCAAGGGCAACCCGAAGTGCCCGGACGCCGAGCGGGAGCCGGAGCGCGTCGACGCGATCTACCTCACGCACGGCCACGGCGACCACGTCGGCGACACGCTCGAGCTGGCGAGGCGATTCACGTGCCCGGTCGTCGCGCCGGTCGAGCTGCGCGACTGGATCGACGAGCAGGGCTATCCCGCCGACGGGCCGCACGATCCGAACAAGGGCGGCACCGTCGAGATCGACGGAATCCGGGTGACGCTCGTCCACGCGCAGCACTCTTCGAGCTCGAACGACCCCACCTACACCGGCGAGCCGTGCGGGCTCGTCTTCGACTTCGGCGAGGCGCCCAAGGTGTACTTCGCGGGCGACACGAACGTCTTCGGGGACATGGCGCTCATCGCACGCCTGTACGCACCCGAGGTCGCCGTGCTGCCCATCGGAGGGCACTACACGATGGATCCGAAGGAGGCAGCCCTCGCGCTCGAGCTCCTCGGCGCGAAACGCTGCGTTCCGTGCCACTACGGCACGTTCCCCGTCCTGGCGGGCACGCCCGACGAGCTCCGCGCGCTCGCCCCGGGCGTCGAGATCCTGTCCCCGGAGCCGGGCGAGACCATCACGCTCTGATGCGCGAGCGGTGGTTCGGCGCCACGGGGCGCAAGGTGCCGGCGATCGCACTCGAGGGATCCGTCGACCTCGAAGGCGCTCTCGTCCTCGACGACGTGTCCGACGTCGCGGCCATCCACGAGGCGCATCTCGCCGGAACCCCGATCGTCGTCCGCTGTGCGAACGCAGAGGAGGTGCACGCGGCGCTCTCGCTCGGGCCGGTCGCGTGCGCTCTCGTCAGCGACGAGTCACTCCTCGAGCTCGACCTGGCGGGAATGACCTACGGCGCTCGCGACTAGCCGTCGCCCGGAAGCCGCCTGCCGTCCGCGAGCGCGCGCAGCTGCGGCACCGGGTCGTGATCGGGCCGTGCGACGACGAGTAGCGCACCGTGCTCAGGCCCGGCGAGTGCGGTGACGAGCAGCTCGAGACCGACGGCGAGCGCGAAGGCCTTGTGCGCGTCCGTCCCACCGAACGGCACGAGCTCGTCCTCCGTCGCGCGCCCGACGAGGACGTCCCCTGCCGTGACCGCGCCCATCGAGACGTCCGCGACCACGGGACGACCATCGCTCGACGGGGTCGCGATCGCGAGCGGGTTCGTCCCGGCGAGCGGCGGGCCCCCGTCGGGATGCGCGAGGCGGCGCGGTGATGTCGCCGTCAGCGCGCCTACGAGGCCGCCTTCGGCGAGCCGCCGCACCCAGTACCCGAGAGCACCCGTCGGGAAGCAGCGCCGCGCGACCACGACACGCGCACGCTCGGGCGGGTCGTCGAGCGTCGCACGGACGATCTCGTCGAGCACGAGGTAGCCGAGCGCCCCGTGACCGTCCCAGCGCTCGAAGCCTTCCTCGGACTCGACGAGAACGGGACGAGCCGCCGGGTCGAGGTCGAGGGTCGCGAGCCAGTCGACTCGGGCGAACCCGTGCCCGGCCTTTCCTCGCCGCTCCGCGTCGGCGAAGTGAGCGACGAGCGCGTCCGCCGCCTCCGGCGCGAAGCCGAGACCGGAGATGCGGTCGCGCGCGTCGCCTTCGGTCACGTCGTGGGGTACGCCTTGTCGCTGAACTTCAAGACTCGCCAGCTTCGCTGCGCCGCGATCCCGCGGAGCTTGCGATCGGGATTCACGGCCACGGGATTGCCGACCGCCTCGAGGAACGGCACGTCGCTCGCGGAATCTGAGTACGCCGTCGACTCCGCGAGGTCGAGGCCTTCCTCCTCCGCCAGCGGCACGAGCGCCTCCGCCTTCGCCTTGCCGTCGAGCCGCCGCTCGACGCGGCCGGTATAGACGCCGTCCTCGACCTCGGCGGTCGAGCCGAGGCCGCCGTCGAAACCGAGCTCGGCCACGAGCGCGTCCACGATCTCCTGCAGGGCGGCCGAGATGATGAACGAGCGCTCGCCGCGCTCGCGATGGCGGGCGACGAGATCGAGGGCATCGCGGTACACGTGCGGCCGGAAGGCCGACTCGACGGCCTCGGCGACGATCTCGCGCATGTCGTCGACCGGAAGCCCCTTCAGGAACACCATCGCGCTCTCCGCCGTCTGGCCGACCCTGGTCGTGCCCGCGCCGTAGCGCATGAACACGAGTTGGGCGATCAGCGCCTTCGCCCGATCGCGTCGCCGGAGCAGCCCGCGCCGGTGAAAGGCCGGTGCCAGCGAGAGCGAGCTCGAGCGCGAGATCAGCGTGCGGTCGAGATCGAAGAACGCGGCGCCCGGCACGCGCCCTCCTAGGAGAGGACGGTGAGGGGCTTGCGGATCGAGCCGGCCCGAAGTGCGACGACCGACTCGGCGAGGGCGCCGATCGCGGCTGCGGCCTCGGAGTCCGGGGACACCTCGCCGACCGGACAGCCCTCGTCGGCCGCCTCGCGCAAAGCAGGATCGAGCGGGATCCGGGCGAGGAGCGGCACGCCGATCTCGTCGGCGAGTGCCTGCCCGCCACCCGATCCGAACAGCTCCTGACCGGTGCCCACCAGGAACGACATGTTCTCGACAGCGCCGAGGACGCGCATTCCGGTCTTCTGCGCCATCTGCGCCGCGCGCACGGCGACCTGCTGCGCAGCGGGCTGCGGCGTGGTGACGACGAGCGCCTCGGCCCGCGGAAGCAGCTGACCGAGCGACATCGCGACGTCACCCGTTCCAGGGGGCATGTCCACGAGGAGCGTGTCCAGCTCCCCCCAGTGCACGTCGGAGAGGAACTGCTCCAGCGCCTTGTGCAGCATCGGCCCGCGCCACATGATCGGCGCGTTCTCCTCGAGGAAGAAGCCGATGGACATGAGCTTCAGGTCACCGCGGACGGGCGGGACGATCATCTCGTCGACGGCGATCGGCTTCTGGTGGACACCGAGCATGTGCGGGATCGAGTGGCCGTAGATGTCGCCGTCGAGAACGCCGACCTGCTCCCCCAGCTCCGAGAGCGCGTAAGCGAGACTCGCTGTCAGCGTCGACTTGCCGACGCCTCCCTTGCCCGACGCGACGGCGATCACGCGCGTCGCGGCCGACAACGAGATCGTGCGGTCGGCGCTCTGGCCACCGCGCAACCGCGAGACGAGCGCGGCCTTCTCGTCGGGCGTCATCACGTCGAAGCCGAGACGAACGCGCGTGACTCCCGGAACGGCTCCGACATGCCGGGAGACCTGCTCCTGGAACGAGTCCCGGAGCGGGCAGCCGACGACGGTGAGCGCGATCGTCACGGACACCGAGCCGTCGTCGGAGACGAGGACGTCACGCACCATGTCGAGCTCCGTCACCGGGCGCCGGAGCTCCGGGTCGATGACGTTTTCGAGCGCCTTCAGGATGGCGTCGCGGTCGGGTCTCATCGCGGCGAGCGTACCTGCAGTGCCATTGCGAGCCCGTCGACCAGCTGCTGCGTCGCGGCCGCCGCCAGTCGCGATCGCGCGCCGAGGTCGAGCGGCGCCGCGTCGAAGGGCGGATCCTCGAAGAGCTCGATCGCGAGGCCGCGCTCGCGCACGAGAAGCTGCGCGGCGGCGATGTCCACGGAGCGCGCCGGCTTGAGACAGACCACGCCGTCGACCCGTCCGGCCGCGAGATGGCAGAGCGACAGCGCGAGCGATCCCATCACGCGCACCCGTCCGGCGACGCCGACCACGCTCCCGATGCGCTCCGCGATGGCCGGCGTCGTCGTTCCCTCGAAGGAGAGGATCTCGATGGTCTCCTTCGGCCCCGGCGGGGTGAGCGGCTCGCCGTCGAGGAACGCACCCGAGCCGCGCGTCGCCGTCCACTCCTCGCCCGTCCCGAAGTCGTGCACGAAGCCGAACACGACGTCGCGCATAGTCGGCCCCTCCGCGACCGCGAGCGACAGCGCGAAGAACGGGATCCCGCGCTTCGCGTTCACCGAGCCGTCGACCGGATCCACCACGACATGCGTCGGGCCTCCGGCGCCGAAGACGCGCTCACCGAGTTCCTCGGAGACGAGCACGAAGTCCTCCTGCAGGGCGGCAAGGCGCTCGACTACCGCGGACTCCGCGGCAGCGTCGATCGCGGTCGTGTCGTCGCCGCCGACACCCACCTGCAGGATCGGCTCGCGCTCCACGCGTGTCGGCAGCCGCTCCAGCACCTCGCTGATGTCCGCGACGCAGAGCCTGCAGATCTCGAGCCAGGGCGTCACACCGTCACCGGGTGGAACAGCAGGCCCGAGAGCGGCTTCGGGAAGAAGTACGTGCTCTTCGGCGGCATCGGCTCCCCTCGGCGCGCGACCTCGAACACGTCGGCGACACGCGGGGCACGGAGGAGGAACGCCGCATCGGCGTCTCCAGCGTCGACGGCCGCGACCGCCTCCTCGAGCCGAGGCGTGTAGCGGATGCCGTCGAGACCGTGCCGATCGACGAGCTCGACGTCGAGATCCCCGCGCCCGCCGAAAACGAGCCCGACCGCTCCCGGTCGGTACCGGATAGCGGCCGCACGCTCGTACCCGACCGCCTCGAGACGCGCGAGAGCCTCCTCGAGGCTCGCGCAGGGCTCGTCGTCCGCTCCGCTCGCGAGGTCAGGCCTCCCTGCGAACAATCTGTGCGTCGGGAAGAGCTGGAGGCCCGCGTCGTCCGTCGGCACGACCAGCGCCATGATCCGCGCCGGCACGCCGAGCTCCTCGCCCAGCTCGACCGCGCTCTCGTAGCGGTGGTGCCCGTCCGCGATGAGCAGCTGCGCGCCCTCGAGCGCGGCCGCCGCGTCCGCGTCCAGCCGCCAGAGCCGCGTCTCCCCGACAGTGACGTCCGGGGGGCTCTCCGGAGCCGCGAACGAGAGCGACGCGTCGGCGAGCACCAGGATCGGCTCGGGCTGCACGCGCGTCTCGCGAAGGAGGCGCCGGCGCTCTTCCCGGATGTGCGGGTGCGTGCGCTCGTGCGGGAGGACGGTGCCGTCGGCGTAGGGCCGTGCCTCCAGCGAGACGACGACCCCGTGCCGCTCGCGGGCCACACCGTCCGGGCCGACGAACTCCTCGCGCGCCAGCCAGACGGCCGACTCCTCGTCCTCCTCGAGGATGCCTTCCGCGAGCCAGTCGCGGTACAGCCGGCCGGCCGCGGCCGCCGACTCCGGGAGCGTCACGTGAACGACGTTGTAGGGGCTGCGTGTGTACAGCGCCGCGCGCTCCTCGTCCGAGACCGCGTCGTAGGGAGGGGCGACGAGATCGGCCAGCGCGCCGGCCGCGCCGGCGTAGCGGACGGCGCGAAACGGCTGAACACCGGCCATCGCGGGCGAGCGTACCGAACGGTTTGCGGCATAGACTCGAGACGTGACCACGATCGCCGACCTCGTCGAGGACAGGACCGTCGAGGGGGTCTTCGCGGTGGCCAGGAAGGAGCGCCGGCACACGCGCGGCGGCGCCGCGTACCTCGCACTCGAGCTCGTCGATGCAAGTGGCCGCGTCGAGGCTCGGGTGTGGAACGACGTCGACCTGCTCGACGGACGGTTCGACGAAGGAGACGCTGTTCGGGTGCTCGGGCGTGTCGAGCGCTTCGGCGGCAAACTCCAGGTGCACGTGCGCACGGTCGAGGCCGCGGAGGATGCGGATCCGGGCGACCTGACACCGACACTTCGCCGAGACGCCGACGAGCTCGACGGCTTCTTCGATTTCCTCGCGTCCGAGCTCTCGCACGACGGGCTCGTGGCCGTCGTCGACTCCTTCGCCCGCGACGCGGATGTCCGCAAGGCGCTGCGCTCGCTCCCGGCCGCGGGAGCGGACGGCCACCACGGCTACGCGGGCGGCCTGCTCGAGCACACGGTCGGCGTCGCGACCCTCTGCCGCGAGACGGCGCAGCTCCACCCGCGCCTGCGCCACGACATCGTCCTCGCTGCCGCCCTGGTACACGATCTCGGCCGGATCCGAGAGCTCGGACCCGGGCCCTCGTTTCGCCCGACGGACGAGGGCCGGCTCCTGGGACACGTGCACCTCGGCCTGCGGATGATCGAGGAGCGCGCACGAGACCTCGACCCGGCAGTCCTCGCCGAGCTTCTGCACGCGGTCGCGTCGCATCACGACCGCCCCGGCGCCCGAACGGCAGAAGCGGCCGTGCTGTACCACGCGAATCAGCTCGACGCGCAAGCCGCCACCCGCCCCGTCGGCGACTAAGCGGCAGTGGTCGCGCTGCTCGCCCTCACCGGCGCGCTGTGCTGGGGCGTCGGAGACTTCTTCGGCGGGATCGCCTCGCGACGGATGGCCGTCATCGCCGTGCTCGCGATCTCGCAGGCGATCGGGCTCGCAGGCCTCCTGATCTGGGTCGGAGCCACGCGGGAGTCGTTTCCGGGTGTCGAGAACCTGCTTCCGGCCATCGCCGCCGGTGTGGCCGGGCTGGTCGGGCTCGGTGCGCTCTACCGTGGGCTCGCGGTAGGAGCGATGGGGATCGTGGCGCCGATCTCTGCCGCATCCCCGGTCGTCGGGCTGAGCGTAGACGCGCTTCAGGGCACCTACCCCGCTGCGCTTCAGTGGCTGGGCATCGCACTCGTCCTCGCCGGTATCGCGACGCTATCGCGGGAGCCTGCGACGGAGGGTCGCAGCCGCGTCGCGAGCGGCGTCGGTCTCGCGCTCGTCGCCGCGCTCGGGTTCGGGCTGTTCGTCGTCGGCCTCGACGCCGGCTCGGACGAGAGTGCGGCCTGGGCAGTCGTCGCGACGCGTGCGACCTCCGTGTCGGTCGCGGTCGTCGTGGCTCTGATCGTCTCCACGTCGCTCCGACCGACGTCGAAGACGTGGCCGCTCCTGATCGCGATCGGCGTCGGTGACACGTTTGCGAACGTCCTCGTCGCCATCGCCACCACCCATGGATCCGTGGGCATCGTCGCCGTGCTGAGCGCGATGTATCCCGTCGTCACGGTGCTCCTGGCGCGGCTCTTCCTGGACGAGCGCCTGACGACGTCGAAGCGCGTGGGCGGCGCCGTCGCGATCGGCGGAGCCGTGCTCGTCGCGGCCGGCTAGACGTTGAAGCGGATGTTGAGGACGTCTCCGTCCTCGACGACGTACGTCTTCCCTTCGAGCCGCTGGAGCCCGCGACGAGCAGCCTCGGCGTGGGTGCCACACTCGAGAAGGTCGTTCCAGCGAATCGTCTCGCAGCGGATGAAGCCACGCGCGATGTCCGAATGGATCGAGTCGGCGGCGTCCAGGGCGGTCTGACCCTGGCGAAGCGTCCACGAGCGCGCCTCCGTGTCTCCGATCGTGAAGAAGGTGATGAGGCCCAGTGCCTCCTTCAGTCGAACCACGACGTCGTCGAGCGCCGAGGTGCCCGTGCGGAACTCGGCCGCCTCCTCCTCGGACAGCTCGGAGAGCTCCATCTCGAGCGCACAGTCGATGCCGCCCGGCCCGTTCTCGAGCGGAATGAGCGGCTTGGTCGTCAGGGGCTCGAGCTCGTCCGGAAGCTCCCCCGACCACTCGGCGAGCGGATGTCCCTCGTCGAGGTGAGCCAGGAGCCGCTCCGTCAGCTCCGCTTCCTGACGCTTGGCGCGGTCTCCGGACTTCGCCTCCTTGCGCACGCGCTCGAGGCGGCGATCGACGTGCTCGCGATCGGCCACGATCAGCTCGAGGCGAAGCGTCTCGAGGTCTGAAGCCGGGTCAGCCTCGCCCGAGAACCCGTCGAGCACGGCGAGCAGGGCGTCCGCTTGCCGGAGCTCGCCGGGGATCTCGGCGCGGCCGGGAACGTCTACGACCCGGATCGCCGCGGGCGTGGTCTTCTTCGACCCGACCGTGGCTGCGAGACGTTCGAGGCGGTCGTCCGCGATCACGGCCATCCCGAGGTTCGGCTTCTGGGTCACGTCCGTGTACGCCGCGACCTGCGCGCCCGCGCGGGTCAGCGCGTTGAAGAGCGTCGACTTCCCGGAGTTGGGAAGGCCGACGATGCCGACCCGGAGTGCCATCGACCGTTAGTTGGCGAAGCCGACCCGGGACTCGCGCGCGTACCGCTTCACGTAGAGAACCCGGTCGAGGACGAGCGTGATCGCGCCCTCCTGCGCGTCGAGCACGAGCGTTCCCGACGCGCCGGCGCCGAGGTTGCGGTCGAGCGCATCCGCACTGGAGGAGACCACGAGCCAGCTCAGGATCTGCCCACCGGCGAACCCGATCTCGATGCGGACGAAGTCGTCAGCCACTCGCAACCACCTCCGTGAGAACGCCGTGGACAGAATCGGGATGGACGAACGCGAACTCGACCCCGAACAGTCCGATCCGCGGCTCGTCGATCAACTGCGCACCGGACGACTCGAGCTCGGCGAGCGTCGCGCGCAGGTCGTCCGTCTCCAGCGCGACGTGGTGCATGCCGGGTCCGCGGCGCGCGAGGAATCGACCCACGGGCGTGTCCTCCTCGGTCGGCCGTAGGAGCTCGATCCGGCTTCCTCCGACGAGCATGGACGCAGCCTCCACGCCCTGGTCTGCGATCGGCTCGCGATGCTCGAGCTGGGCCTGGAAAAGCGTCTCGTAGGTCGAGATTGCCTCGTCGAGGTCGGTCACGGCGACGCCGAGGTGGTGAATCCCCTGCACGCGCCGACTCTACCCGGAGGCTTCAGTCGCGCATTGGCAGAGCGCGAATCGTCCCGACGGTCTCGGACGAATGCGACTCCGGGGGTACGTTCGCGAGCAGCTCTTGGAGCTCCGCGCGATCGAGCGTCTCCTTCTCGAGGAGCGCGCTGGCGACACGATCGAGCGCGGCGCGGTGCTTGAGCAGGAGACGCTGCGCTTCCTGGTACGCGTGATCCGTGAGGCGCGACTGCTCCGAGTCGCGCATCCGCTTCGTCTCCTCCGAGAGCGCATAGTTGTCGGCGCGCATGGTGCGAGAGGGCGCGATCTCGGACATCCCGAACTCGAAGACCATGGAGCGGGCGATCTCCGTGACGCGCTCGAGATCGTTCGCAGCACCGTTCGTGATGCGGCCGAACACGACCTGCTCGGCCGCGCGACCGGCCAGGAACACCTTCATGAGGTCGACGAACTCCTCGCGCGTGTGCATGTAGCGGTCTTCCGTCGGCGTGTTGAGCGTGTAGCCGAGCGCCTGCCCGCGCGAGACGATGGTGGCCTTCTGCGCCGGGAAGAGCTCGCCGACGAGGTGCGACATCACCGCGTGCCCCGCCTCGTGGTACGCGAGGATCCGCTTCTCCTTCTCGGAGACGACGCGACGCTGCTGGAGGCCGGCCACGATCCTGTCCATGGCCGCGTCGAAGTCCAGCTGGCGGATGTACCGCTCGCTCGAGCGTCCCGCGAAGATCGCGGCCTCGTTGCAGAGGTTCGCGAGGTCGGCGCCGGTGAGCCCTGCCGTCTGCCGCGCGATGGCGCCGAGATCGACGTCGGACTCGAGCGGCTTGTCGCGGGTGTGCACGGCGAGGATCTCCTCGCGGCTCGCGACGTCCGGCGCCGAGATGAGCACCTGCCGGTCGAATCGGCCCGGGCGCAAGAGAGCGGGGTCGAGGTCTTGCAGCCGGTTCGAGGCTGCCATGACGACGACCTCGTCGCGCGCGTTGAAGCCGTCGAGCTCGACGAGGAGCTGGTTCAGCGTCTGGTCGTGCTCGCGATGGAACCCCCCTCCGATCCGCGCGGTGCCGACCGCGTCGAGCTCGTCGATGAACACGATCGAAGGGGCGTGCTTGCGCGCCTCCTCGAACAGCTTTCTGATGCGGGCCGCGCCGAGGCCGGCGAACATTTCGACGAACGACGACGCGCTCTGCGAGTAGAAGTTCGCGCCCGAGGCGCTCGCGACCGCCTTCGCCACGAGTGTCTTGCCCGTTCCCGGCGGGCCATGCAGCAGAATGCCGCGCGGCACGCGTGCGCCGAGCCTCTCGAACCGCTTCCGGTCGCGCAGGAACTCGACGACCTCGACCAGCTCTTCCTTGGCTTCGTCGAGCCCGGCGACGTCGTCCCACGACACCTCGACCTGCGCGCCGCGAACGACCGGCGCCGGCTTGGCGCGTGGCATGAGCCGCATCGTGTAGAGCAGCAAGAGGATGACGATCCCGAAGAACACGATCGGCAGCCACGTCAGAAGCGTGTTCTCGAGATCCACCACGAGAGCTATCGGCAAACGCCTACTGACGCTGAAGGCAAGACGTGCTCTACGGGGCGGGTGTCGCCGCGAGAACGACCGGCGTCTGCGCCGAGACGGCGGCAGTCGCGGCGACGCCGTTCTGACCCGTCACGGTGACCCGAAGCGTCGTCCCGACCTCCGCCGTCGTGACGAGATACGTCGCGGCCGTGGCTCCGACGACGTCGGCGCAGTTCGCCCCGGCAGCGTCGCAGCGCTGCCACTGATACGTGAACGTGGTCGGCGCCCCGCTCCACGTACCGGTGCTCGCCGTCAGCGTCGCGGTGTCATGCGCGACGCCCGTGATCGCGGGGAGTGCGGTGTTCCTGGGCGTGAGCTGCGTGGTCATCCGTGCGGACATGAGTCGCCCGAGGCGGAGGAGCTGCGCGCGTGCGATGCGAGATCCGGGAAGGCCGAGAGACGTGATCGTGCCAAGAGCACGCTCGACCGCGAACATCGTCAGGTGTATCTCGGTGCGTAGGCCGAGCAGCCTGAAGGTGACGAGTAGATCGAACGCGTCAGGCCCCAGACCAAGAGCGCGCGGTCGTCCGACCTGAACATTCGTAGCGACACCGTCCTTCGGGAGGGATGAAGTGATCGCGCGCTTGAAAAGCGCACGCCCCTGGTTCGTCGCCAGAGCGCGGCGGAGCGTCGACAGGAACTGCGCGGTGGTCTCGGCGTCGACGCCGACGTCGGCGGCAGAGTCGACGGACAGAAACCGAGTGCCCTGAGAGCGACCGTTCTCGAACTCTCGCGCGTAGGAGATCACCGAGGGAACGTCTCGCTCCCTGTAGTACCCCTGTCCCACCACCTTCGCGCCGCCGAGATCCGCGGCGGTCAGCACGATCTGGCGTGGATCGGGAGCCCCGGGGGCGGGACGAATGCCCTGCGCCCCTGCGGTGCTGGCGATGGCGGCGGCCAGCAGGAGCGCGAGCAACGACAGGGCGAGGGCGCGACGGCTGCGCACGCTCTGACCCTAAGCCGGGACCGGCGTCGCGGTCACTGGTCGGATGGACGTCGCTCGAGCGCGAGGCACGCATCACGCGCGGCGTTCGCGACCTCGAGCTGGTCGGCCGAGGGCTCGGCCGTCGAGAGGTGTCGTTGGAGCTCGAATCCTGGCCGCGCGAGCACGCGCGCGAGCGGATGCGAAGGATTGCGCGCGACCCACGAGAAGACCTCGACCGACCCGCCGATCGCTCCGGCCGTTCCGATCAGACGTGCGACGCTGCGGGTGCCTGCCGGTGCTTTCGCCGCGACGACGTTCGCGGCCAGGGAGGACGCCACCATCGGCGCGATGAGCTGCGAGCCACAGCGCGGATGCTCCTTGGGATGCGGCGTGCCCCCATTCTCGTAGGTGCCGATCGAGATGTGCTCGGCGCCGTGGTAGGCGGCGAGGTTCGGCCCGCGGAGCGCCAGCGCCGCGGGCAGGAAGGCGACGCCCGCTGCGGCGATCTCGCGCGTTCCGGGCGAGAGCCTCGAACGACGCAGCACACGCGCGGCCACGGCCGTCCCGAGCATGGCGCCGAGAACGCTCGGGCGCTCGAACGGAAACCGGGCCGCCGGAATCGCGCGCCGGACCGTCGGCAGCAGCGCGAAGGCCTCGGCGAGCGCGATCGGTCCGCGCAGCACGGGCATGCGCTTGCGCATCGCCGGCGCCAAGTGCGGCTTGCGTCCCGATGCGACGCGCAATTCCCCGCCTTCGTCGCGCACGGCGCAGCCCCAAGCGGTAGGCCCATGCACGAGGACGCCGTTCTGGAGCGCCATCCCGCCGAGCCTCACCGGTGTCTCGTCCACGCGCTAGACGTTAGCTGCCAGCCTGCGAAGCCCTTCCTGCAAGGTCTCGCACGCGGGCCCGCGGCCAAGCAACGTCCCGTCGATCTCGACGAGAGGCATGAGCTCGCGCACGGAGGACGACGTGAACGCCTCCTCGGCTGCGAGCAGCTGCGCGAGCGGGTAGGCGCCCTCCTCGACCCGATACCCACTCTCCGGCGCGAGCTCCATCAGCGTCGCGCGAGTCACGCCCGCGAGGATGCCGAGATCGAGCGACGGCGTGAAGAGCGTGTCGCCGACGCGCCACCAGACGTTCGTGACCGTGCCCTCGAGGACGATGCCGTCCGCGTCGACGAACAGGGCTTCGTCCACTCCTCGTCTTCGCGCCTCGGCCTCCGCGGCCATGTTCACGGCGTAGCTCGTCGACTTCACGCCGGGAAGCAGCCACGGCGCGGACGCGCGCAGACCGAGCAGCGACACCGCCGACGCGCCGCGCTCTCGCGCGGTCTCGATCCAGTCCGGCACCTCGCCGAGCAGCGCGAGTGCAGATGGGACGCCGCCTGCCGGGCCGGCAGTCCAGACGAGGCGGAGGGTGGCGTCGCCGTGCTCCGCCTTCGGGAGCACCAGCCCGACCAGAACCTGCAGGCGTCGACGCTCGACCGCCGGCAGCCCGATGCTCGCCGCCGAGGCGGTCAGCCGGTCGAGGTGCTCTTCGAGACGGAACGGACGCCCGCCGTATACGCGCAGGGTCTCGAACGCCGCGCGTCCACGCAGGAGCCCCTCGTCGTCGGCGCGGATGACGGGCTCCGACGGATCGACGAGCCCGCGGCCGGTCACGGCGAGTGCGAGCACTGTCACGTGAGCACTGCCTCGGGAAGCTTCGAGCCGATTGCGGCGAGGAGCGGGCGCGCCTTGACCCACGACTCGTCCACCTCGAGGGCCGCGTCCGAGTCCCAGACGATGCCGCCGCCGACCCAGAGGTGGATCCTCCCCTCCGCGATCGCGAACGTCCTGATCGTCAACGCCAGGTCGAAGTCGCCGTTGCCGTAGATCTTCCCGATCGCGCCCATCGAGGCACCGCGGCCGACGGGCTCGAGCTCGGCGATGAGATCCACGGCTGCGATCTTCGGCGCGCCGGTCACCGAGCCGCCCGGGAAGGTGGCGTGCATGATCTCGGCGAGCCCCACGCCGTTGCGGAGCGAGCCCTCGACGGTCGAGACCATGTGCTCCACACCTGCGAGCTCGCGGGTCGCCATGAGCTCCGGCCAGCGCACGGTTCCCGGCCGACAGACCCGCGAGAGGTCGTTGCGCTCGAGATCGACGATCATCACGTGCTCAGCGGCGTCTTTCTCCGACGCACGCAGCTCCGCCGAAGCGCCGAGAGGCCGGGTGCCCTTGATCGGCATCGTCCACAGACGGTCCCCGCGACGCGCGAGGAAGAGCTCCGGCGAGGCGGATACGACCGCCCAGTCGTCGCCGACGAACGGATCGGGACAGAGCGGGCGCAGGGGAGCGAGTCTGTCGGCGAGTGCGCGGGGGTCACCTGCGAACGTGGTCTGAAGGTGCTGAACGACGTTCACCTGGTAGACATCGCCGCGCGCGATCGCCTCGCGAACCTCCTCGATCGCCGCGCGATAGTCACTGGCACCCCACGTCCGCTCCCACTCACCGAGCGCGAACGAACCCTTGTAACAGTCTGTTGCAAGGGTTCTTCGTTCGAGGCGGCATGCGGCCAGCGGGAGTCGCGGACATGGCTCGATGGGCGCAGGCGTGTCGTCCCTTCTGATCGCGTCCGAGAGGGCGTAGCCGAGGTAGACCTCCGCGACGAGCTCGTCCGCACCGTCGGAGAAGAAGCCACGAGCCGCGAGCCACTCCTCGAGGCGCTCGAACGCGCCCTCTGCCTCGCGGAGCTCGAGCGACTCAGGCACGCGACGGCTCCGAGACGCGCTCGACGAGCGACCGGTAGGCAGCGGCCGGATCGTCGTTCCAGAAGATCGCGCTGCCGGCGACGAGCAAGTCCGCACCCGCGCCGCGTGCCGCGAGCACCGTCTCGCCGTTGATCCCGCCGTCCACCTGGATCCGAACGTGCGAGGGCAGCAGCGCCCGCAGGCGCTCGATCCGCTCGAGCGACTCCGGCATGAAGGCCTGCCCCGAGTAGCCGGGATGGATCGACATGCAGAGCACGAGATCGGCGCCCTCGGCCGCCTGCACCGCGTCCTCGACCTCCGTCTCGGGGTTGAGCGCCACGCCGACTCCAAGCCCGAGCGATCGCGCATGCGCCATGGCCCGAGCGGGGTCGTCGCACGCCTCGACGTGGAAGGTGACGCTGTCTCCGCCGGCCTTCGCGATCGCCTCGAAGTGCTTCTCCGGCTCGCTGACCATGAGGTGGCAGTCGAGACGGGCGCCTAGTCCGCGTGTCAGGGGCGAGATCGACGCCGCGACGACGGGGCCGATCGTAATCTCCGGGATGAAGTGGCCGTCGCCCGCGTCGAAGTGGAAGACCTTCGCGCCTGCCCGGGCCAGCTGCTCGAGCTGCTCTCCGAGCCTCGAGAAGTCCGACGCGTAGATCGACGGCTCGATCTCGACCGGATCTGCCCACTCGGCCCAGCTCATCTCGCTCGCCTACAGCGGCTCGCGCCAGCCGCCGTGTGCAGCCGCGAGCGCATGGGACGAGCTCGGACCCCACGAGCCGCGCTGGTACTTCTCCACCGGCGGCGGCTCGTCGAGGAGCGGCTGGACGATGCGCCACGTCTCCTCGATGACGCTCCAGCGCGGGAAGAGCGTCGAGTCGCCGCGCAGCGCGTCCGCGAGGAGACGCTCGTACGGCTGCGGTGGCTCGCCCAGCTCCTCTGCGAAGTCGAGATCGAGCGAGACCGGCTGTGAGACGGCCTTACCGGGCGTCTTCGCCCGCAGGAAGATCGACACGCCCGCGTGGCGCCCGATGCGCAGCACGATGTCGTCGTACCCCGGCGAGTAGAGGCGGTGGCCGCCCCACTCGAGCTGCGGCACGCGCTGCAGGCGGATGACGATCTCCGTGGCGGTGACCGGTAGCGCCTTTCCCGCGCGCACGAGGATCGGAACGCCCGCCCAGCGCCAGTTCTCGATCTCGAGCTCGAGGGCGACGAACGTTTCCGTGTCGGAGTCGGGCTTCACCCCCTCGATCTCGCGATAGCCGGTGTACTGGCCCCGAACCGCTTTACGCGGGTCGACGGCCGGCATCGCCCGGAAGACGTCCTCGCGCCGGCGTGGGATCGCATCGTCGTCGCCCGAGGGCGGCTCCATCGCCGCGAGCGCGAGCACCTGCAGCAGGTGGTTCTGGACGACGTCGCGGATCGCGCCGACCGGGTCGTAGAAGCTCCCGCGATCCTCGACTCCGAAGGTCTCGGCCATCGTGATCTGGATCGACTCGACGTGCTCGCGGTTCCAGATCGGCTCGAAGAGGGCGTTCGCGAAGCGCAGATACATGATGTCCTGCACCGGCTCCTTCCCCAGGAAGTGGTCGATGCGGAACAGGCGCTCCTCGGGGAAGATCGCGGTGAGCTGCTTGTTGAGCTCGCGGGCGGAGGCAAGGTCGGTGCCGAACGGCTTCTCCACCACGAGCCTGCTCGCGTCGCCGACGAGCCCGGCGCGGGCGATCTCCTCCGCAATCTCGTCGAACATGGACGGCGGCGTCGCGAGGTAGAAGACGGGAAGCTTCGCGCCCTCGAGCTCGCGGCGGACACCGTCGTACATCGTGCCCTCCTCGGCGTCACCGCTCACGTAGTGCAGGCGAGCAACGAGATCGGCCAGGGTCCTCTCGTCCACGCGTTCCTCGGAGGCCTTCACCGCGTCGACGACGTGCTGCTCGAACTCGTCTCGTGGAAGCTCACGCCGGCCGACGCCGACGATCGGACAGGCGAGCAGACCCTGCTCGGCGAGGCTGTACAGGGCCGGGATCGTGCTGCGGCGCGCGAGGTCGCCGGTGATCCCGAAGACGACGAGAGCGTCGGCGGGCTCGCCCGTCACGACGAGAGCAGGGAGTGGGCCGCCGAGCGGAACAGCTCGACCCCGAGCTCGAGATCGTCGACCGGGATTCGCTCGTTCGCGGAGTGGATGAGCAGCGAGGCGAGCTCCGTGTCCATGGTCCTGAGCGGGAAGTACCCGTATGCGACCGTGCCGAACGCCTGCCGCAGGAAGTGGCTGTCGGTGAAGCCTGGGCACGCCATCGGCGCCATGCGCGCCCCGGGCTCGATCTCGGCCGTGAACTCCTCGAGCGCCGTCCACAATGGCGTGTCGATCGCCGAGCGGGTACCGCCGACCGCCTCGAGGAACTCGAGGTCGTACTCCCCGTCACCGAGCGCCGCCCGCAGCAGCGGCTCGACGTCCGCTGGCGTCGTCTCGGGCAGAAGCCTGCAGTCGACAGTGATCTCGCATACGGCCGGGATCACGTTTCGCTGGTGCGACGCGTCGATCATCGTCGGCGACAACGTGAACGCCAGGAGCGGCTCTACCAGCTCCGCGAGCATGGGGTCGACCGCGCGCGCTCGCGCTACGGCCTCCTCGAGCGGCGGCATCTCGGCCAGCGTTGCCGCGAGCAAGCCCGCAGCCTCGGGGATCAGCTCGATCGGCGGCTCGTAGGAGCCGAGCGCGTCCAGATAGCGCGCCGCTTTCACGAGTGCGTTGTCGCCGATGCCCGGCATCGACGCGTGGCCGCTGCGCCCGTGGACCCGCACCTTGAAGGGGGCGGACATCTTCTCGGCGGTCGCACACAGATACACGGGCGTCCCGTCGATGACGAGACGCTCGCCGCCACCCTCGTTGAGCGCGTAGTCGCAGCGGGACGCCTCGGGGTGATTCTCGACGAGCCAGTTGAGCCCATAGCCCGCGCCGACCTCCTCGTCGGCGACGACCAGCAGGATGAGGTCGCCCGAAGGCGTGAAGCCCTCGCGCGCGAGCGATGCGAAGGCAACGGTGCTGGCCGCGACCTGATCCTTCATGTCGAGCGCGCCGCGACCCCATACCTCGCCGTCGACGAGATCGCCCGACCAGGGATCGCGATCCCACTCTGCAGGATCGGCGAGCACCGTGTCCGTGTGCGAGAGGAGCGCGAGCGACGGGCCGTCGCCACCCTTGATGCGGGCGACGAGATTGGCGCGATGCGGCTCGCGTGCGTAGAGCTCGCACTCGACACCGTTTCCGGCGAGGTAGTCGCGCAGGAGCTCCGCCGCCTGCGTCTCGTTGCCGGGAGGGTTGACGGTGTCGAGCCGGAGGAGCGCCTGCAGGAGCGCTGTGACCTCGTCCCGTCGCGACATCCGGCCGGGAGCATACTTCGCGCGTGGCCGACCTCTTCTCCGAAGCGGCGCGCGAGCGGCAGGCCGAGAACGCTCCGCTCGCGGTGCGTCTACGGCCGGCCTCGCTCGACGATCTCGTGGGTCAGCAGCACGTCCTCGCACCCGGTTCGGCACTTCGGCGTGCCATCGAGGAGGACCGCCCCCCGTCGATGATCCTGTTCGGCCCGCCCGGCACCGGCAAGACGACGATCGCCCGGATCGTCGCCGAGCGAACGGGCGCTGCATTCGAGGAGATCTCCGCCGTGTCGGCGCGCGTGGACGACGTGCGGGCCGTGATCGCGCGTGCCCGAGACCGGCTGGGCGGCAACGGTTTGCGGACGACTCTCTTCATCGACGAGATCCACCGCTTCAACAAGGCGCAGCAGGACTCGGTGCTGCACGCGGTCGAGGACGGGCTCGTCACGCTCATCGGGGCGACGACCGAGAACCCGTACTTCGAGGTCAACTCGGCGCTCCTCTCACGCTGCACGGTGATCGAGCTGCAGGCGCTCTCCGACGAGGAGCTCGTGACCATCCTCGGGCGCGGCGCGAGCACACTCGGGGCCGAGGCGTCACCCGAGGTGCTCTCCCTGCTCGCGACGCGCGCCGGCGGCGACGCGAGAGCTGCGCTCCAGATCCTCGAGCTCGCGGCGGCCACGGCAGAGTCGGAGGGAACCGCGCTCACCGAGGAGCACGTGCTCGACGCCTCGCGCAAGCGCCCGCTCCTCTACGACCGCAAGGGCGACCAGCACTACGACTTCGCCTCCGCCTTCATCAAGTCCATGCGCGGCGGCGATCCCGACGCGTCCGTCTACTACCTCGCCGCGATGCTCGAGGCGGGCGAGGACCCGCGGTTCATCGCGCGCCGCATGGTCATCCTCGCCTCCGAGGACGTGGGCAACGCCGACCCGAACGCGCTCGTCGTCGCCGTCGCGGCCGCGCAAGCACTCGAGCACGTCGGGCTTCCGGAGGCGCAGCTGAACCTCTCGCAAGCCGCCATCTACCTCGCCCGTGCGCCGAAGTCGAACGCGTCCGCGGTCGCGATCTGGGACGCACGGCGGGACGTGCGCGAGCACGGCAACGCGAGACCGCCAGCGATGCTTCGCTCGACCGGGCACTCACGCGCAGCCGAGGCGCGAGGTCACGGCAAGGGCTACGTGTCCCCGCACGACGACGAGGGCTCGACCCTCGAGTACCTCCCGGAGGAGCTTCGCGGACGGCGGTACTATCGGCCGTCCGGTCAGGGAGAGGAGCGTGAGGATGGCGGTGAAGACAGGTGACGTCGCGCCCGAGTTCGACCTCGAGGTCGGCTATCGCGAGCGCGTGACGCTCTCCGAGATCCGCAACCGCGCGAACGTCCTCCTCGTCTTCCACCCCTTCGCATTCACGCCCGTCTGCGAGGACGAGGCGCGCGACCTGCAGGAGAACCTCCAGTCGTTCCGCGACGCGGGAACGGAGATCGTCTTCGTCTCCTGCGACCCGTCGGCGGCAAGACAGGCGTGGAAGAAGGAGCTCGGCGCCGAGTACACCTTCGCGTCCGACTTCTGGCCCCACGGGGCGGCGGCGAAGGCCTACGGCGTCTTCAACGAGTCGAACGGCGCTGCGCACCGTGGGACGTACCTCATCGATCGTGGCGGCACGGTGATCTGGTCGCTCGTGAACGTCGACGACGAGCGCCGGACAGAGCTCGTGCCCGACTCGCTCGAGGCACTAGCGACCTCCGAGTGACCCTCGCGCTCCACGAGTGGGGCGAACCCGGCTCGCCGCGCATCGTCTGTCTGCACGGCGTCCGCAACCACGGCGGCCACTTCGGACCGCTGGCCGCACGACTTCCCGGATTCCACGTCCTCGCTCCGGATCTCCTCGGTCACGGTCACTCGTCCTGGGAGCCGCCGTGGGACCTAGGGGCACACCTCGCCGGGGTCGTCGAGACGGTCGGGAACCGCGAATCGATCCTGATCGGCCACTCCTTCGGCGGCCGGCTTGCCTTCGAGCTCGCCGCGCGTGCGCCGAAGCTCGTCCCGAGGCTCGTCCTCCTCGACCCGGTGGTGGTCATTCCCGGTCACGTCGCGCTCGCCGCCGCCGAGCGGGAGCGCCCCGAGAAGGCGTACGTGTCCTTCGAGGAGCTGATCGACAGCCGGTACGTCGAGAGCCAGCTCCACTTCGCTCCGCGCGAGCTCGTCGTGGAGGACCTCGCGAAGCACGTCGACACCGGTGACGACGGCCGCATGCGCTATCGCTACTGCCAGTCGGCCGTGGTCGCCGCCTACGGCGAGATGGCCTCCGCGCCGCCGCGCTTCGAAGACGTGCGCGTTCCCACGCTGCTCGTCCTCGGCGAGCAGTCGTACCTCCCGTACGACCATCTGCTCGATGCCCACCGGGCGGCTCTCGGCGACCTGCTCGAGGTCGTGATCGTGCCGGGTGGTCACTCGGTCACGTGGGACGCGCTCGACGAGACGACTGCCGCAATCGCGGCGTTCCTCTCGCGCTAGACGCAGAGCTCCGCTGCGACGGCGGCATAGACCTCCATGCAGCGTTCGAGCGAGGCGACGTCCACCCACTCGACCTCCGAGTGCAAGCCCTCGCCGGTCGGGCCGAAGACGACGGTGGGGATACCGGCGGCTGCGAGCAGCGCCGAGTCGGCCCAGAACGGCACGCCCACGATCTCGGGCTCGCCGCCGAGGACTGCGGTGGCGTGTCCGCGCACGAGCTGGACGATCTCCGCGTCCTCGTCGATCCCGAAGGGCTCGCGCGAGATCGGCGCGCGCACCTCCGCCGAGAAGTCGGGATCCCCCTCGCCGGCCCGCTCCACTATCTCGCGCAGCTCCCGCTCGGCGTGCTCGGCGGTCTCGCCAGGGATCGTCCGCCGCTCTGCCTGCAGGAGGCAGCGCGCGGGATAGCTCGAGAACTCCTGCCCGCCCTCGATCAGCGATGCGTGCACGCTGCCGCTTCCGAGAAAGCGGTGCGTCGGATGGGCACGCAGCTTGCTGTCGAGCTCGCCGATGCCGGTGAGGACGCGTCCCGTCTTCGCGATCGCGTCGATGCCGAGGTCGGGCCGGGAGCCGTGCGAGGCTCGACCCTGCACCTCGACTTCGAGATGGACGAAGCCGCGATGCGCGACGGCCAGCTTCAAGTCGGTCGGCTCGGTGACGATCGCGGCGTCGGCCGTGAGACCGGCCGCGACGGCCTCGGTGCCGATGCTCGCAAACTCCTCGTCGGCGACAGCGGTCATGATCACGTCGCCGCGCAGATCCCGGCGCGCGGCGTCGACGGTCGCGAGCATGCACGCAGCCAGGCTCCCCTTCATGTCCTGTGCACCGCGTCCGTAGAGCCGCCCGTCCTCGAGCCGCGGCTCGAACGGTGCCGTCATGCCTGCGACACCGACCGTGTCCATGTGCGCGTTCAGCATCAGCGATCTCCCGCCACCCGAACCGCTAGCAACCGCTACCACGTTCGCGCGGTTGGGTCGAAGCTCGGTGAGCGTCGTCTCGAGACCGGCACGCTCGCACCACCGGGCGACGAACCGCGCGAGCTCCAGCTCCCCGGAGCCGCCCGCAACGACGTCGGGGTTGATCGACTCGATCGCGACGAGCTGCGCCGCCAGCTCGGCGACGTCGCTCATCTACGCGACGTACTCGTCTGCGATCGAGAGCGTCTCGTCGAGGATCGCGAGCCCCTCGTCGACTTCCTCGCGCGTGATCGTCAGCGGCGGGACGGCCATGACCACGTTCCAGTGGGTCATGAGATAGAGACCGCGCTCGAGCGCAGCCTTCGCGAGGCGCGCAACCGGCGCGGCTGCGTCTCCGGACGCGTTGAACGGCACGAGCATCTCCCGGGTCTCGCGGCTCTTGACGAGCTCGAGCCCCCAGAAGCACCCGAGGCCGCGCACCTCGCCGACCGCGGGATGCCTCATCGCGAGCGAGCGCAGCCCCTCGCCGAGGTACGCACCGACCTCGGCGGCGTTCTCGACGACACCCCCCTCGCGGAACGCCTCGATCGAGGCGACGGCCGACGCGCACGCGAGCGGGTGACCCGCGTACGTCAGCCCGCCCGGGAAGAACCGCGAGCGCACCCACTCCTTGAGGTGCTCGCGGATGATCATCGCGCCGAGCGGGACGTAGCCCGAGTTGATGCCCTTCGCCACGGTGATGATGTCCGGGACGATCTCCCAGTTGTCGCACGCGAACCAGCGCCCGGTTCGTCCGAAGCCGCACATGACCTCGTCGAGGATGAGCAGGATGCCGTGGCGGTCGCAGACCTCGCGGATCGCCTGCAAGTAGCCGGGTGGCGGCGGGATGATCCCGTTCGTACCCGTGACGGTCTCGAGGATCACGGCCGCGACCGTGTGCGCACCCTCGTACTCGAGAATCTCCTCGAGGTGCGGCGCTCCGGTGCAGACGGGGCACGGATCGGGATGACCGGCGGGACAGCGGTACGTGTACGGGTCGAACATCCGCACGACGCCGCCCATGCCAGGCTCGTTCGGCCACCGCCGAGGGTCGCCCGTGAGCAGCACCGAGCCGTGCGTCGCACCGTGGTAGGAGCGGTAGCGCGCGACGATCTTGTGCCGCCCGGTCGCCAGGCGCGCGAGCTTGATGGCGTTCTCGTTCGCCTCGGCGCCCGAGTTCGTGAAGAACGACATGCAGAGGTCGCCGGGTGTCACCTCGGCGAGCAGGCGGCCCAGGCGCGAGCGCGATTCCGAGGCCATCGGCGGGCCGATCGTGGCCAGCTTGTCGGCCTGCTCCTTGATCGCCGCGATGATCTTCGGGTGCCCGTGGCCGATGTTGACGTTCACGAGCTGGGACGCGAAGTCGAGATAGCGCTTGCCCTCGTAGTCCCAGAAGTAGCGACCTGCGGCTCCCGCGACCGCGATCGGGTTGATCGCATCCTGCGTCGACCAGGAGTAGAGGACGTACTCCTTCGCATCGGCGACGATCTCGGCGCCGAGGTTCGGATTGGCCTCGACTGCGGTCATGCCGACGCGATCCTATCGCCGCGCTTGCCAAGATCGCGCGTGATGCGCAGGATCAGTACGTGGCGGCGATCCTCCCGGACGACGTCCTCCTTGAACGAGCGAGCGCGCAGGCGGACCTCGACGCCGACCTGGAACGAGCCCGGCTCGGCCTCGGACGCGTAGTCCTCGTCGCTGGAGAGGCGGGCGTGGGCAAGACCACACTGGTACGCGGGTTCGCAGAACGGCACGAACAAGAGGTACGCGTCGTGTGGGGTGCGTGTGAGGCACTGTTCACGCCGCGGCCGCTCGGGCCCGTGTACGAGATCGTCCGAGCTCTCGAGGGGTTCCCCTCCGAGGCTCCGTCAGACGAGTCCGCACGGGCGGCGTTCTTCGCAGCTCTTCTCGAGGAGCTCCGTGCGCGGCCGACGATCGCGGTGTTCGAAGACGTCCACTGGGCCGACGACGCGACGCTCGACGCGCTCAAGTACCTGGGTCGCCGGGTCGAGAGCGCCCCTTCGCTCTTGATCCTCACGTTCCGCGACGACGAGGTCGGCGCGAGCCATCCACTGCGCCAGCTCCTCGGCGATCTGCCTCCGGCGACGACCACGCGCATCTCGCTCCTACCGCTCTCGGCGGCCGCCGTCGAGGTGCTCGCGCAGCGTGCAGAGCGGTCGTCACGTGGCCTCTACGAGGCCACGGGCGGGAACCCCTTCTACGTCACCGAGGTACTCGCGGGCGAGGGTGGCGACGTTCCGGCGACCGTGAGCGACGCCGTGCTCGCCCGAGCGAACCGGCTGAGTCCCGGCGGTCGTGGGCTGCTCGACGCCGTCGCCGTCGTCCCGGGCTCCGCCGAGATCTGGCTGCTCGAGGCGCTCGCCGAGGAGGAGTTCACCCACCTTGCCGAGTGCCTGTCCTCGGGAATGCTGACGCCCACGAGCCTCGGCATCGGGTTTCGTCACGAGCTCGGTCGACTCGCGATCGAGCACGCGCTCACACCCGATCGGCGGATCACGCTGAACGACAGGGCGTTCGAGGCGCTCGCACGACAGCCGACCGAGGAGCAGAACCTCACGGCGCTGGTTCACCACGCGGACATGGCAGGGAACGCGGAGGCCGTGCTCCGGTTCGCGCCGGCCGCGGCGGGACGCGCCTCGGCCGTCGGAGCACACCGCGAGGCGGCCGAGCTGTACGCCCGCGCGTTGAGCTACAGCACCCAGCCGGACAGCGATCGGCTCGCGTTTCTCGAGGGCTACGCGACGGAGACGTCCCTCACGGGCCGCTACTCGGAGTCCATCGAGGCGCGCCGGGAGGCGATCGAACTGGCGCGCGCGCTGGACGACCGTCTTCGGCTCGGCGAGAACCTGACGCGGTTCGCCGGGCCGACGATCTCGCTCGGCCTGAACGAGGCCGCCGAGGAAGCGAGCCGCGAGTCCATCGCGATCCTGGAAGCACTGCCGCCGGGTCGCGAGCTCGCGTTGGCCACCACGCATCAGGGCTACCTGCGCATGTTGAGCCGGGACAACGACGAAGGAGTTCGCTGGGGCGAGCGCGGCTTGGAGCTCGCCTCGGGAGTGAACGATGTCGACATCCAGGCATCGGCGTTGAACGTGATCGGCACCTCGCACCTGATGGCAGGCGACATCGAGCAAGGACGCCACTACCTCCAGCGAAGCCTCGATGTCGCGGTCGAGCACGGCCTCCACCTGCGCGTCTCGAATGCGTACGGGATGCTCGCCTCCGGGCTCGGTGAGATGTACGAGCTCGAGGAGTCCGAACGCTGGGCTCACACGTTCATCGAGTTCGCGGCCGAGAACGACCTGGACGCGGCCTACATCCAAGGGTGGCTCGCGGCGGCGCTCGTCTACACGGGCCGCTGGGACGAGGGTGCGGCGCTCGCGCAGGAACTCCTCGCCGACGAGGTCAGCGCGATCACTCGGATCACCGCGCTCGTCGCACTCGGACGTGTTCGCGCAAGACGCGGCGACCCTGGCGTCGCCGACGTCCTCGACGAGGCGCTCGAGACATCGCTGGCCGGAGGGCATCTCCAGCGGCTCGGGCATGTGTACGCGGCACGTGCCGAAGCGGCCTGGCTCGCGGAGGACGCCGAGCGCACGGTCGAGGAAGCTCGCGCCGTCTACCACCTCGCGTTGGAGAAGCGCCACCTCTGGTTCGCCGGCGAGCTCGCGTACTGGCAGTGGAAGGCGGGCGCGCTCGACTCGGCGCCAGCCTGGATTGCCGACCCCTACGTGAAGCAGATCGCCGGCGATGCGCGCGCTGCCGCCGAGACCTGGACAGCTCGCAACTGCCCGTACGAGTCGGCCCGCGCGATGGCGGAGAGCACTGACGAAGCTGATCTGCTCGAGTCTCTGGCCGCATTCGAGGAGCTCGGCGCACGCCCGGCCGTCCACACCGTGCGCCACGCCTTGCGCTCACGAGGTGCTTCGGTGCCACGCGGCCCCCGGGCGTCGACCCGAGAGAACCCGGCAGCGCTCACCGCGCGCGAGCTCGACGTCCTCATTCTGGTCGCCGAAGGACTGAAGAACGCGGAGATCGCGGGACGCCTCGTTCTTTCCCGCCGAACCGTGGATCACCACGTCTCGTCGATCCTCCGCAAGCTCGATGCAGGCACCCGCGGTGAAGCGGTCGCGGCCGCGACGCGCCTGGGCATCCTCGAAGATAGGTAGCCCCGCCGCGCAACCTAGGTAATCGCACCGATGCCGTGCCCGCGCGGCACTCCTACCGTCGAGAAGTCAGTTCGACGGAAGGAGACAGATGGACACGTACGTGATCTTGCGCCGCGGCGGCTGGAAGGACGGCGCGGAACTCGGAGAGGCCGCGGCGCGCTCCACCGCAGTGGGTGAGGAGATGCCGGACGACGTCGCGTGGATCCGCAGCTACGTGCTCGAGGAGCGCGACGGCCGCGTCGGGACGGTCTGCATCTACCAGGCGTCGAGCCCGGAGGCGATCCGCCGCCACGCCGGCGAGGCAGTCCTCCCGGTCGACGAGATCGTGAAGGTCGTCGACACCGTGCTCGTCCGTCCGGATCCCATCCCCGCAACCGCCTAGAGAAAGGGAAAAGAAATGCGTGCACGTCTAGTGCTGCTCGCGCTCGCGGGAATCGCAACCATCGCCCTCGCGAGCGTCGCCCAGGGGAAGCCGTCTCCTCAGACGGACATGGATCGCACGAAGGCCGCGGGTTGGGACTGCAACCCGGAGGTGCCGATCGCCGGCGACTACCTCCACTGTGCCCCGCCCGGGAAGCCGTCGGTCGCCGAGCTCGCCTCGGCCGAGGGCATCACCGACGCGAGCCTCTCGCTCCGCGTCTTCAACCTCGCGGACGAGAGCTTCGCCGGCATCGAGTCACTGATTCGCGCAGACCTCTACAAGGATCGGGTCGACCGAGACGATCGCCAGTGCCGTCAGGACGCACAGAACCTCCCGAACGGGGAGTGGGGGCTGCTCGTGCTCCCCGGCCAGGACTACCGAGCCTGCCATCGCTTCGAGCGAACGTCCACCTGACACACGCGACCTGCACGGAGGACGCGCCGGACAAGGGGGAAAGGATGCCCGGCGCGTCTCCGCGCAGTTGATCGCCTAGCGAGCGGCGGCGGGCA
>DASQLF010000005.1:0-3383 GCA_035630135.1 Gaiellaceae bacterium
CTCGACGACGAGCGCGCCATCGTCTTCACGGTCGACTTCTTCCCGCCGCTCGTCGACGATCCACGGACGTTCGGCGCCATCGCTGCGACGAACGCTCTGAACGATGTCTTCGCGATGGGGGGAGCTCCGCTGCTCGCTCTCTCGGTCACCGCCTTCCCCGAGGAGCTCCCGGTCGAGACGCTGGGCGAGGTGCTCGCCGGGGCCGACGAGCGTGTACGCGCCGCGGGCGCGATCCTTGCGGGCGGCCACACGATTCGCGACGACGAGCCGAAGTACGGCCTCGCCGTCGTGGGCCTCGTGCACCCGGAGCGGATCTGGCCGAAATCCGGCGCGGGAGCCGGCGATGTCCTGTTCCTCACGAAGCCGCTCGGTACCGGGCTCGTGCTGCAGGCCGAGCGCGACGGGGTCGCCCCGGCGGGATCTGTCGAGGCAGCGATCGAGTCGATGCTCGAGCTGAACCGCGCGGCCGCTGACGCGATCCGCCCGTTCGAGCCGAGCGCGGTGACCGACGTCACAGGGTTCGGGTTGCTCGGCCATACCGTCGAGCTCGCCGAGCGAAGCGGCGTGAGGGTCGTGCTCGATGCCGCGTCGTTGCCGGCGCTGCCGGGAGCGCTCGAGCTCGCCACGCAGGGCGTGCGCACCGGCGGCGATCGCCGCAATCGCGAGTACGCAGAGTCGCGCGTCGAGAGCAGTGCGTCGGCCGTAGTCGAGGCGCTCGCATACGACCCGCAGACCGCCGGGGGCCTGCTCGTGTCGATGCCCAGCGAGCGGGCCCCCGTCCTCCAGGCCACGCTCGCAGCGGCCGGTCTCGTCTCGGCTCGCATCGGCGTCGTCGAGGAGGGTGCCGGAGTCCTTCTCCGCTAATGGCCGTCGCGGTCGTCTCGACGCGCTCCGTCTCCGCGAGGACGTTCCTCTGGATCGCGCTCGCGTCGTGTGTCGCGCTCTTCCTCGTGATCACCTCGGGCGCGTTCGTGCGCCTCACCGGCTCCGGCCTCGGCTGCGAAAACTGGCCGAGCTGCGGCGACAAGCCGTACCCCGAGCAGGGGTTCCATGCCTGGGTGGAGTTCGGCAACCGCATGGTGGCCCTCGTCGGGATCGTCCTCACGGTCGCCACGTGGCTGACCTCGCGCTGGGCGACCGGGCTCTCGCGCTGGGGCCGGTGGAGTGCGCTCGGCGCGTTCCTCGTCGCGATCGCGCAGATCCCGATGGGCGGGATCACGATCGCGCTCGACTTGCATCCGCTCGCGGTCATGACGCACTTCCTCCTCGGCCTCGCCGCGTTCGGGCTGGCGCTGATCGCGGTGCTCGAGGGGTGGAGCCTGCGGGACGGGCGTGCGGCGGCGGCCGGGCCGACGTGGCTGCGCCAGCTCGTGACCTTCGCCGGCCTTCCCGTTTGCTTGACCCTGGTGGTGACCGGGGCCGTCGTAACCGCCTCCGGCCCGCACCCAGGGTCGAGCGAGGACGTGAAGCGCCTCGGCGTTCAGATCGTCGACACGATGTACGTGCATGTCCGCGCGGCGGCAGTTTTCGGCATCGGAGTCCTCGTCGTCGGCTGGCTCCTGTTGCGGATACGAGGCGGCTATCCGGGGCTCTTCCGGATCTGGGTCGGCCTGCTCGTCGTCCTCGTCGCCCAGGCGATCCTGGGCGAGGTGCAGTACCGAAACGCGCTCCCGTGGGGGCTCGTCCTCGTCCACGTCGTGCTCGCCGCGGCGATCTGGGCATTCAGCCTCGCGCTCGCCTTCACGCTCTGGCGACCACCGAGGCCGCTGACCCGTCAGTAACCTAGGTCGGTGGCTCGTGAGCTTCAGATCTACGAGCGCCCCGTGAACCTCGAACGCCCCGTTCTGATCGGAGCGTTTCGCGGCTGGAACGACGGCGGCCAGGCGGCGACGCTCGCCGCCGGGTATCTCGCGCGCCTGTGGGGGGCGGAGAAGTTCGCCGAGATCGACCCCGAGCTGTTCGTCGATTTCCAGGCGACGCGCCCGACGGTTTCGCTCGAGGAGGGGCGCACGAGGAAGATCGAGTGGCCCGAGAACGTGTTCTACAAGGCGCGCATCCCGGAGGCAGGTCGCGACGCGATTCTCCTCGTGGGCGTCGAGCCCAACTACCGCTGGCGCACGTTCTCGGAGCTCGTGACGAAGCTCGCGACCGACCTGGGGGTCGAGCTGGCCGTCACTCTCGGCGCTCTCGTCGCGGACGTGCCGCACACCCGGCCAGCACCGGTGACGGGTGCCGCGACG
Source organism: Gaiellaceae bacterium (assembly GCA_035630135.1). Lineage (GTDB taxonomy): Bacteria > Actinomycetota > Thermoleophilia > Gaiellales > Gaiellaceae > GMQP-bins7. The sequence goes on from DASQLF010000005.1 coordinate 2,241, forward strand.
GACCCACAGCTCGTGGATGAGCTCGGGCTCCAGCTCTCTCGCTACGAAGGACCGACGGGCATCGTCGGCGTTCTCCTCGACTCGTGCCGGCGCGCGGGGATCCCATCCGTGAGCTTGTGGGCCGCGGTTCCACATTACGTGCAGCTCGCACCGAGCCCTCCCGCCGCCAGGGCGTTGTGCGAGCGGCTCGGAGGCGTGCTCTCCACGGAGATCGACGTCGGCGAGCTGGCGGAGGCATCCGACGAGTACGTCGACCAGGTTTCCCAGGCCGTGGCCACGGATGCCGAGACTGCGGGCTACGTCGAGGAGCTCGAGCGTCGTGCCGACTCGCTGGAGCTGCTCGAGGAGTCCGAGGATCTCCCTTCGGGCGACGCGCTGGCCGCGGAGATCACGAAGTTCCTTCGCGACCGCGAGACTGACGACCCGCCGCGCGGCGGCGACGGCTAAACCGCTCTAGGCAGCGTCTTCGAAATCGGCCGGGCTCGCCGGCTCGATCGTCTCGGGCGCCTGTGCCGCCTCTACCGCATCGGGCGTGGATGCCTCGGTCGTGGCGGGGCTCTTGCGCTTGCGGCGTCGTCGCCGGGACTTGCGGGCCGTGAGCTTGGGCACCGGCAGGTTGTCGGCCAGCGCGTTCGCGATCTCGGCGGTCGTGCCGAGCTCCTCGCGGGCGTGGTCGAGGGCGCCGTTCGCACGCGGTGTGTAGCCGTCGGCGGACGCCAGGAGCGCAGCGCCGACGGGAAGCGGCATCTCCGCTGCAACCTGCACGAGCCGGTTCACGTTCTCCTCGTGGCGGTAGCCGCGCGAGTTGGCGGCGGCGCCGAGAAGTCGCTTCGCCTCGGGGAACTCCGTCGAGACGCGGCGGTCCTGAACCTTGCGGGTCGCGCGCGCGAGCCGCCATGTCCAGCGAGCCAGGATCTGGTCGGGGGCGAGTGGCTTTCCCTCGCCGATCGCTCGCAGGAGGATGCGCACGCCTGCGGAGCGATCCTTGTCCCACGGAGGGGCCTGCGTCACGAGTGTCACGAGGTCGTCGAAGTCGGCGCGGTCGATCGGCGTCGCGACTCGATCCATGAGCGCGGTCATCCGGAGCCTGCGGTTGGGGTTCTCCGCTGCGCAGGTCGAGAGGAACTGCTCGAGCGCGCCCTT
>DASQLF010000006.1:0-15652 GCA_035630135.1 Gaiellaceae bacterium
ATGGCGCGGGCCCGCTCGATCTCGAGCGCGAAGAACCCGTTCCTCCTGCCCGGGATCGCCGTGAAGACCGGCAAGGGCGACAGCTTCCCGATCCAGCAGGGACAGCTCCTGCGCTGGACGAAGGGCAAGTTCGTCCCGGTCGGCGGGCTCTGGGCCTCGAAGCGCAACTAGCGCTCGACGAACAAAGAGCGAGGGGTTCGGTGCCGCGCCCGCCTGCCCGGTACCGGATGGCGCCGTGCAGGCGAGCGCGTGCTCGCCGTCGTCACCCATCTGCGCGCGCCTCGGCCGTCTAGACCTCGGCGACCGTCAGCACCTCGACGGCGACGCCCGGGCTCCGCGGCACGCGCCCGGCGAGTTCGAGGGCCGCCTCGCGACTCGCGCAGTCGACGACGTAGAAGCCGCCGACGCCTTCCTTCGTCTCGGCAAAGGGACCGTCGGTGACGATCGGCATCTCGCCGGGCCGCACGACCGCCGCCTCGCCGCTGAGAGCGTCGCCGTGCACGTACGCGCCGCGCTCGCGCAGCATCTCGCCGTACGTGATGTGCTCGGCGACGATCGCGTGCCGTTCGTCCGCGCTCAGCGCTGCCTCTGCCTCGCCGTCTCCGTGGATCAGGAACAGGAACCGCATGTCTCCTCCTCGGTCTTTCTCGTACGACGAATGCCACCCGACACGATCGACGTATGCTCGCCGAGACATGACAGGCGTGGCCGACCTTCTCTCCGCGCCGCTCGAGGAGCTGCTCACCGAGGCGCGCCGGCTGCGGCGCGGCCCGCTCGTCACCTACTCACCGAAGGTCTTCATCCCACTGACGACGCTCTGTCGCGACGTGTGCGGGTATTGCACCTTCGCGCGCCCGCCCCGGCGCGGCGAGCGGGCGTTCATGACGGAGGACGAGGTGCTTGCCATCGCCCGCGCGGGTGTCGCCGCGGGTTGTCGCGAGGCGCTCTTCACGCTAGGCGACAAGCCGGAGCTGCGCTACGAGGTCGCGCGCGCGGAGCTTCGCGGGCTCGGCTGCGCCACCACACTCGAGTACCTCGAGCGCTGCGCACGGCTCGTCCTCGAGGAGACGGGACTGCTGCCGCACCTCAATCCCGGCGTCATGACCCGGGCGGAGCTCGAAGCGCTGCGTCCGGTCTCGGCGTCGATGGGGATCATGCTCGAGACGACCGCCGAGCGACTGGGGGAGAAGGGCGGCCCGCACTGGGCCTCGCCGGACAAGCTCCCGGCCCGGCGGCTGGAGATGATCGGCCTCGCCGGCGAGCTCGCGATCCCGTTCACGAGCGGGATCCTCATCGGCATCGGCGAGACGCGGGAGGAGCGGATCGACGCCCTTCTCGCGCTGAAGGCGCTCGGCGACGAGCACGGGCACCTGCAGGAGGTCATCGTCCAGAACTTCCGCGCGAAGGCGGGCACGCGGATGGCGGCGCATCCAGAGCCCTCGCTCGCCGACCACCTCTGGACGATCGCGGTCGCCCGGATCCTCCTCGGTTCCGAGTGGCACCTTCAGGCACCGCCGAACCTCGCCTTCCACGACTTCCCCCGCCTGCTCGACGCGGGCATCGACGACTGGGGCGGCGTGTCGCCGGTCACGATCGACCACGTCAACCCCGAGGCGCCGTGGCCCGAGCTCGAGCGGCTCGCCGAAGTGACGCGCTCGCGTGGGCTCGAGCTGGCGCCGCGACTTCCGGTCTACCCCGAGTACGTCGCGGAGCGCAACCGCTGGCTCGATCCCGCGGTCGTGCCATACGTGCTGCGCGCGGCGGACGCGACCGGCCTCGCCCGCGACGACGCATGGGCGCCTGGCGAGCCGGGCGGCGTCCCGTTCGTCGTGCGTCGCGATGCGTCGCCGCTCGCGCTGACCGGAGCCGAGCTCGGCGAGGACGAGATCACGCGGCTCCTCGAGGCGCGCGGGGAGGAGGCTGCTCACGTCTGTGCCGCCGCCGACGCGCTTCGTCGCGAGGTCTGCGGCGACGAGGTCACCTACGTCGTCACACGGAACGTCCAGTACACGAACGTCTGCTACTTCCGCTGCGGCTTCTGCGCGTTCTCGAAGGGGAAGCTCGCCGCAAACCTGCGCGGGGCGCCGTATCTCGTGCCGCTCGAGGAGATCGTGCGCAGAACCGAGGAGGCGTGGGAGCGTGGCGCGACCGAGATCTGCCTGCAGGGCGGCATCCATCCCGCGTTCACGGGCGACTACTACGCGAACGTGGTGCGCGCGATCCGCGACGCGGTGCCCGGGATCCACGTGCACGCCTTCTCGGCGCTCGAGGTCTGGCAGGGCGCGGCGACCCTCGGCCTCACGCTCGAGCAGTACCTCGCGCACCTCGCCGACCTCGGCCTGGGCTCGCTGCCAGGAACGGCCGCGGAGGTGCTGGACGACGAAGTGCGCCGCGTCATCTGCCCCGACAAGGTCACGACGAAGCAGTGGCTCGCCGTGCACCAAGCGGCGCACCGGGTCGGGCTCCGCTCGAACGTGACGCTGATGTTCGGTCACGCCGACACGCCGCGCAGCTGGGCGCGGCACCTCCTCCGTGCCCGCGAGCAGCAGCGCCGCTCGGGCGGCTTCACCGAGTTCGTGCCGCTGCCGTTCGTGCCGATGGAGGCGCCGATCTACCTGCAGGGCCGCGCTCGACGCGGGCCGACGTTCCGCGAGACGATCCTCGTGCACGCCGTCGCACGGCTCGCGCTGCATCCGGAGATCACGAACGTCCAGGCCTCGTGGGTCAAGCTCGGTCCTGACGGGACGCGGCAGGCGCTCGTAGCCGGCGTAAACGATCTCGGCGGCACTCTCATGAACGAGTCGATCTCACGCTCGGCTGGCGCGGAGTTCGGGCAGGAGCTGTCGCCGGAGGGGATGGAGCAGCTGATCCGCTCCGCCGGTCGCGTCCCGCGGCAACGGACGACGCTCTACGACGACGCACCGGGCGAGCGCGTGCGGGCCTCGTTCGGCGCCGAGCCGCTCGCCGAGCCGGTGAACCCGCCCGTGAAGGACGCAGGGCTCGTCGCGCCTCCGCGCCTTGTGCGGCCCGGGCTCCTAGGGGCCGGCGAACGGTAGGCGTACGAGGAGGCCGGGAAGCCCGCGGCGGCTCGTCCGCAGCGCGTTCCGCAGGGCGTCCGTCGTTTCGGCACCGTGAAGTCCCTCTCCGTGGCCGACGAGGATGCGGTCGGGCTCGACCGCGCCGAGCTTCTTCGGCGGTGTCAGCCGAAGGAGCAGATGCACGCCGATCGGAGCCTTGCCGCCGGTGAAGAAAGGGTTCGTCCCGAGTGCGTCCGCCGTCACGAGCGTCCGCTTTTCCGGCCACCACAGCGCCGACTCGCGCCACCGCTTCCGCCGCACGATCGGCACGAATGTGAAGGGGCTGTCTGCGAGCCCGTCCGGCGCGACGACGTGACGAACCGAGAGCCGCGCGGCGATCGCGGCACAGTCGCGATCGTGGCGGTCGAGGAGCTGGATCACGCCCGCCGGCTCTCCGAGGCCGAGCGCGCGATCGATCGCCTCGGGCCAGTCGAGCGGGTCGACGAGCCATACGCGCCGGTCGGCGGCGAGCGCGTGCGAGGTTCGCGTCAGCGACTCTTCGACGACCCAGCCGAAGCCGTCCGCGCCGAAGTCGTCGCAGTGCCGGAATTCCACCTTCACGCCTCCGTGCGAAGAAGGTCGTCGACGGTCTCGCGCCGGCGCACGACCGTCGCCTCGCCGTCACGCACGAGAACCGCCTCTGGCCGGGGCACGCCGTTGTAGTTCGAGCTCATCGCGAGGGTGTATGCCCCGGTCGCCGGCACCGCAAGCAGATCGCCCCGGCGCGCGGTTGGCAGCCGCACGTCGTCGATGAGGACGTCCCCGGACTCGCAGTGCATCCCGGCGATCGAGACGAGCTCGTCGGGCTCCTCCTCGGTGCGTGTCGCGGAGAGCGCCGTGTAGCGCGCGTCGTAGAGCTGGGGCCTGGGGTTGTCGGACATGCCTCCGTCGACGGCGACCCAGGTTCGTTCCGGCAGCCGCTTGACCGCCCCTACGCGATAGAACGTCACGCCCGCGCGGCCCACGAGGCAGCGGCCCGGCTCGAGCCAGACCTGGGGCTCGGGGAGGCCCGCAGCGGCGAACTCCTCCCGCGCAGTCGCTGCAGCCGCTGCGGCGAGCTCCGCCGCCCCGGGCACGACGTCGTCCGGGTGGTGCCGGATGCCGAAGCCGCCCCCGAGGTCCGCGACCCGCGCCTCCCAGCCGAGCGACCCCCTGCAGTCCGCCGCGAACGCCGCCAGGCGGGCGATCGTCTCCGCCTGCGCCGAGAAGTCGGGGAGCTGCGAGCCGATGTGGACATGGAGTCCGAGCACGTCGAGCCCGCGGTCGAGTGCCTCCGCCACGGCGGCGTGCGCCTCCGCCGGGGGAAGGCCGAACTTCGATCCGTGGTGGCCCGTGACGACGGCCTCGTGCGTGTCCGCGTCGACGCCGAGCGTGACCCGCACGAGCACCCGCTCGACCCCGGCCTCGGCAGCGAGGCCCACCTCGTCGGGTGCGTCGAGCACGACGGGAGCGCCTTCTCGAGCCGCCTCGCGCAGGAACGCCTCGTCCTTGTTGTTGCCGTGGACGACCAGCCCGTCGCCGGAGAGACCGGCCGCGCGGGCGAAAGCAAGCTCGCCCGCCGACGCGATGTCCGCGCCGAGGCCCTCGTCGCGAAGCAGCCGGAGCACGGCGACGTTCGGGAATGCCTTGGTGCCGTAGAAGACGCGCCCGCGCTCGCCGACCGCCTTCGTCAGCGCACGCGCTTGCGCGCGGATCGTCTCCTCGCAGTACACGACGAGCGGCGTTCCGAACCGCTCGGCGAGGTCCGCGGCCGCAATCCCGCCGAGCGAGAGCTCGCCGTCCTCGACGTGCGCGGAGTCGGGGAAGAGATCGAGCATCGGTGGATCTTGCCTTGCCTGGTACCGTTTTCGGCTCGTGCAGCAGCTTCTTCCATAGCGCAGGGACCGAGCGCGGCGCCGCCGCGGCGATCCCCCCAGGCCTCTCGCACGAGAGGCTTTTTTGTGTCCCGAGACGAATGAGTGAGGCGATGGAGCAGTACGACGCGAAGGCGATCGAGCCCAAGTGGCAGCGGGTCTGGGAGGACGCGGGGGCATCCCGCGTCTCGAACGAGGCGCGTCCGCCGAAGTCGTACGTCCTCGAGATGCTGCCCTACCCCTCCGGCACGCTGCACGTCGGGCACATGCTCGTCTACACGATCGGAGACGTCGTCACCCGTTTCCGGTCGCGGAACGGCATGCACGTCCTGCATCCGCAGGGCTTCGACTCGTTCGGGCTGCCGGCCGAGAACGCCGCGATCAAGGAGGGCGTCCATCCGCGTGAGAGCACCGAGCGGAACATCGAGCACATCACCCGCTCGATGAAGCGCGCAGGCTGGGCGTACGACTGGTCACGCTCGCTGACGACGCACGATCCCGCCTACTACCGCTGGCAGCAGTGGCAGTTCCTGCGCTTCCTCGAGCGCGGGCTGGCATACCGCAAGGGCGCTCCCGTCAAGTGGTGCCCCAACGACCAGACCGTGCTCGCCAACGAGCAGGTCCTGGCGAACGGCACGTGCGAGCGCTGCGGCGCGGAGGTCGAGTCGCGTCTGATGGAGCAGTGGTTCTTCCGGATCACGGACTACGCGCAGGCGCTGCTCGACGATCTCGAGATCGTCGACTGGCCGGAATCGATCAAGTCGCGGCAGCGAAACTGGATCGGTCGCTCGGAGGGCGCCGAGATCGTCTTCCGGATCGCAGAGTGGGACGAGGACATCTCCGTCTTCACGACCCGGCCCGACACGCTCTACGGCGCGACCTTCTTCGTGCTCGCGCCGGAGCACGAGCTCGTTCAGCGGATCGATTCCGACGAGGTGCGCGCGTACGTGCGCAGGGCCGGCGCGAAGAAGACGGCTGAACGCGCCCAGGCGCTCGAGAAGACCGGCGTCGCCACCGGCCTACATGCGATCAACCCGGTGAACGGCGAGCACCTGCCCGTCTACGTCGCGGACTACGTGCTGACGGACTACGGGACGGGGGCGATCATGGCCGTCCCGGCGCACGACGAGCGGGACTTCGACTTCGCCACGGCGTTCGCTCTTCCGATCCGCCAGGTCGTGCGCCCGGCCGCCGGCGAGATCGACGAGACCGTGGCCCACGTCGAGCACGCTGAGGACGAAGTCCTCGTCAACTCGGCGGAGTTCGACGGCATGCCGGCGCAGGAGGGCGGCCGGGGGATCGTCGAGAAGCTGGCCGCCGACGGTCGTGGCCGCGTCACCGTCAACTATCGCCTGCGCGACTGGGGCTTCTCGCGGCAGCGGTACTGGGGCTGCCCGATCCCGATCGTGTACTGCGAGACGTGCGGCATCGTGCCGGTGCCTGACGACGAGCTCCCCGTCGTCCTGCCGCAGATCGACGACTACAAGCCAAAGGGGGAGCCGCCGCTCGCGCTCGCCGAGGACTGGGTCAACCTGCCGTGTCCGTCCTGCTCGGGGCCGGCGAAGCGCGAGGTCGAGACGATGGACACCTTCGTCGACTCGTCCTGGTACTTCCTGCGCTACTGCGACGCATCCAACGACGAGGCGCCGTTCGCGCGCGACGCCGTCGACTACTGGAACCCGGTCGATCTCTACATCGGCGGCGTCGACCACGCCACGATGCACATGATCTACGCCCGCTTCTGGGTGAAGGTCCTGAACGATCTCGGGTTGCTCGGCTTCCGCGAGCCGTTCGCGCAGTTCTTCTCCAACGGCTGGGTGACGATGGGGGAGAAGAAGATGTCGAAGCGGGCCGGGAACATCGTCGGCCCGGATCAGTTCTTCGAGAGCTACGGCGCGGATGCGTGCCGCCTGAACATCCTCTTCCTCGGGCCGGCGAACGAGGACATGGAGTGGACGGAGGCGAGCGTCGAGGCCATGGCGCGGTTCGTGCGCCGGCTGTGGCGCGTGGTCGGCGAGGTGGTCGAGCGCGCTCCCGCCGGCGAGTCGGGCGACGGCCCGCTCGTGCGGAAGGCGCACTGGGCGATCGCGAAGGTGACCGACGACGTCGGACGTCGCTTCGCCTTCAACACCGCGATCTCCGCGGTCATGGAGCTCGTGAACGACCTCTCGCGCGAGCCGCGGGGTCAGGGGTCGCGGTTCGCCGCCGAGACGGCGGTCTCGCTGATCCAGCCCTATGCACCCCATGTCGCCGAGGAGCTGTGGGAGCAGCTTGGGCACTCGCGGCTGTGGGAAGCGCCCTGGCCGGTCGCCGACCCGACGCTGCTCGAGGTGGACAGGGTCGAGGTCGTCGTCCAGGTGAACGGCAAGATCCGCGACCGCCTGCAGGTTTCGCCGGGCGTGGACGAGGCCGAGCTCGTCGCGCTCGCACGCGCGTCGGAGCGCGTCGGTGAGTATCTGAACGGCGAGCCCGCGCGGACGGTCGTGGTGCCGGACAAGCTCGTCAACTTCGTGACCTGATCGAGCGCGGCGACTTTCACGCACTTCTGACGAAGTCGTGAACCCTGTGTGACGGCCTCGCGGCCACGATGATCTCGTGCCGTTCGCCGTGTCCCGCTCGACCGCGCTCGTCGCCGTCTTCGTGGCGCTGGCGCTGCTGGCGCTTGTCGGACAGCGCCTCGCGCAGGCCGGAGCCGCGAAGGAGCCGGAGGTCGTCGCGACACCGCTCGAGCCGGTCGCAGCAGCACCCGTGCGTGCCTTGCTCGTGGTTCACGTCGTCGGGGAAGTGCGGCAGCCGGGGCTGTACCGCCTTCGCGACGGAGCGCGAATCGCCGACGCGGTGCGTCGCGCCGGCGGCGCTCGACGCGGTGCCGATCTCGCCGCGCTCAACCTCGCGGCCCCGCTCGTGGACGGCATCCAGGTGCTCGTGCCGCCGCGTGCTCCGGAGGGAACGCCGGCTCGGGCCTCGTCCTCGTCAGGCGACGACCTGCCGTCCGGCCCGGTCACCCTCTCGTCTGCAACGCTCGAGGAGCTCGACGAGCTTCCCGGCGTCGGGCCCGTCACCGCGCAGAAGATCGTCGACTACCGCGCCGAGCACGGGCCGTTCGGCTCCGTGGACGACCTCGACGCGGTGCCGGGCATCGGCCCGACCCGCATCGAGCAGCTTCGGGACCTCGTCACGCCGTGAAGCGAGCCATCGAGCTCCACTGGCCCGCGCTTCTCGTCGGCGCCGCGTGCCTCGGGCTCGCTGTCTCGATCTGGATCTCCGTCTCCCTGACCGTCGCTTCCGTTCTGGCGGTCGGCGCTCTTGTCCTCGGGTTGCGTCTCGATGCGGGCGCGCGCGTCGCTCTGCTCGGTGCGGCGTTCGCGTTCATCGGGCTCGCCTGGGGATCGCTTCGCATGGACGCGCTGAGGGAGAGCGTCCTCCAGCGCGAGCTCGGCGAGAGCGGCGTGGCGGAGCTCGTGACCGTCGCTCCCGCGCGCGCGTCACCATGGTCGACGCGCGTGATCGCCGTCACTCGGAGCTTTCGACATGTGCGGTTGCGCGAGCGCGTCTTGCTCGTGCTGCCGGTCGGTCGCTCCCCGCCGGCGCGCGGAGCCATCCTGGAGGCGTCCGTCCGGGTCACGGAGCCGCGTCCTGCCGAGAACGGCTTCGACGAGCAAGCGTGGCTCGAGCGGCAGGGCGTCCACGTCGTGCTCGAGGCGTCGAGCTGGCGCGAGCGCGGTCGCCGAGGTGGTATCGCCGGCTTCGGGGACGACGTCCGGGATCGGATCGAGAGCGGCGTCGCCCGGGGAACGGCTGGCGTCCGCCGCGGCATCGTGCTCGGCGTCGTCCTCGGCGAGGACGAGGGCCTGCCGGCCGACGTCCAGGACGACTTCCGCGCTTCGGGCCTCTACCACCTGCTGGCCGTCTCGGGGCAGAACGTCGCGTTTCTCGCGGGCGGAATCTACGGGCTCGGCTGGCTCCTGCGGCTCTCCCGAGTCGTGCGCGAGCTGTCGGTCCTCGCGATCATCGCGACGTACGTGCTCGCGGTCGGATGGCAACCGTCCGTCGTGCGAGCGGGAGTCGCCGGGGCGCTGGCGTCGCTCGCGTGGCTCGTCACGCGACCGGCCGACCGCTGGCACTTCCTCGCGGTCGGTGCGCTCGTGCTGATGGTCTGGATGCCGACCGCGGTGCTCGAGCCGGGCTTCCAGCTCTCCTTCGCCGCCGTCGCGGCGATCTTCGTCGCCGTGCCCCGCGTGCGGCGGCGTCTGGACGGCTACCCGATCCCACGAGCAGTGGCGGATGCGCTCGCCGTGGCGCTCGCATGCAGCGTCGCCACGGCGCCGATCGTCCTCCTGCACTTCGGCGAGGCGCCCGTCTACACCGTGCTGGCAAACGTGGTCGCCTTCCCGGCGGCTCCACTCGTCCTCGGGCTCGGACTCCTCGCGACGGTCGTCGACCCGGTGTCGCCGTCGGCTGCAGCGGGTCTCGCCTCGCTCGCCGGCTGGGCAGCGGCCTGGCTCGAGCTCGTCGCGCGGCTCGTTGCGGATCTCCCGAACGCGCAGGTCGGCCCGCGAGCGATGCTGACGGCGGTACTCGGCGTCGGGTGTGCGTTGGTGCTTCTGACGCGGGTGCGAAGACGCGTCTCACGAGCGCAGCGGGCGCCGATCGCCGTCGCGCTGGGCGGTGCGGCGCTCGTTCTCGGCACAGCCTGGCTGACGGGTGCCGCGCCGACGCGAGAGCCGCCGGCGGGTCTTCGAGTCACGTTCCTCGACGTCGGTCAGGGCGACGCGGTTCTGCTCGAGACGCCTCGTGCGCGCGTCCTCGTCGACCAGGGCCCACCCGAGGGCGACGCCGCGGGGCAGCTCGAACACATGGGCATCGGCTCGCTCACCGCCCTCGTTCTTACCCACCCCCAGCGCGACCACGTCGGGGGCGCTGCGGACGTCGTTCGCCGGCTCGACGTCGGGCAGATCCTCGACCCGGATCTCGAGGCGACCGGCCCCGAGCACGAGGAAACGCTTCGTGCAGCGTCGTCGCGCGGAATCCCACATGGCGTCGTGCGAGCGGGCTCCACGTATCGCGCAGGAGGTCTTCGACTCAGGGCACTCTGGCCGGAAGACGCGGGCACGAGCACGGAAGACCCGAACCGAAACGCGGTCGTCCTCGTCGCGTCGTACGGCACGACCGATGTCTTTCTCCCGGCCGATGCGGAGTCCGACGTCACCGCACATCTGTCGCTGCCGCCCGTCGAGATCCTCAAGGTCGCACACCACGGATCCGAGGATCCCGGCCTCACAGGTGAGCTGCGCGAGCTCAGGCCCCGGATCGCGGTCATCTCGTGCGGGCGGGGAAACGACTACGGGCATCCGCGTGCCGAGACGCTCGCTGCGCTCGAGAGCTCTCCCGGCCTCGCCGTATACCGCACGGACGAGGACGGCCGGGTCGTCGTCGAGGCGGACAGCGCAGGCAGGCTGACGGTCGAGACCGGACGGTAGTGTCAGCCGAGTGGCCGACGCTCCCGACAAGCCCGTCTACCTCATCTCCGGCAGCGATCGGCCGAAGGTCGAGGTCGCGATCGCACGGCTTCGCTCGCACTTCGACCCCGAGTCGATCGAGACGGTCAGCGGCGTCGAGTTCTCCGGCGATGCCGTCGTCGGCCTGTGCAACTCCGGGAGCCTCTTCGGCGACGCGCGGCTCATCGTCGTCACCGCGATCGACGGCGCGAAGCACACGGACGGCCGGCGCAAGGGGGGCTGGAAGGCGGCGGACGTCGAGGCGTTGTCGACCTACCTGGAGAGCCCTGCGCCCGCGACCGTCGTCGCGTGCGTCGCCGACGACCTCAAGTCGAGCTCGGCGCTCTGGAAGATCTGCGAGAAGCACGGCCAGGTGCTCTCGTTCGAGGTCGCGAAGGGAAAGCTGCAGGGCTGGGTCGCCGAGCAGTTCAAGCAGCGCGGCGTACGGGCCGAGCCCGAGGCGAGCGCGGCGCTCGTGCAGCTCGTGGGCGACGACCTGCGCGCGCTCAAGACGGAGGTGGACAAGATCGGCACCTGGGCGCAGGACGAGCCCGTCGGCGAGCGCGAGGTGGAGGCGTTGACGCCGTCAAATGCCGACGTCCCGATCTGGGAGCTCACCGAGGCGTGGTCTGCGCGCGACTCGGCCCGTGCCCTCGAGGTCTGCGAGGTGCTTTTCGAGCGCGAGTCGAAGCCCAGACGAGACGTGGCGCCGCGGCTCGCGGGTTCGCTCGCAAGCCACCTCGGGCGCCTGCGAGCCCTGAAGAGGCTCGCCGCCACGGGGGTGAGCTCGAAGGAAGCCGCGGCACGCCTGAAGCTGAACCCGTTCTACGCGTCCAAGCTCTACCGGCAGGCCGAGGGCTTCTCCGGAGAGGAGCTCGACGACGCGATGCTCCAGCTGGCTGCGCTCGACGGCGCGCTCAAGGGACAGAGCAGACTGAACGCCGATCTCGAAGTGCAGCGCACCCTCGTCGCGCTGAGCTCCCGCCCGGGGGCGGGCGTCGCGTCGCCGAAGGACTCGTAGTAGACGCAGAACGGAATCCGCGACCGCGGATTCCGTTCGCGCAAATCACTGAAGCCCGCCGCTGTCGCGGCCGGGTCGCTCTGTCTTACATCGAGCTCTTAGGTTGCGGCGCCGGCGACGAGCCGAGCGGCGCGCGACTTCTTCCGGGCCGCCGTGTTCTTGTGCAGGGCGCCACGCGAGATCGCGCGATCGATCGTGCGAACGAGCTCGCGGTGCTCGGAGCCGGCACGCTCGGCATCTCCGTCCGAGACGGCGGCCTCGAGGCGCTTCGTCAGCGTCTTGATCGTCGAGCGATAGCGGAGGTTTTCCCCCCGCTGGCGCTCCTGAATGAGGACGCGCTTGCGCTGTTGCTTGATGTTCGCCATTCGAAGAAGCGCCCGCGGCTGCGGGCCGCGCGATGGTAGCAGACCCCGCTGGGAGAATCGCAGCGCGCGCCATGGATTCCGAGCCGACATCGCAGCAGTCCACCGAAGCGGGGAGCAGTCGCCGAATCGCTCGCTCGACGGCGATCTTCTCGGCAGCGACGGCCGTCTCGCGTGTGCTCGGACTGGCTCGCGAGTCGGTCAGCGCCTACTTCTTCGGCGTCACCGGACTCATCAACGCGTTTACCGTCGCGCTCCTGATCCCGAACCTCGTGCGGGCGTTCGTCGCCGACGCTGCGCTTTCGGGTGCGTTCGTTCCGGTCTTCAGCGACCTGCTCGAGAAGGGCGAGCGACAACGCGCCTGGCGGGTCGCGTCGACGCTCTTCTGGCTGACGCTCCTGATCCTCGGCGGAGTCACGGCCCTCTTCATCCTGCTCGCACCGCTGATCATGCGGCCGTTCGGGGATCCGGGCGGCGACTACGAGCTCGCGGTCGGCCTCTCGCGCGTCCTCTTCCCGATCGTCGTCCTCCTCGGGCTGTCCGGGATCGTCGTCGGGATCCTCAACACGTACCACCACTTCGCGCTCCCGGCGCTCGCCCCGGTCGCGTGGAACGCCGTGATCATCGTCGGGCTCGTTCTCGGCGTGCCGCAGATCGACGACGAGAGCGCCCAGCTCTACCTCTACGCGGGCGTGGTCGTCGTCGGGACGCTCATGCAGCTCCTGCTGCCGATCCCGTGGCTGCGCAAGCTCGACGGAAGCCTGACGATGGTGATCGACTGGCGCGACCCCGCAGTGAAGCGCGTGCTCGTGCTGATGCTGCCCGTGACGCTGACGATCGGCCTCGTCAACATCAACTTCCTCGTCGACACGCTCTTCGCATCGCGCTTGCTCGACCCGGAGCTCGCGCCCGCGGCGATCGACAAGGCCTTCCGCTTGTACATGCTCCCGCAGGGGATCTTCGCCGTCGCGGTGACGACGGTTCTCTTCCCGACGCTGGCGCGGCTCGCCGCTCGCGACGACTTCGCGGGTCTCCGCCGCGCGCTCGACGGGGGCATGCGTCAGATCGCGTTCCTGTTGATCCCGGCTGCGCTGCTCTCGATCGTGCTGGCACAGCCGATCGTGCGACTCGTCTACCAGCGGGGAGAGTTCACCGCGGACGACACGGTGATCGTGGCGCAGTGCCTGCAGGCCTTCTCGATCGGGATCGCGTTCAACGGCTGGATGCTGATCCTCAACCGCAGCTTCTACGCCGTGCAGACCAATTGGGTGCCGACGGGAATCGCGCTCGGCGCCGTCGGCCTCAATGCGGCCTTGAACACGGTCTTCTACCGGTTCGGGATCTGGGGCCTCCCGCTCGCGACCTCGACGGTGAACATCGTCGCCTCCGGTGTGCTGCTCGTGATGATGCGCCGGCGCATCGGACTCGAGCACGTTCGGCGTACGCTGGCCGTCGTCCTCAGGGTCTTCATGGCCGCGGCGGTCGCCGCCGGCCTGGCCGGTGCGGCCTGGTACGGGCTCGACGAGCTCCTGGGGAGGGGATTCGTCGCACAGCTCGTCTCTCTCGGCGCGGCGTTCGGCGTCGGCGGCCTCGTCTACCTCGGGCTGGCCCGGGCGCTCGGGCTTCGCGAGCTCGAGGCGTTGCTACTGTTGCGCTCTCGGCGCGACGAGTCCTCCGAAGAGCGCTGACACCCCTATGCAGCAAGACCGCATTCGCAACTTCGCGATCATCGCGCACATCGACCACGGCAAGTCGACGCTTGCCGACCGCATTCTCGAGTTGACGGGAGCGGTGAGCGAGCGCGAGATGCGCGAGCAGCTCCTCGACACGATGGAGCTCGAGCGCGAGCGAGGCATCACGATCAAGGCGCAGGCCGTGCGAGTGGAGTGGCGGGGTCATCAGCTGAACCTGATCGACACGCCCGGCCACGTGGACTTCACGTACGAGGTGTCGCGCTCGCTGCAGGCCTGCGAGGGAGCCTTGCTCGTCGTCGACGCGGCGCAGGGGATCGAGGCGCAGACGCTCGCCAACGCCTATCTCGCGATCGACGGCGGGCTCGAGATCGTCCCGGCCGCGAACAAGATCGATCTGCCGCAGGCCGATCCGGACGGTGCCGCCGCCGAGCTCGGCGACCTCCTGGGCGAGTCGTCCGAGCGCGTTCTGCGCATCTCGGCGAAGACCGGGGTCGGGGTGCCCGAGGTGCTCGACGCGATCGTCGAGCGCATCCCTGCCCCTACCGGTGAGCCCGAGGCACCTGCACGTGCGCTCGTCTTCGACTCGTCGTACGACCAGTACCGCGGCGTCGTCGCGTTCGTGCGCGTCGTCGACGGCAGCTTCTCGCCGCGCGAGCCGCTCCGCGCCATGGCCCAGGGAACCGAGTTCGACGCGGAGGAGCTGGGAGTGATGTCGCCCGCGCGGACGCCGGTCGGCTCGCTGTCGGCGGGCGAGGTCGGATATGTGATCACCGGCCTGAAGGACGTCTCGCGGCTTCGTGTCGGAGACACGCTGACGTCCCGCCGACGCGCGGCCGCAGCGCCTCTTCCTGGATATCAGGACGTCAAGCCGATGGTCTTCGCCGGCATCTTCCCCACCGACTCCGACGACTACCCGGAGCTACGCGATGCGCTCGAGCGCCTGAAGCTCAACGACGGGTCGCTCTCCTACGAGCCGGAGACCTCGCAAGCGCTCGGGTTCGGCTTTCGCTGCGGCTTCCTCGGCCTCCTGCACATGGAGATCGTGCGCGAGCGCCTCGAGCGCGAGTTCGACCTCGACCTGCTGATCACGGCGCCGAACGTCGCCTACCGCGCGACCACTCGCACCGGCGAGGAGGTCGAGGTGCACAACCCGGCGGAGATGCCCCGTGAGCTCGAGGGTGTCGAGGAGCCCTACGTCAAGGCCTCCGTGATCGTGCCGAAGGACTACGTCGGCGCGGTGATGGAGCTCGCGAACGAGCGCCGCGGAAGCTTCGACCACATGGAGTACCTGAGCGAAGGCCGGGTGCTCCTCTCCTACGAGCTTCCGCTCGGCGAGATCGTCATGGACTTCTACGACCAGCTCAAGTCGCGGACACGCGGCTACGCGAGCTTCGACTACGACCTCGCCGGGTTCAAGCCTGGCGCGCTTTCACGCGTGGACATCCTCGTCGGCGGCGAGCAGGTCGACGCGCTCTCGCTGATCATCCACCGCGACGCCGCGTACGACCGCGGCCGCCAGCTCGTCGAGAGGCTGCGCGAGGAGATCCCGCGCCAGATGATCGACGTCCCCATCCAGGCCGCGATCGGCTCGCGCGTGATTGCGCGCGAGACGGTCAAGGCACGCCGCAAGGACGTGCTCGCGAAGTGCTACGGCGGCGACATCTCGCGCAAGCGCAAGCTCCTCGAGAAGCAGAAGAAGGGCAAGAAGCGGATGAAGCAGGTCGGCGGAGTCGAGGTGCCGCAGGAGGCGTTCCTCGCCGTCCTGAACCTCGACTCGGACAAGAAGCGGTAGCCGTGGGTCACGTCCGGCACCTCTACGTCCACCTTCCCTTCTGTGCTCACCGCTGCGGCTACTGCGACTTCGTGACCGTCGTCGGGCGACACGCGGAGCACGCGCGGTACGTGGACGCGCTTCTCGCCGAGCTCGAGCTGGAACGCGGCGTGCTCGCCGACGACGTCGAGACGGTGTTCCTCGGCGGAGGGACGCCCACGTTCACGGAGCCGCGCGAGCTCGAGCGTCTCCTCGCAGCGCTGCCCGCCGCTGCGGAGATCACGGTGGAGGCGAACCCCGAGACGGTGACGCCGGACCTCGCCACGCTTCTCCGCGCAGGCGGAGTGAATCGCGTCTCGCTCGGCGCGCAGAGCTT
>DASQLF010000007.1:0-20710 GCA_035630135.1 Gaiellaceae bacterium
GTCAGAACCGGAGGGCGAAGCTCGAAGAGCGGCGCTCCCTGCCCGGGCACGTACTCCCCGCGCTGCACGAGGAGCTCGGTCGTGTCGGGCGCGAGCCGCACCTTGACGCCCTTGCGATGCGCCAGCTCGACGATCTCGAGCACGGCGTGCTCGTCGAAGTCGGCCTCGGTGAGGATCACCTCGTCCGGAGTCGTCTCGTCGAGGACGTCCGAAAGCTGAGGGCGCGCACCGAGCAGGAGAAAACCCGGCACCCCCTCGGGTGCGACGACCCCGACGAACTCGTACGTCAGCCCACTGCGGGCCGACTCGAGCGACGCGCGCAGGCGGCTGAGGCTCTCCCCGGCGCCGACGAGGATCACGCGCCGGCGAAAGCCGGCAGCGCGCATCAGCTCGAGCGTCGCCGACTCGTACGCCGCGCGCAGGAGCCCGATCATCACCGCCGAGGCGACGACAGAGGTCGGGATCAGACCCGAGGTCGAGAAGTCGTAGCCCGTGCCGAGACCGAACGCGAGGACGATGAGCGCGACGACGATCAGGCACGCGAGGATGCGCCCGGCGCCGGGCCGATGCTCACGCTGGCGGTAGAGCCCGGACTGCGCGAACACGAGCACGGTGATCGGTGCGGCGAACTTGAGCCATTCGGCCGCACCTTCCCGCCAGAGGAATCCCCAGAGGACGCCGCCGTCCCCCGCGACGAGCTCGCGGATGACGAGAGCGAGGTAGATCCCGAATGCGAGGCCGATGATGTCGAGCGCGACCAGCGCCGCGATCGAGAAGGCGCGGCGAATGAGCGACGAGATCGGCCCGCGCGAGAGCACGTAGAGACGTGAGGCCCGGACGTCACGGCCCGCTGCGGGCTGCGTCGGTGCAGGACGCGACGTCTCGGCCGGCGGGGCGACCTTGCCGGACATGCGAGAAGCTTAGTTCCGCGCGATGTCGGCCCAGGCCACGCGAGGTGCATTGGAGAACGCATGCGTTGCCAGGACATCGAGGTCGGTGGGGTCCGCCCGGCGCGCGAGCACCCGCAGCCCGGCGTGGAGCAACGCGCGCCGACGGAGGTCGAGCAGGTCCGTGTCGTGGAGGTAGACGTGGACGAGCCGCGGCAGCTCGCGCCGCGTGAGCGCACGAGCGAGGTCACCGAGCGAGTGCGTCGTCGGGATCACGCTCAGCTCCCCGCCGGAGGGAAGGTCGACCACACAGATCTCTCGCGCCTCGGCCCAGTACTCGCCGCCGGCCAGATACGGCGGCCGGTTCGCACGCGGCGTGCAGTCCACGTATCCGAGCCCGGCGCAGGCATCCGCCACCTCGGCGTCCGTGTACCAGCCCCCGCCGCAGAAGGCCGTCGGCGCGAGCCCGAGCTCTCGCAACCGCCGGCCGTCGACGTCGACGCGAGTCCCGGGTGCTTCGTGACGATCAGTGACAAGGGCAGTCGGACGCGCGTGATCCGGAGCCGTCCAGTGGGCGTGGTGGCCTAACGGCGCGCGGCGCGCGGCGTCTCGCGCGCGCTTCGCCCACGTGTCCTCGTCCTCGCCGAAGGTCGCATCTGCCGGACGCATGAGCGCCGCGATCGCGAATCCGCCCGGCCTCGCCTCCTGCAGCGCCGAGAAGCGGGCCCACACGGCGTCGTCGAGCGGTCGCTCAACGTGGCACGACACGACCGCGTACCGTTCTCGGCTCACGTGCGTCGACTGTATCGCCATCCCTATGTCGTGCTCGCAGTCGCCGCCGGTGTCCCGCGACTCGCCGCGCTCCTCTACGAGCGCGGCCGCATCCTCGAGGCCTACACGGACAAGAGCGACGACTTCGCGCTCACGTTCCTCGACAGCGGGACCTACGGCTTCATCCCCGGCATCCCGTCCGCGTACACCCAGCCGCTGTACGGGTTCTTCCTCATCCCGATCTACTGGGTCGAGCGGTCGTGGACGACGGTGGGCGCAGCGCAGATCGCCGTCGCGATCGTCACCGCGTGGATCGTGTTCGCGATCGGACGGCGTGTCGCCTCGGACGGCGTCGCACTCGGCGGAGCTCTCCTCGCAACCCTCCACCCGTACCTCGTCTGGCACGACATCCACCTGAACCGCGAGGTCCTGGACGGGCTGCTCGCGGCCGCGATCGTCCTCACGGCCCTTGTCGCCGCGGAGCGAGAACGCTCGTTGTGGTGGGCCGCCGCGCTCGGAGGGACGCTCGGGCTCGCGATCCTGGGCAACGCGCGACTCCTGCTACTCCCGCTCGTCCTCGGCATCTGGCTCATGGCTCGCCTCGGCTTCGCGCAACACGGGCTCGCTGCGCTCCTCGTCGTTTGCGCGTGCGCCGCCCTCGTGCTCGCGCCGTGGGTCGTCCGGAACCGTCAGTCGGTCGGGTGCCTCGCGATCACGACCGATTCGCGCGCGCTCTGGAAAGCGAACAACCTGAACACCTACGACGTGCTCGCCCGAGGCGGGTGGATCGACGACGTGCCACCGTTCCCCGGATCGCCGCCGAGCCCGCAGGACGCGGGAGAGATCTACCGCGAGACGGGCAGGATCGTGCGGGTCGACGAGTGCGAACAGATGCGCTTCTTCCGCGAGCAGGTCGTCGAGTTCTGGCGCGAGCACCCCGGAGAGAAGGCGCGGCTCGCGGGGCAGGCGGCGCGTCTGCTGTGGCAGCCGAACGTGCTCGAGACCGAGGGGCGGCCCGGCGCCGGGACGTGGCGCGACACCGCGCGCAGCACCGTCGAGCCGATCTTCATGATCGTCCTCTACGTCTTCGCGGTCGTCGGTCTGTTCGCCCTCCCCCGGAGCTTCGTCGTGCTCGCCGCCATCCTCCTCGGGTATCAGACCGTCATCGCGATGCTCTTCGCCGGCGCGACGAGGTACCGCGTTCCGTGGGACTTCCTCGTTGCGATCCTGGCCGCAGCGGGAATCGGATACGTCGTGGAGCGCTGGCGGCGGCGCGGCTACTCGCCCGCGAGCGCCCGCTCGTAGAGCGCCTCGACGCGCTCGACGCACCGCTCGGGCGTGAACTCCGCGAGCGCGCGCTCGCGGCCCGCGCGGCCCATGTCGGCGGCACGCGGGAGATCTCCGGCAAGCTCGACGATCGCTTCCGCCAGGGCTTCCGCGTCCGCTGACGGGACGACGAGCCCGGTCTCGCCGTCGGCGACGATCTCGGGAAGCCCTCCGACGGCACTCGCGATGACGGGACGCGCGCGCTCCATCGCCTCGAGCGCGACCATCCCGAAGCCCTCGCCGAGCGATGGGACGACGACGACCGCGGCGTCCTCGATCGCTGCGTGAACCGGCGAGACGAAGCCGAGGAAGCGCACTGCGTCGGCCACGCCCAGCTCGCGCGCGTAGGCCTGGAGCGCGGGTGCGAGCGGGCCGCGACCGGCCACGTCGAGGGTCACGTCCGGCACGCGCGACCGCGCCTGCGCGAGCGCGCGCAGCAGCACCAGATGGCCCTTGATCGGGATCAGCCGGCCGATGCAGAGAAGCCGGGCCTCCGCGCCTGCGTACGGCTCGGCCGGGCCGTTGGCCGCGATCCCGTAGTGGACGATCTCGAAGTCCTGCGCCTCGAAGCCCTCGGTCTCGGCGAGGTACCGCGCGAGGCCCTGCGAGATCGCGATGTGCACATGGGCGAGCGAGCCGACGGAGCGGTCGGCGATCCCGAACCAGCGGCCTTCGCGGAACTCGTTGAACCCGTGCTTCGTGGAGAGCCGCAGCGGCACGCGCGTCATCGAGCCTGCGAGCTGCCCGTACACGTCTGCGTGGACGAGGTGCGTGTGCAGGATCCGCGGACGCGCGCGCGCGAGGTACGAGGCGACCTCTCCGAACGCGATCGGGTCGACGTCGGCGCGGAGCCTCACGTCGTCGAGGGGAACTCCGCGCGCGCGCAGCTCGCCGGCGAACTCCCATGCACCGGGCTCGTCCTCGTGCAGCATGAGGAAGCGCACGTCCCACCCGCGTGCGCGGAGATCCGGCAGAAGCTGGAGCAGGTGCGCCTCCGAGCCGGAGATGCCCGCGACCTTCTGGGTGTGGAGAACGACGCCGTCGGTCACGAGATCCCCGCCGCCTCGAGGATGCCACGAGCCCACGACTCCACCGAGTGGCCTTCGGCGACCTTCCTCCGCAGCTCACGGCCGAGAGCCGCCCGGTCGGCCACGCTCATGGCTTCGAGCACGCCGATCCGTTCGGCGAGTGAGGCCGGATCCCAGCGCGTGAAGCGCTGCTCTGGCGCGAGCAGCTCGTCGAAGCTCGGGTTCGACGCGAGCACCGGGAGGCACGCGGCTGCGGCCTCGTACACCACCTTGTCCGGAGCGCCGGCTCGCATGTTGTTGACGAGCGCGTCGTGCTCGGCGAACAGCGCCGGCAGCTCGGCGCGCGGGATCGAATCGCCGATCGTGACCCGCCCCGCGAGCCCGAGATCCTCCACCACTGACTCGAGCTCCGCCCGGTGGGCTCGTTCGCCGTCCGAGAGAGCCGGCCCGTGTACGTGCAGCTGGACGTCGCCACCTGCGAGCCCAACCGCGGCGATCGCGACGTCCAGACCCTTGGCCGTCGAGTAGCGGCCGAGAGCGAGAAGCCGGGTGCCGGGCCCCTCCCGCGGTGGCGTACACGGAAACTGCTCGAGGTCGATTCCGTGCCCGATCGGGCGCAGCTTGCGCGACGAAAGCGGAAACGACCGCTCGTCGACGCTCGTGACCGCGCTCGACGCGCGCTCCGCGGCCTTGAGCAGGTCGCTGGCTCGCCAGTGAGTGAACCAGAGCACCAGCGGGACGCGAAGCGGGCGTACGAGTGGTGCGGCGAGGACGGCATAGATCGGGCACATGTGGGCGACCACCGCGCCGCCGCGCAAGCCCGGGAGCTCGCGCGCGAGAGCGGCCTCGAACTTCGCGCCCCGCAGCGCCTTGGAGCCCGCCCGGAACGTGCGCACGCGGCAGTTCTCCGGCAGCACGCCTGAAACTGCGCCGTCTGCGAGAACCACGACTTCGTCGACGAGCGCCGCGAGCGCCGCGATCTTCGGGACGGTGGCAGCGAGTGCCGGGTGGCGCGGGTCGACCTGCTGGGTGATGAAGACCAGCTTGCTCACGGACTAGAAGAAATCGAAGTCACCGAGGGTGAAGTGCCAGGCGTCTGCCCGCTCGTCGATGCGGACGCCGTCGCGGAGAGGCTTGCCGATGAAGCGGAGCTTCTTGTTCGTCGGCGCAAAGCCTGCTCGCCCGAGCGCACGCCGTTGGGTCGGAGCGCGCGGCGGCAAGAGCACGAGAGCGTCGGCCCCACCCCGAACCTCCGCTGCGGCGCGCGCCAGGAGCGCTCGCGCGGCACGCGTGTCGTCGGGCGCGACGACGAGATCCGCAACGAAGCCTGCCGACACGCCGTGCTTGAACGTATGCCCGACGACGGCGACGCCGGCGAGCTCGTCTCCTCGATACGCACCGAAGCAGCGGTAGTCGCGCGGCGAGTCGAGGTAGCGCCAGTTGAAGTACTGCGCGTCGCGAGCGAAGTGACTGCCGTAGCCCTCGGCGGCACGGAGCCAGAGCGCGTCCATGTCCGCGTCGAAGCGCTCCACGCTCCGCACTTCGAGACCGTGGATGGTGTGCGGCGCGGCAGCCAGGGCGCGCATGCCGCCGCGCTCGCCGGGGCGTCCAAGCGCGTACCGCACGACCCCGCCCGCACGCAGCGGCCGGGCCCAGAGTCGCAGCCTCGGCAGGTCGATCCACCCGAGCCGCCGGACGAAGATCGGATACGACTTGGCGTTCGGAAAGGTCACCGTCAGCGGCGAGCCCGATGCCGCTGCGGCCTCCTCGTTGGCCTCCTGCAGCGTCGAGAACACGCCCTGGCCGCGGTAGCGGGCATCCGTGGCCACGTTCACCGGGATGGCGAGCCTCGTGTCGACGCCCTCGAGCCGCGTGTTGAAGAAGCTCATCGCCGCGACGCCGACGACCTCGCCGGCATCGACCGCGAGGGACACGATGCCCTCGCCCGCCGGGTTGCGGTCGAACCACCAGGCGAACTCCTCGTCCGTGAGCTGCGTCGTCCCTACGCGCGCCAGCAGCGCGACGAGCGACGCACGCCACTCGGGTGCGTACCTGACGACCTCGAAGCTCACCTCGATGCGATTCCGAGGAGCCGCGTGAGCGTCCGCCGCGCGTGCGTCCCCGGCACGGTGTCCTTCAGGGACAGCAGGTCGCAGGAGCCGGTGAGCACGAGCTCGAACGTGCGCGCCGAGTACGGCTCCACGTTGTAGCGGAGCAGCTGGTAGCGGTCGCTCCCGGAGTCGTTCACCCCCGAGACCGCCGAGAAGCCGAGTTTGTACCCCGCCTGCCGCACGAGGCTCGCGTGCTCGGCGCGGTAGTCCGCCCGCGACCCCTTGACGTAGGCGTACGCCTCGACCTCGCGCCCGAGCGCTTCCTCGAGCCGAATCTTCGAGATCGCGATCTCGCGGAGTGCCTCGTCCGGGTCGAGCTCGGCGAGGCGACGATGCCCGATGCCGTGTGACTCGATGCGGATGCCGACGTCGTCGAGCTCTTTCAGCCGACTCCACGTGAGGGTCGGGTTCCGGATGCCCGAGCGAAGGAGGCTCTCCTCGTGCGGAAGCGGACGCGCGCCAGGATCGAGGTAGCCGATGGGCGCAAAGATCACCGCCGGATAGCCGTGGTCGACGAGGATCGGCGCTGCCTGTTCGAGGTTGTCGAGGTAGCCGTCGTCGAATGTGATCAGCACCGCCCGGTCGGGGAGCGTCGCTCCGTCGAGGTAGTGGTCGCGGACGTCGCGGAGCGACACCACCCTGTACCCGAGCTCGCGCAGGAGTGTCATCTGCTCGTCGAAGACGGCGGTCGGAACCGTGATCGGGTTGGGCCACTGGTCGTTGACCTTGTGGTACATGAGCACGCGAAGCGTCCGGCCGGCGTCGTCGGGCGGCGAAACGGCGCTCACCGCCTCTCCCGTCGTTCGGTAGAGCCCGTTCTTCAGCACCTGCATGGCCCGGTACGCGCGCATCGGGTGAGTCTAGGCAGGCTTGCTGGTGACCTCGTCTACGAGCTCGCGGAGTCGGCGGGCGTAGTCCTCCGGGGTCGCGAGCCACGGCTGCACGGCGTCGTGTGCGGCTCCGCCGAGGCGCTCGGCCAACCCACGGTCGGAGAGAGCGCGAACGAGGGCGTCGGCCAGCGCAGCGGTGTCCTCGGGTTGCACGAGCAGTCCGGTGACGCCGTCCTCCGCGAGATCGGGTATCCCGCCGATGCGACTCGCGACGACCCCACGCCCGCGACAGAACGCCTCGACGACGACCCTGCCGAGACCCTCCGAGCGCGACGGGAGAACCAGCGCCGTCGACTCGTCGAGCGCCCTCGCCACCTCGGGCGTGGTGAGGGACTCCGTCCACCGCGTCTGGGCCGGGAGGTCGCGGACGAGCGCTTCCGCTATCTCACGCAGCGTTCCTCGTCCGACGATGTGAAGCGTCGCGTCCGGGACGCGTGTCGCCGCGCGCCGCCACGCCTCGGCGAGCACGTCGACGGCCTTGTAGCGCTCGAGCACGCCCACGAAGAGCGCGACGGGCTTGTCCGGCAACGGCACGGGCGGCGTCTCGACGAACGGCTCCAGATCCATGAACGCGGCGAACTCGGCAGTGGGCTCGACGCCGCCTTCGCGCACGAGGCGCGAGGTGTACGCGGAGATCGTCCGCACGCCGTCGCTGCGGCGCAACCCGAAGCGGGCGAGGGCATCGGCGAGGGGTGCGAGGGCCTTGCGTCCACGAGAGCCGTACAGGCGCGCCGGCGCGGCCGGGTCACCGTGGAGATCCGCAACGACGCGCGTCGGTACCCGCGCGAGCGCCCGACCGACGATGCAGAGAGCGGCCTCCTGCGCTCCCTGGGCGAGCACGACGTCGGGCCGGAACGCCTTCAGCTCGCGCGCGACGCGGAACGGGAGTACCGCGTAGAACACGAGGCCGTCGAGCGCACGCGGCGTGAACGGGGGCACGAGCGCGAAGCGTGAGTCCTCGCCTGTCCCACCTGCCGCGCTCGCGAGCACACGCACCTCGAGCTCCTCCGAGAGCGCGTCGAACTTCTGCTCGAGCGACGGGGACAGCGGCAGCGAGTAGCGCGAGCGGCCGACCATGAGCAGCCGCTTCCTCATGTGGTCGCCCGGACGAGCTCGGCCTCGATGCGCTCGAACACGGCCGCCTCCGTGTACCCGTCGACGGATGCCGTCGCGTTTGCTGCCAGCCGGTCTCGCAATGCGCGGTCACCGAGGAACCGGGCGATCGCGGCCCCGAGTGCGGCTGGATCGGAAGGCGGCACGAGCAGGCCGTTCTCCCCGTCGCGCACGACCTCAGGAACCCCGCCAACGGCCGTCGAGATCACCGGGCAGCCGACCGCTAGCGCCTCAACGACGGTATGCGGGAAGTTCTCCCAGGCAGACGACAGGACCGACGCGTCGGCGGCGGCGAACAGCCGGAGCACCCGATCACGCGGTACCGCACCGAGGAAGGAGACACGACCGTCCAGCCCGAGCTCTTGCGCTCGATGCTCGAGCGCGGCTCGCTCTGGCCCGTCGCCCGCCACGACCAGCGAGGCATCCGGAACGTCGGCGAGCGCCTCGAGGAGCACACCGAGGTCCTTCTGCGGCCCCAGGCGTCCGGCGAACACGAGGATGTCGCCCGCGAAGCCGAGCTCGGCACGTAGCGCCTCCCGCGCCGGCAGAGGAGGGATCGCCGGCGCCGGGTTGGGCAGCACCGACAGACGCTCGGGCTCGAGCCCCCAGCGCAACGCCACATCGCGCAGGTACGCGCTCGGGCAGAACACGTGCCGCGCCGTCCGGAGGGCGCGGTTCCGCGACGCGCGGAGGAAACGGGTGCGCGGATCGCCCTTCTCGCTCTGGAACGCGTCGAGCGTGCCCGAGTAGCGCCCCTCCCGCGCCGCTCGTTCGAACGCCTCGTCGGACACGAGCTTGACGATCAGAGGACGGCGCGCGAGCCGGGCGCCGGCCGCGGCGCGGCGGATCATGCTCGTTGCGTAGATGACGTCGGAACGGCGCGCGGCCTCTCGCACGAGCAGCGCAGCACGCGCGTGGCGCACGGACGAGCTCCGCGCCGCCCAGAGCACCGGATAGCTGCGCGGCTCCGGCTGCGCGTCGGCGGTCGTCACGACCTCGACGGCGTGGCCGCGCTCGACGAGGAAGTCGGCGAGGGCAGGAGCATGGCTCGCGGGCCCGCCCGGATCCGGCGGCCAGATGCCCGAGACGACGACGACCCTCACGGCTGCAGCGACACCTCGGATGATCCAGGCTCGGCGGCGTGCACCTCGTCGTGCAGGCGCACGATCACGACGAGCCAGGCGATCGCGAACACGAAGGTCGACGCGAGCACCGCGATCGCGGCGCCGGTCGCTCCCCACTCCGCCCCGAGGAGGGCGACGAGCGGGATTGCGACGAGCGTCTCGAGCCCGTGCGTCCAGATCCGCAGGCGCGGGCGGCCGATCGTCACGGGGAGCGACTTCGTCCAGCCGAGGACGAAGTGCACCGCGGCCGCGAGCAGCACGATGCGCGCCGCGGTGACGGCGTCGTCGAACTCGGAGCCGAACACGAGGTCGACCAGCCACGGCATCGCGACCAAGAAGGCGGGAACCGCCACGACCATGATCGCCCCGGCCCAGCGCGTGTACCGGCGGATCCCAGCAAGGATCCGGCGTCGCTCGCCCTTCTCCCAGTCGCGCGTCTGTTCGGTCATGAGCACGAGTCGCGCGGGGGAGCTCGCGGCCGCAAGGCCCGTCTGTGGTGTCGACGCGATGCGGAAGAACCCGACCTGGGTCGTCCCCGAGACGACGCCGAGCACGAGCGGCACGAGCGTTGTCCGCAGCGAGATGACGCCCGTCGCGATGCTCGACTCGATCACGAACGAACGGATGCCGGGGACGTCCTCGGCAAGCTCGCGGGCCGGCGCAGCCGGGAACCGGCGCAGGGCGACCAGCCCGACGACCGAGATTCCGACGGTCGCGATCCCCTGGGCGACGACGATCGCGAGGAGCGCCTCGGGGACGCCGAGCGGGGCGCCGATCACGATCGCGAGCAGGCGCAGCGCGCTCGACCCGGCCTGGTACACGCCGCGCAGGTCGTAGCGGCTGTGCAGGAGGAGCGCCGTCGAGGCGACGTTCTCCGAGGACTGGACGAACGGAAGGAGGGCGGCCGCGAGTAGCGCCTCCTCGACGCCTTCGGAGCCGAAGAGGTCGTCCGCGAACGGAGCGAGCGCGACGACGATGATCGTGGCGAAAACGCCTCCGACGACCTTCAGGATCAGCGCCTGCCGGAACAGGCGCCGGAGCCGTCCCCAGTCCTCGCCCGCGACGTACCGGAAGCCGTACTTCGTGAGCGACTCCTCGACGGTGAGATCGAGCAGGATCTGGAAGAACCCGACGACCACGAGCGCCGTCGCGAAGACGCCGAAGTCGTCGCTGCCGAGCACGCGCGCCGCGACGATCGTCCCCGCGATGCCGCATGCGACGGCGGCGTAGATCCACGCGGCCGTCGCCGACCGGCGTCGGGCGACGCGGGAGGACATCGGCGTGAGTGTAAGGAGTGGCTCGGGAGTCGGTCCCGCGCGGCTGCGCAGCAGCCGCCTTCAGGGATTTGTCCGCGACCGGAGACTCCGCGCTTAGCGGATCTCCGGTCTTGGGGGAAGGAACTGCCGGCCTGCTTATAGTGGCGCCGTGGCGACCGGGGCGCTCGAGAGGACCTGGACGTCGACGATTCGCACCGCGGTCGACCGCGATTCGGTCGGAGCGCTCGTGCTCGGGGCTGCCATTCCGTTCCTCTTTCTGCACGAGCGCTTCCAGCCGGAGCTCGCGCTCTCGGCCGGCTCGACGTCGATCCAGATCCGCCTCGCGGACTGGGCGCTGCTCGCGGTCGTGGCGGTGGCGCTCGTGTGGCTCGTGAGGCTCGGAGCAGCGCCGCTCGCCGCCTCGCCCATCCTCTGGATCCCCGGTGCGCTGCTCATCGGGTGGCTCGCGTTCGCCGCACTGCGTCCCACAGCGGTCGCCGACGATCGTTTTGGCGATCACCTCGTGAGCTACCTCAAGTTCGTCGAGTACGCGTTCCTCGTCGTCGCCGTCCCTTTGCTCGTACGCCGCCGTAGCGACCTCGCGATCGTTCTTCTCGCCGTCGTCGCCTGGAGCACGGTCGCGACCGGTGTCGCCCTCCTCCAACTCCTCGGAAGCGACGCGTTCGAGGTCTCTACCTCTGGTTGGCGCTACTCGTCCTTCCTCGGCCGACACGACCTCGCGGCGCTGTCCGCGTTGTCCGCGAGCCTGCTCGCGGTCGGCATCGTCGCGGGCCGGAGCCAGGTTCCGCTCGCGCGCCTGCTCCCGCTCGCCGCCGCCGCGGGCCTGCTCGGGCTGGTGCTCGCGGGCTCCGTCGCGGCTGCCGGAGGCTTCGCGATCGGCACGGTGGGACTGTGGCTCGCGGCGCGCCGGAGGTTCCAGCCGTCCGGGCAGCAGGGTGGGGCGCTCGCGATCGTCGTCGTCGCCGTCGCGCTCGGGGTGACGATGATCCGGAGCGAGGCTCTCGAGGACTTCCTCCGCTTCGTCGGCCTCCACGGCGACGAGCAGGCGCAGGGCGTCGAGACCTACTCGCAGCGCACCGTGCTCTCGTACATCGGCCTGCGCATAGCGCAGGACAACCCGATCGTCGGCGTTGGGTGGCAACGCTCCTCCCGACCCGAGGTCTTCGAGCCGTACGTCCCCGACGCACGCGAGCGCTTCCCCGATGTCGTCGACCTTGCGTTCCCGGCGGAGGGCCGCGAGTGGGGCGTCCAGAACCTGTACATCCAGGTGTTCGCCGACGCAGGGTTGATCGGCCTCGTGCTCCTGCTGCTCGTGGGCGTCGCCGGGCTCGTGCTGGCCTGGCGCACCGCAACCCGGGCGCCGCCTCCGTGGGCGGCCGGCACGGGGCTCGTCGTCGTCTGCGCACTCCTGACGCTCGCCGGCGAGTGGGCGTCGCTCGGCATCGTCGCCGGGATTCCCCTGCAAGCGGCCACATGCCTGCTCCTCGGGCTTGCGGCTGCCGGCGCGGCAACGTTGAATCCCACGCGATGAAGGCGCTCGTCACCGGCGGAGGAGGGTTCATCGGCTCGAACCTCGTGCGGGCGCTCCTCGCGCGCGGCGACGACCTGCGCGTGCTCGACAACTTCTCCACGGGAAGCCGCGCCAACCTCGCCGAGCTAGAGGGCGACGTCCAGCTCGTCGAAGGCGAGCTCCGCAGCTACGAGCGCGTCCACAACGCCGTTCGCGGGACGGAGGTCGTTTTCCATCTGGGTGCGCTCGGGTCCGTGCCCCGTTCCGTGCAGGATCCGCTGACCTCGAGCGCCGTGAACGTCGAGGGCACGCTCAACGTCCTTCTGGCCGCGCGCGACGAGGGAGTGCGCCGCGTCGTCTTCGCCTCGTCGTCCTCGATCTACGGCAACCAGTCGGAGCTCCCACTGCGCGAGGGCATGGCCGCCGACCCGATCTCGCCGTACGGGGTCGCCAAGCTCGCGGCCGAGCGCTACTGCGTGAGCTTCAGTCGGGTCTACGAGTCGTTCGAGACGGTCGTCCTGCGCTACTTCAACGTCTTCGGGCCGCGCCAGGATCCGAGCTCGCAGTACGCCGCGGTCGTCCCGCTGTTCATCACGGCGATCGCCGCGGGCGAGCCCGTCACGATCTTCGACGACGGCGAGCAGTCGCGCGACTTCACCTACGTCGACAACGTCGTCGCGGCGAACCTGCTGGCGGCAGACGCGGACGGAGCGAGCGGGCGCATCTTCAACATCTCGGGCGGTTCGCCGACGAGTGTGAACGCGCTCGCAGAGGCGATCGGAAACCTTCTTGACAAGCCTGTAGAGCGCCGCTACCTGCCGGCTCGACCTGGCGATCTGCGCAACTCGTGGGCGGACGTCTCGGACGCGCGAGCTCTCCTGGGATTCGACCCGCAGATCGGACTGGACGACGGATTGCGACACACCGCCGACCACCTCCTCGGAAAGGACTGAGATGGCGCACGCATTCGGGACGCTCGACGAGCTCGGCGAGGGCTACGGCTTCCGCAAGATCCGCGCACCGCTCGGAGTCACGGCCTTCGGCGTCAACGCGATCGTGATGCCACCGGGCTACAGCGGCTTCCACCACTACCACGACACGCAGGACGAGCTGTACTTCGTCCACTCCGGGAAGGCGCGGATCGAGGTCGACGGCGACGAGCGCGTGCTCGAGGCCGGCGGCCTCTTCCATGTCGAGTCGACGACGGCGCGCAAAGTGTCGAACGGCAGCGAGGACGAGGATCTCGTGCTGCTCGTCGTCGGAGGCAAGGACGGCTACGTCGAACGCGACGGTCACATGGTCGAGGAGGACGATGTCGCGCGCCGAGCCGGGTTCGGGACGGCCGAGAGCTCGTGACGTGAGCTTCGCGGTCGCGGCCGACGCGTACGACCGGTTCATGGGGCGGTACTCGAAACCGCTCGCACCGCGGTTCCTCGACTTCGCGCGCGTCCAGGAAGGGCCCGTACTCGACGTCGGCTGCGGGCCGGGTGCGCTCACGACGACGCTCCTCGATCGCTTCGGCGAGGAGAACGTCTCCGCCGCCGACCCGTCGGAGCCGTTCGTCGTCGCCGCGCGCGAGCGTCACACCGGAGTTCGCGTGGAGCTCGCTCCCGCCGAGACCATGCCCTTCGCGGACGACGAGTTCGGCGGCTCGCTCGCGCAGCTCGTCGTGCACTTCATGACGGATCCTGTCGCCGGGCTTCGCGAGATGGCCCGGGTGACCCACCCGAACGGAGTCGTCGCCGCCTGTGTGTGGGATCTCGCGGGAGGCGACAGCCCGCTGAGCCCGTTCTGGGACGCGGCGCGCGAGCTGGATCCGAACGTGGTCGACGAGTCGGGCCGCCCAGGCGCACGTGCCGGCCACCTCGCCGAGCTGTTCGGCGCCGCCGGCCTTCGGGACATCGAAGCCGGAGCCGTCACTCTCGACGTCGAGCACGAGTCGTTCGAGGAGTACTGGGAGCCGTTCGCACTCGGCGTCGGCCCTGCCGGCTCGTATCTGGCGAGCCTCGACCGGGAGCGGCAAGCGGCTGTCCGCGAGCGCTGCCGCACGTCGTTGCCCGGCGGCGCGTTCGCGCTGCACCTGCGCGCCTGGGCCGCGCGCGGCGTGGTCTAGGGGCGCTTCGTCGCGCGAAACACGAGATCGCGCGCGAAGAGGCGCGCGTTCAGCCTCGTGTACCGGCCTCCGACGAAGTCGAGCCGTACGTCGTCGAAGGCGGACAGGAGCCGCCTCATCGCGCTCGGAGAGAACATGCGGAGGTGCGTCGGGTCGTCCTCGGGCGGCTGGCCGCGGAGGAAGCGCAGGCGGCTCTGGACGCGGAAGGCATTCGGTACCGACCCGACGAGGACGCCTCCAGGGCGAAGCACGCGTCTCGTCTCGGCGACGAGCGCGTCCGGGAACTGAAGATGCTCGAGCAGCTCGCCTGCAACGACGGCGTCGAAGCTCGCATCCTCGAACGGAAGAGGATCCTCCACGTTCGCCTCCACGGGTTCGATCCCGAGGGCCTGCGCCTTCTCGAGCGCGGCGGCGTCGACGTCCAGCCCGACGACCGAGTTGCCGTCGAGGAAGTGCCTCGTCAGCGCGCCCGATCGGCAGCCGAGGTCGAGCACGCGCTTTCCCCGCCCGATCGCCGTGACGAAGAATGGGATGCGCTCCGGTACGAAGACGAAGTCGCCGTCGTCCCGACGCTCCCGGTGATGTTCCTCGTACCGCGCGCCGAGATCGCTCACGCAGAGCCGACGGCGGCGTGCCCGAGCGACGCGATCGTGCGCTTCAGGCCGTCCTCGAGCGCGATCTCCGGCTCCCAGGCGAGGATCTGCTTCGCGCGGGTGATGTCCGGCTGGCGCACCTGCGGGTCGTCGACCGGGAGAGCCTCGTACACGATCTCGCTCGATGACCCGGTCAGCCGGAGGATGACCTCCGCGAGCTCGAGGAGCGTCTTTTCGTCGGGATTGCCGAGGTTCACGGGCAGATGCTCCTGCGACTCGGCAAGCAAGACGATGCCGCGGATCAGATCTTCGACGTAGCAGAAGCTCCGCGTCTGCGAGCCGTCGCCGAACACGGTCATCGGCTTCCCGTCGAGCGCCTGTCGGAGGAAGGTGGGGATCGCCCGGCCGTCGTACGCCCGCATCCGGGGCCCGTACGTGTTGAAGATCCGGACGATGGACGTGTTCACACCTTGTTGGCGGTGATAGGCCATCGTCAGTGCCTCGGCGTACCGCTTCGCCTCGTCGTAGACCCCGCGCGGCCCGATCGGGTTGACGTTGCCCCAGTACGTCTCGGGCTGTGGGTGCACCTCGGGGTCGCCGTAGACCTCGCTCGTCGAGGCAAGGAGGAATCTCGAGCGCTTCCACTTCGCGAGCCCCAGAGCGTGGTGCGTCCCGTACGAGCCGGTCTTCAGCGAGTGGAGCGGCATCCGCAGGTAGTCGACCGGGCTGGCGAGAGCGGCGAGGTGATAAACGAAGTCCACGGGCTCGTCCCACTCGATCGGCTCGATCACGTCGTGGTTCAGGAAGACGAACGCGTCGTCGCGGAGGTGGTCGATGTTCTCGAGCGACGAGACGACGAGGTTGTCGACGCACACGACGCGATGGCCGCGCTCGAGCAGCGTCTCGCAGAGATGGGAGCCGAGGAACCCTGCTCCGCCGGTGACGAGTGAGGTCGGCATGGTCTCGATGCTAATCGGACGCTTCCGCGGCCGGCTTCACTCCTTACGACACCCGAACGGACGCTCCTGCCCGCGCGGAAGGATGCGACGACCTGGCTAGCGCAGGTCCTTGTTCGCCTCCATGTCGAACCACATGGCGAAGAGCGTCATCTGCAGGCCCGCGATGACGAGCACCGCGACGAGCACGATCGACGCGGGCGTGATGGCGTTGCCCGCGAAGCGCAGGATCACCTCGAGCGCGCCAAGGAGTAGGCCGACCCCGAGCATCGCCGCTCCGAACGCGTAGAAGAACACGAGCGGGTGGAAGTCGCGGATGACGTACTTCTGGCCCATCCGCCACCAGAACCCCTTGAAGAGGAGCCACGAGATGCGCGGGATCACCGAGCGAAGGCGGATCCCCGACCGCTCCCCCACGTCGTAGATCGGCCGCGACGGGACGTCCCGCACGCGCGCGTTCTGGACGTTCAGATGCACGAGCACGTCGTTCGGGAAGCCGTAGCGCGGGTAGAGGCGGTCGAGGTCGAGGCGGCAGAGGGCCTCCAGGGACAACGCCGTGTATCCCGCCTGCGAGTCGGCGACGTGCCAGTAGCCCGACGCGATCTTCGTGAGCAGCGAGAGAACCGCGTTGCCGAGGTAGCGGGTGCGTGGGATCACCGTCCAGGCCTCGCCGGAGACGAGGCGATTCGCCTTCGCGTACTCGACCTCGCCGCGCGCCACAGGCCCTACGAGCGCCTCGAGCTCCGTGGGATCCATCTGATTGTCCGCGGCCATCACGCACGTGACGTCGATCTCCTCGTCGCGTGCGCGCCGGTAGCCCGTCGCGATCGCGGCGCCGACACCGGCGTTTCGCTCGTGCGAGAGGACCTCGACGCGCGCCTCGCCGACGGAGACAGCCGCGGCAGCCGTTCCATCCCGCGACGCGTCGTCGACGACGAGGATCCGGTCGACGAAGGCCGGGATGCCGCGGATCGTCTCGCCGACGAGATGCTCCTCGTCGAACGCGGGCACGACGACCGCGACCCGCTTGCCGTCGAGCATCAGCCCGCGCTGGACGTTCCGCGCCGCCGCGCCAACGGATCCAGAACGAGCGCCGCGAGCGCGCCGAGCAGAAGCCCGATCAGCGCTCCGACGAGGAGCGACGAGCGGCTCGAGCGCGCCGTCGTCTTGCTCGCGGCGGCAGGCTCGACCACGCGGCTCGACTCGACGTTCTCGGCGAGGTTGAGGAGCTGGCGCGCCTCGTCGAGATCCTCCTGGAGCGCCGTCCGTCGCGCGTCCGCCGTCGTGATCACCGCGTTCAGGTTCTGGCTGAGGAGAAGCCGCTCGACGGGCGCCAGCGACGTGTTGGTTGCCAGCGCATCCTGCTGCTCCTGCGCCTCGGCGATGCGCGCTTCGATCGCCGCAAGCTGCCCTTCGGCTACCTCGACGCGGTTGTCGAGCAGGGCGACCTTCTCCGTGACGTACAACGACACGCGCTGGGTGACGCGCTCCGCCATGACGTCGGCCGCGAGTTCCACTTTTCGCTTGCCCGCCCCTTTCACCGAGATCTCGAACAGCGGGTTGATGCCGCGCACCTGCCCGACGGCGAGCAGCTCGCGCGTGGAGATCGACGAGCGCAGCTGCGATTCCGGAATGCCGCTCACGCGCGACGCTCGCTGGACCACGGCCTGCGAGCGGATGATCTCGCTCACGGTGCGCGGATTCGTGGCGAGACTCTGGATCTGGCCGCCACCGAGCGGCGCGAACGGCTGCCCGAGGTAGACGATCGTCTGCGCGCGCCAGACCGTGCCGCCGGAGAGCGCGAGCGCGATTCCCACGATCGCGCCCACGACGAGACCGCCGACCGGGAGCCACCAGCGCTCCTTGAGTCGTTGCCAGCCGGAGGAGAGGTCGACTTCCTGCTCTTCGAGACCCGCGCTCATGCGGCCGCGACCCTAGCAGCGGCCCAGCGCCATTGAGCCTCGAGGCCCTCCGCGAACGGCGTCGTTGCGGTCCAGCCGAGCGCCTCACGAATACGTGTCGTGTCCGCCGCCGTGCGGCGCTGATCCCCGATCCGCCGTGGGCCGGTGATCAGCTCGAGGCGACGTCCGGAGATCCTGCCGAGCGTCTCGATCGCCTCGAGCATCGAGACCTCCTCGCCCCCGCCGACGTTGAACACGGCACCCACGGTGGCGCGCTCCATCGCCAGGATCGTCGCCTCGACGGCGTCGTCGACGAACGTGAAGCTGCGGGACTGCATGCCGTCACCATGGAGTTCGAACGGACGGCCTTCCAAGAGGCACGAGAGGATGACCGGGAGCGCCATGTCCGGACGCTGGCGCGGCCCGTAGATCGTGAAGTAGCGAACCGTGACGGCGTCGAGCCCGAACCCTCTCTCGTACGCACGGGCGAGGTGCTCGCACGCGAGCTTCGTGATCCCGTACGGCGCAATCGGGCGCGGGACCGTGTCTTCGGGGGTCGGGTATGCCGCTGCATCCCCGTAGATCGACGAGGAGGACGCGAAGACGACGCGCGTGCCAGCGGCCACAGCCGCCTCGAAGAGCCTCTGGCTCGCCAGGACGTTCTGACGGACGTAGACGGGGAAGACGCTCCCGAAGCTCGCGACCCCCGGCTGTCCGGCGAGGTGGAACACGCCGTCGTAGCCCGCGACGTCGAGCTCGTCTTCGGCGAGATCGAGCCGCTCGACGGGAAGGCCTGCGGCGTTCTCCTCCTTCAGCTGCGCGTCGTAGTAGTCCGTGAACGCGTCCCACCCGATCGCGTCGTGGCCGCGCTCGAGGAGCGTTCGCAGCAGCTGTGAGCCGATGAAGCCGGCGGCGCCGGTGACGAGGTAGCGCATCGCGTGGAAAGACTACGGCCGGTGCACGACCGCGAGGTCTCCGTTTCCGTCCGGGGCGAGGCAGACCTCCGAGAAATAGCGGGTCATGACGACGCCCTCCTCGAAGTCGCCGAGCCGTGGCTCGGGCCGCTCTCCGCGCGCCAGGGCCAGCGCGAGCTGCGGGTAGCGGCCGCCCGCAGCCAGCGGCACCGGAAAGCCTCCACCGAAGCGCGTGTTGACGTCCGTGATCGGTAGGGAATGGTCCGGCTCGCGGAAGCATTGGATGTTCGCCGGCCCTCGTATCCCGACCGTTTCCGCCACGCGCGCGCCGTGCTCGATGAGCTCCCGATCCCGGATCGAGGCGCCCTTGATCGACTCGCCGCCCTTCGAAAGGAGCATCGTGCGCGGGATCGCGTTGAGGCAGCGCGCGTCGAGGTCGCAGAAGACGTCGATCGAGAACTCTTCGCCGAGGCACTGCTCCTGGACGAACGACGGCACGTCCGTATACGCGAGGAAGAAGTCGAGCTGCTCGCGGTCGGCGGCCCTGAAGATGTTCCGCGAGCCGAATCCCTCGCGCGCCTTGACGAGCACCGGGAAGCGCACGTCGTCGGGCACCTCCTCGGGCGCCCAGCTTCGCGGCGACGCGATGCCGTTCTCGACGAAGAAGCGGTGGGCCTCGAGCTTGTCCGACATCCGCGTGGAGGCCTCGGCGCCGGGCAGGAGGACGAGCGCGGGCGCGAGCCGCTCTCGCTCGGGCGCGAGCACGGGGAAGTCGAGGTCGTTGAGGGGGACGACGAGACCCACGTCGTGTTCGTCGCGCAGCCGCGCCAGGGCCGGCACGTACTCCGGATCCGCGATGCGCGGGACGATGACGCGCAGATCGCAGTGGTAGAGCGCGGGCGCGAGCGGGTCGGCGTCGACGCCGAGCGTGGTCGCGCCCGCTGCGCTGAACGCGCGGGCGATGTCGACGCGCTGGCCGACCGACGTGAGCATCACGACCACGACGCGAGAGCGTACTCAGCGGCGCCGATAAGGTCACCGCCGTGCCGGAGCCGATCCGCATTCTGCGCGTGATCGCGCGCCTGAACATGGGAGGCCCGGCGATCCACGTCTCGAACCTCGCAGCCGGCCTCGAGACGCGCGGGTACCACACGACGCTCGTCGCCGGATCGCTCGCTCGCGGCGAGGACTCGATGGCGTTCGTGGCCGAACGGCTCGGCGTGAAGGTCGTCGACGTCCCCGAGATCCAGCGCGAGGTCGCGCCGCTCCACGACGCGCGCTCGATCCGCCGGCTCGCCGGGATCATGCGCGAGGAACGGCCGCACATCCTCCACACGCACACGGCGAAGTCCGGTGCGCTCGCTCGCGCGGCGGCGCTCGTCGCCGGGAGCGCGAAGCCGCCGATCGTCGTTCACACGTTTCACGGCCACGTCCTCAAGGGCTACTTCGGCGCGGGTCGGACGGCGTTCTTCAAGCAGGTGGAACGGAACCTCGCCCGCTCGACCGACGTGCTGATCGCCGTGAGCCCGGAGGTGCGCGACGAGCTCGTGGAGCACGGGATCGCGCCGGCGGACAAGTTCACCGTGATCCGGCTCGGCATCCCGCTCGAGGAGCGTCTCGGCGACGAGACGGCCGAGCTCGACTACCGGAAGCTCTACGGAATCCCCGAGGACGCGTTCGTCGTCGGCTGGGTGGGGCGCATGACCGGCGTGAAGGACACGGATGCGGTGCTCGAGATCGTCCGCGCGGCGCGCGAGCGCGGCGTGCCTGCCGTCCTCTGCATGGTCGGGGACGGGCCTGACCGCGAGCGCCTGGAGCAGGTCGCCCACGACCTCGGCATCGCGCGCGACACGTACTTCGTCGGCTACCAGTCGGACGTCGCGGGCTACTACCGCCTCTTCGACGCCTTCCTGCTGCCGTCGTTGAACGAGGGGACCCCCGTCAGCGCCATCGAGGCGCTCGCATCGGGCACCCCGGTCGTCGCGACACGGGTAGGGGGCGTGCCTGACGTCGTGACCGACGGCGTCGACGGCTTCCTCGTCGAGCCGGGCGACACGGCGGCGGCGGCCGACCGCCTGGCGGAGCTCGCGCGCGATCCCGACCTGAGGGCGCAAATGGGCGACGCCGGCAGCGCCAGCGTCCGCGAGCGCTACGCCGTCGAGCGCCTCGTCGACGACGTCGACCGGCTGTACCGCA
>DASQLF010000008.1:0-15167 GCA_035630135.1 Gaiellaceae bacterium
CTGTCGGCTTCCGGCGTGGGCTCATTGCATAACGCCCGTCTGCATCCAACTCTCCTTCCCGGGCCGTTCCCTCGGGGCTCTCACCCGAAAGAGGGATGCCCACCCCCGGTGGAGAACCGAGGATGCGACGGATCTACCAGATCTTCGTAGACCTAGGCATAGAGATGACTCCTAGATTGGGAACTGACGGCAGCCAGATCGTATACCCCGTTCGGGGGATAGTTCAAGCCGTCAAGGACCATCCCCAGCGCCAGACCCTCATCTACGTCTGTGCCCTCGCTTGCGCTGCTGGACTGACAGCTGTCGCGCTGACCTCAACTGGGTACACGCTGGGGTCTCCAGTGACCGTACTGTTGCTGTGTCTTGCTGGCGCCGCGGCCGAGCGGATCAGCATCAGGTTCGCCGTTACACAACGTGGACTGACCAGCACGGAAGAGCACTCGATCTCCCAAGTTCCGACCCTTTTCGCAGCAGTGCTCTTTGGACCACTTGCAGCCGCTGTCGTGGGCGCAGCCTCAATGCTTGGTGACCCAGAGCTGGTTTCTCGTCGGAATCGTGACCGGGCGCCACGCCTGAAGTGGGCGACGTACACGAGCACGCGATTCATTAGCGGTGCGGTTATGGGATTCACTGCCCAGGCCGCTCTTGCCCTCGTGCCCACGGAGTTCGGAGAACTGGTCGCCGCGTCGCTCCTGACGGCTGTCATGGGTGAGGTGCTGGACGTGTTCTTTGCCGCGCTCACTGCGCGGGTCCGAGGCCGACCAGTCGGAGATGTCATCCACAGTCTAGTTCCAGTCGTGTTGACGTCCGCAGTTGTCTATGCGCCGATCGTTGCCCTACTTGCGTTTATGTATGTGCGAGTCTCACCCTGGACTCTCGCGCTGTTCTTGGTGCCGGCGATGGCAGTTCAACGTCTCTACAGCCTCTACCAGGAGCAACGCCAACTGGCGGTCGATCTTTCCTCCGCAAACGACACACTTGAGCGCGCGAATCTCCAGTTCGCCGCCGCGCTCATAGCAACTCTGGATGCAAGAGATCAGTACACCGCTGGTCATTCGGCTGCGGTCGCGATCTACTCACGTGATATCGCAAGGCGGATGGAACTTCCGGAGGAGATTTGTGATCAGGCATATCTCTGTGGACTCGTACACGACATCGGCAAGATCGGCTTGCCTCCGGGTCTGCTCGAAAAGCCAGGCGCCCTAACGCTCGACGAGAGACGGCATATGCAGGAGCACTCGGCAATCGGCGAACGCATCCTTGCGCACGTCGACGAATACTCCGAGATCTCGATGATCGTCCGCCACCATCACGAGCGGATCGACGGTCAGGGATACCCAGACGGCCTGAGCGAGCTGGAGATCCCGCTGGTATCTCGGATCATCGCTGTGGCAGACGCGTACAACGCCATGACTTCGAATCGGCCATATCGTGATGCGATGCCGAGCAGAGTTGCACGCCTTCGACTAGCGCAAGCCGTTGACAGTCAATTTGACACAAGCGTTGTGGCGGCCTTCGAAGCAATCCTTGCCGGCGCAAACGAGGACTACCGGCTTGCGAAACGAACTGACTTTCGCGAGTTCACGCACGGCAACTACGGCGATTCAGACCCCGTACTCGACTCGATCGCCGACGTCGCTTGATCCATCCGCTCTAGGGCGGCCTGAACCGCCAGGGCGTTCCGTGAGCGCACGCCGAGCTTGTCGTAGATGCTGTGGGTATGTGCCTTTACAGTCGATTCCTCGATGAAGAGCATCTTTGAGATCTCACGATTTGACACTCCAGTCCGAAGCAACTCGAATACTTCGGTTTCCCGCGGCGTCAACAGCAGCCGTCGATCACCGTCAGTGGCAAGTGGGTAACCAGCGGCACTTGCGAGATCGCTGTCGCCCACGCGTTCGACGAGATCGCGGAATCGTGGTCCTTTGGCAGCACGCAGCGTGATCGTCAGAAGCTCTGGACAGGAGCGGTAGGCCGCGACCAGCAGATCCACGCCGCCGGTCTGGAAGGCGACAGCCTCGAGTCGAAGCGCATGCTCAGTGACGTCCACCGAACCATCCCGAAGCGCACAAACTGTGTTGACCGCCTCGCGAAGCACCAATCCTTCCACAGTGCTCGTGCTTCGAACTTCGCCCACCAGCTCACGGGCCTCGTGCGTGCGACTCGCGCATGCCATCGCGAGTGCCCTTGACACGACGAACTCGTCGATCACAGCATCGATCGCCCCGCGTGTATGTCCGCTTTCGACGCCGAACGCATCCGGCAACCGACCCTGCTGGGCGTAAAGCCGCAGCAAGACTGCTCGGCTCGTGAGATCTGCGTGAACGTCACGCGCTGACTTCGCACGCGCCAGCGCTTCGCGAGCGGCAGCTTCCGCATCGTTCCACTGCCGTAGCCCGCAGCGGGCTGCCGCGATTGCCACGTATCCGTAAGTCGAGGCGAAGTCGAGTCGATAACGCTTTGCCACTTCCAGGAGATCAGCGGCCACCGTGAGCGCGTCCTCGTAGCGCGCTGCAAGGCACAGCGCGGTTCCATACACACTCAGGAAAGACGAGCGCACGAGCGGGTCACCCACCACTGGCATGAGCTGTCTGGCGAGGTCGGCGTCATCAAGGAACACCAATCCCTGCCTTAAGCGGAGATTGAGTCCGATCGCGGCTGCGCGGAGAAACTCGCGTGGGTCGCTGAGCCCGACACCCTGAGCCAGTTCGGCGTACTGCACTTCCGCCGACCCGTGCCCTAGGTCAATGGCGGAGATGAGCTGCCCCCATCTCGCCTCCCGCTTCTGACTCTCCGAATCAGCTGCAGCTTCTGCGCGTTCGAAGAGTGCCAGCGAGTCCTCCTCGCGCGACACGAGATGAGCTGCGCGGCCCGCAAGCGCCATAGCGCGGAAGGCGAGTGTGGGATCGGTGCCGGCGGCCTCCGCATAAGCGATCGCTTCTATCTGTCTCGCGTGACGCAACATCGACTCGGCGCGTGCGAGAGCGAAGATCGGTGCGTCGACGTGACACACCACCGCGTACTCGCACCATCGTTCTAAGGTTGGCAACCGCGCCGCTTCGAGGAGGTCGTCTAGCGCCGCACCCATTAAGTCTTGCAATTCGCCGACCAAACTCGCCCGACTAACCAGATGGAAGGCCGCATCCCAGTCATGCCGGGCGCGATAGATCGCGAGACAGACCTCCGCCGCGCCCTCGCGTGGACTAAGGCCGAGTTGGCCGCTGCGTTCTTCGAGAAACGCGCGAGCCAACGGATGGAGATCGAGCCGGCCTTCGCGCTCTACGAGCAAACCAACGTCGAGGGCTGTTGCACAGACCGACTCGGCCGGGCTCGGGTCGAGGAGCGCAGACGCAAGCTCGGCATCGAGGACAGGTGCGACGGCGAGCGTCGTCAGTCCCTGTTGCACGTCCGGACCGAGTGCGCTGAACACCTCGTCGGCGAAGAACCGGTACAGCGACTCGGGGACTTCATCCGTGCCTTCCTCGAGCTCTGCGGACGACACGCTCGCGAGTCCGATCACTGCCGGCCACCCGTTGGCAAGAGTCGCGAGGCCCGACGCTGCGTCCTCGCCGCGCTCGACGAGGACGTCTGCGGCCTCCCGCGTATCCATCGCAAGACCAGCCTGGTTGACCTCGAGCACCTCGCCGTAGAGCCGATGCTTGGTCGTCACCCACGATGGCCTCACGCGGCTCGCGATCAGGAACTGCACAGGCGAGACTGCGACGAGTGCGTCGATGAAGTCCTCGGCCTTCGGCTCCTGCGCGATCTCGTGGTAGTCATCGATGACGAGCCACGCGTCGGACGGCCACTCGACTAGATCCTCGCCGAGGATCTCGGCAAGCGTCTGCACGTTCTCGGCAGGCGCGGGAAGGGCTCGCATGTGCGTGCGGAGTCGGACGTCGCACTCGGGGATGACCGACGTCGCGCTCTTCGCGATCCCGAGGGCGAGGGCGGCGACGTCCGTCGACGACGAGCGCGCCGTGAACCACGTTCCGCGGCGCCCGTCGCGTACGACCCACTGCTCTGCCAGCGTCGTCTTGCCGTAGCCGGCCGGAGCGATGAGCATCCGGATCCGCGCCTTGGAATCGTCGAGGATCCCGAACAGCCTTGGCCGCTCGACAATCCTGCGCTTGCGGATCCTGACCTGTGAGGCTGTCGCAGTCGTCGCCCTCTCCTGACCGACACCTGAATCGACCCGCCGACCCTAACACCCGCTGCCGGGAGAGGAAGAGTGCCCGCGACGACGCCGCCGCGGGCACTCTGGTCAGCGGGGTAGCCCGGCCGCAACCGTGTAGCGGCGCCCCGCAGACAGCGGATCCTCTCCCGTCAACAGTCGGAACGCGATCGGAATCTGCCGGCGTCGCCGCACACCGAGCTTCGCACGAAGCACGTCGCAATGCGCCTTCGCCGTCCTGGGGGAGATCCCGAGGCGTAGCCCGACCTCGTCGTTGGAGCAGCCCGCTGCGATCAGTGCGACCACCTCACGCTGCCTCAACGTGATGGGAGCCATCTTCTTCTCCGTGGCCAGTTCGATCATGGCCGGCAAACTAGTACCCCGTTCGAGGGATGACCATCGGCTCGGGGGTGTAAGCCGTGGTGTAACCACGGAAAAGCCCCGCTACGGGCAGACTTCGTGGCGATGGCGGCGATGAACCCCCGCTCCGGCAACCGTCCCTCCGGACGCATGGTCGCGCTCGCGTTCGGCATGGCGATTGCCGCAGCGGCGGCGCTCGTCGCGGTCGCGCTTCTCGGACGAGGTGACTCGAGCGCGCCGCCCCCGACCGAGTCGCTTGTGGTCGACCTCGCGGGGATTCCCCAGGACGGACGCACGCTCGGCGCCGCCGACGCCGACGTGACGCTCATCGAGTGGGCAGACCCGCAATGCCCTGCATGCCGCGTCTACACCGACGCGTTCTTTCCGGTAGTGGTCGACGAGTACGTCCGCCCCGGCACCGTGAACACCGAGTTCCGTGGGTTCCCGTTCATCGGAGAGGACTCCGTCAAGGCCTACCGCTTCCTGCTCGCAGCCGCGGAGCAAGACAGGTTCTGGAATCTGCAGGAGGCGCTCTACCGCAACCAGGGCGGCGAGAACGACGGCTGGGTCACCGACGAACTGCTTCGCGAGCTCTCCGCCGAGATCGACGGGCTCGACGTCGACAGGCTGTTCGCGGACGCCGACAGCGAGGCGATCGTCGCGGAGGCCGAGGGTGCGGGGACAGCTGCAGAGGCCGCAGGGATCCTCGGAACGCCAACGCTTCAAATCGCGCTCGGCGACAACGAGCCGTATCTCATCAACGTCGCCGACCTCGACCAGCTACGGGCAGCGCTCGACGACGCGATCGACGGGTGAGCGACCGCACGCTGCGAGTTGCCGCCGGCATCGTCGCGCTTGCGGGTCTCGCGCTCGCGGCCTATCTCACGTGGGTTCACTTCGACGACGCGGCTCTCGTCTGCGTCGCCGGCGGGGGCTGCGAGACGGTTCAGAAGTCGGAGTACGCCGAGATTGCAGGCATTCCGGTCGCGTTGCTCGGCCTCGGCGCGTACGCCGCCATTCTCGGGCTCGTTGCCTGGGACTCCCCGAACGCACGACTCGGCGCTGCGACCGTGGCGCTCGTCGGGGTGCTGTTCAGCACGTACCTGCTGGCGCTGCAGCTCTTCGTGATCGACGCCGTGTGCGCGTGGTGCCTCGTGAACGACGTCGT
Source organism: Gaiellaceae bacterium (assembly GCA_035630135.1). GTDB lineage: Bacteria > Actinomycetota > Thermoleophilia > Gaiellales > Gaiellaceae > GMQP-bins7. The sequence goes on from DASQLF010000008.1 coordinate 5,703, forward strand.
CGTCGCGCCGCTGCTCGCGGTGCTGACCGCGCTCCGGCTCAGGTCATAGGAACCTGACGGAGCACCTTCGGCGCGACGCGGTCGAGGATCTCCGCGAGGCTGTCGCCGGTGCACGTCAGGCCGTGGTTGCGCAGGCCGATCACGGCATGCGCGGGATCGGGCTCCTGCGCCACGAGATCCGCCACGGCGATCGCAAGCTGCTGCGTGCCGCACGGGTAGTTCACGTCCGTCGCGGCAATCCCGTCCATCCACGCGTGGATGTGGAGGATCGCTCCGACATCAGGATGAGCCTGGTAGATCATCCAGTGCTCGATGGCGTCGACCGAGACGCGCCTCGGCTCGATGCCCGGCGGCACGCTGAGGACGATCACGCCGCGGTCGTCGTCGAAGTCCTTGACCATGAGGATGTCGCGGCCGACGGACTCGAGCTTCGACTTGTCGACGCCGCTCGCGCTCATCCAGAAGCGGGTCTCGTCCTTGCGGGCGGAGAGGTTCCCGTACGAGAGACCGCCGACCGAGTAGAGGCGCATGACGTGCCGGAGGTCGCGCCCCGAGAGGTACTCCTCCACCGGGAAGGGAGACGGCAGCAGGTCGAGCTCGTCCAGCCGCCTGCCCGACTCGCTGATGTCCGTCGTGATCTCGTCGCCGTCCCAGAGCTCTGGCTCGAGGTCGGGGATCCATTCGTTGTCGATGACCAGGCGCGACGTCGCGAGCGGCTCGAGGCGCTCGTAGATCGCGGCCGGGTCCTCGGCCACGTGGTACGTGCCCTGCTCCATCGTCGTGAACCACACGCCCTTATCGGGAACGCGGAGGAGAACGACGTTCGACAGGGTCCGCACGAGCATGGGGTAGCTCGCCTTCAGCGCGTCGTCGGGCGCCTCGGGCAACTCGTAGAACGCGGCGGAATACGTCCCGCGCGAGGCCCGGCGAAACGCCTTCGGATCCTCCGGATCGAACATGTTGAGGACGAAGTCGGCGTCGGCGACGTCGTCGACCCTGGCGAATCCTTCCGCCTCGAACTGCGTGCCGATCGCCCGTACCCACGCCTCGTGCTCCGGAGACGTCGCGGTGCCCCAGATCGCGTACTTCCGCACGGGGCGAGTCTATCCGGGTCAGCGGAACAGGTCGCGCTCGCGAGGCATGACGAGGTCGCTCCCGCGGCCGTCGCCGCCTACGTCTACACCACGCACGATCGCCGCCGGGATGCCGTCCGTCTTCCCCATCACGAGCTGCGCGGCCCCAGCGATCTCGTCGGCGACGGCGATCTCGGTGGCGTGGAGCTCGTAGCCAGCGGAGTCGAGCCGGCCCGAGAGGTCGAGGAGAGCGACGAGGCCGGAGACGCCGAGTGCAACGTCGGTCGTCCCACGGCGCCACGCGCGCCCGAACGAGTCCGAGACGATCACGCCGACGTCGACCTGGGCGTTCTCGCTGACGGCGGCGCGAAGGCTGTCGGCGGACGCGTCGGGGTCGAGCGGGAGCAGAACGAGCGTGTTCGGACCGCGGGCATTGGAGGCGTCGACACCCGCTGACGCACACACGAAGCCATGCCGCGTCTCCGTGATCACGAGAGGCGGGCGAGAGCGGAGGATCTCGCGTGTCTCGGTGAGAATGACCTCGAGGCGGCGGGGGTCGGAGTCGCCGGCGAGCTCGCGCGCGCGGTCGGACGCCTCGATCCCGTCGAGCTGGACGACGCGGCCCTCGACCTTCGAGACCGCCTTCTGCGCGACGACGAGGACGTCGCCGGACTCGAGACCGCCGACACTTTCTGCTGCTGTTACGAGCAGCGCGCCGAGGTCGTCGCCGTCCTGGAGCTCGGGGATCCCGCGAAGCGGAATCACGCGCAGCTCGTCGGTCAACCGAGTCCCGTGACGCGAATCCCCGCGTGGCCCTTGTACCGCTTGTTGAGGTTGATCGCGACCGCGATCATCCCCTCGAGAGCACGCGCGCTGGCGAGCGGACCCGCGTCGTATGCATGACCGGCAATCAGCCCTTCGGCGACTCCGAGTGCGAGCGCCTTGGCCTCGGAGTCGTCGCCGCAGACGAACGCATCCTCGTCGGGTGGCTCAGCCGACCCCAGCGTCGAGGCCGCGAGCGAGTGCAGGCCGGCCACGACCGGAGCGGAGATCTCTGCCTGGATGCGCTCTGCCAGAGAGGCGGCCTCCGGCGACGGCCGGACGCCCGTCGAGCTGAAGACGAGCTCCGATGCCACACACAGCACTGGCCTCGATCCGATCGCCTCACCCAGATCGTGTGCTGTCTCGAGGGCTGCGTCGGCGTTCGTCGCGAGGATCACGAGGTCGGCGGCCCCCACAGCATCGGTGTTCGCCGCGCCTTCGACGCCGAGCTCGGCCGCAACCGCGTTAGCACGCTCGGCGTCGCGAGAACCGACGACTACGCCGTGCTCTCCGCGGAGGCGAGTGGCCAGAGCCTTGCCGAACGGCCCCGTCCCGCCGACGATGGCTACGCGCATGCAGCCCCGAGAACCGCTCGCGCAAGCGCGCGCTCGGCGTCACGGTCGTGCATCAGCCCGCGCGCGACGACCAGCTCCACGTCTGCGTGCGCGGGCGCGTCGGCCTCGTCTATCACGAGGGCGTCGATCAGGCCCTTGTACCGATCGGTTAGATGGGCCGGTGTCGTCCCGCCTGCCATGCGCGTGAGCATACGGCCGAGCGGGCCGGTGACCGCCTCGCCGCCGACGATAGGGCTCACCGCGATGCAGCGGGCGTGACGCGCGGCGAGCGCATGCCGGATCTCCTCGACCGCGAGGATCGGTCCGATCGAGAGGTACGGGTTGCTGGGCGCGAGCACGATCGCGTCCGCTTCGCGGAGGGCCTCGAGCACTCCCGGAGCGGCCTTGGCGTCCGCGGCGCCGTCGTAGTCGACGCCGTCGACCTCGTCGGCGTGACCTCGTCCGACGTACCACTCCTGAAACGAGAACCTGCCCGCCGGAGTCGACACGATGGTGTGGAGGCGGTCGTCGGTCGCGGGAACGACGCGTGTCGCGATCCCGACGCGGTCGAACAACTCCGTCGTGACGTGCGAAAGGGACGCACCCTTCTGCAACGCCTGCGTCCGGACCAGATGGAGCCCGATGTCGCGGTCGCCGAGCCGGAACCAGTCGTCACCCCCAAGACTCGCCACCGACTCGAGCGCATGCCACGTCTCGTCGGCTCGTCCCCATCCGCGCTCCGCGTCGATCAGACCGCCGAGGGTATAGAGGAGGCTGTCGAGGTCGGGCGAGACGTGGAGGCCGAGGATCTCGAGGTCGTCGCCGACGTTTCCGACGACCGTCAGCTCGCCCGGCTCGAGGACGTCGGCGAGCCCACGCGCGAAGCGGGCGCCGCCGCCCCCTCCCGACAGCAGGGCGATCCTCACGCCGGGACGGCGAGAAGCGCGCGTGTCCGCGGCCCGAGCAGCGACGCGAGGCGCTCGAGATCCGCGTCCGAGTCGACGTCCGCTTCGAGCTCCGGAATCGAGACGGTTGCGAACGGAGCGTGCGCGCGGAAACGGTCTGCGCTGCCGGCGCCATAGAAGTCAGCGAACGCGGCCGGATCCGGCAGGGACAGGGCGTTGGTAGTGCCGTCCGGCGCCTCGACCAGCGCGAGCCCAGCGGCGGCGAGCCGCTGGAGAGCGGGCGGCGTTGCCGCAGGCAGGTCGGCGTTGACGACCAGCGCGTGGCCGACCACTCGCGACAGCCCCGCCGCGACCGCAGCCCCGAGACCGCCACCCGGATCGCGAACGACGTCCGCGTCCGCCGGGACGACCGATGGGTCGTCGGTCACGACGAGGACGGGGCCGACCTCGAGCGCCGCCTCGACCACGTCTCCGAGCATCGCGACGGCGACCGCAGCGCGCAGCGACGAGGGCAGACGTCGCTTCGCGTCTCCGCGATAGGGAATGACGACCGCCGGCACGCGGCGAAGGTTACGCCGCGTTCGAGTTTCCGTTTGCGCCAGGGCCCGAGGTCGCCCACTCGCGAACGTCGAACCAGTGCGTGCCGCGAAGCGCATCGGCGACGTCCGCATCCGTGTGACCCGGGTTGAAGACGTGGTGCTCGAGGTCGCAGCAGATCTCGATCTCGCCGAGCGGGCCGTGCGAGATCCGGGCGAGCGCCTCCGCCGGAAGCTGGGCTTCCGAGACCATGTAGTGCTTGAACTGGAGATCCGGGTCGAGCTCCATCAGCTCGGGCCAGTCGGGACAGGTGCGCGCGCTCATACGAAAGTGGAGTTCTGCTCGAGGCTCCACGTCCCTTCAAAGCGCATCACGCCGCGCGCGTCATCCCCCGGATAGACGACGAACACGAGCGCGTCGTCGAGCCAGTGGTACACGTGCTCTCCCGTCTCGTCGGTGAGGCCGAGCCGGAGATGGAACCGTCCATCTGCCAGCGGTAGCGCGCCGATCCGGAGGTAGACGTCGCGAGCTCCGTTCCCGTTCGCCCACCCGAGCGAACGCAGGTCGACCGCGTGTCCCGCGACCAGCATGCCTGCGTCGTCGCGCAGCTCCAGCTGCAACCGCGGTGGCGGCACGCCGTCGGCAGCGACGCCGACCCGCAGCTCGAACGGCTCGCCGGAGAGGAACTGCAGGCGGTCCGAGCCCTCCGTGCCGACCAGCGATGCCGATGCGATCGACGCCTCGCCGGAGCCCCACTCGCGCAAGCCCACGCCCCGCTCGGCCGGATCGACGTCGTCGGCAAGCACGCGCCGGTAGCGAGCGACGGCTTCGCGCGTCGGCCCGTCGAACGCGACCCTGCCGCCGTCGAGGAACACGGATCGCTCGCACAGGCGCTCGACCGCCGAGGCGTCGTGCGAGACGAACACGATCGTGCCGCCGCGCTCCTTGAAGGCGAAGATCCGGCCGAAGCACTTCCGCTGGAACGCCTCGTCGCCCACTGCGAAGACCTCGTCGAGGAGGAGGATGTCCGCATCGAGGAACGCGGCGATCGCGAAGCCGAGGCGCATCGTCATCCCCGACGAGTACGTCCGTACCGGACGGTCGATCGCGTTCTCGAGCTCTGCGAACGCGACGATCTCGTCGAAGCGCGCCTTGATGTCCGCGCGGCGCAGCCCCTGGATCGCGCCGTTCAGGAACACGTTCTCGCGGCCGGTGAAGTCGAGGTGAAAGCCGGCGCCAAGCTCGAGGAGCGAGCCGATCCGGCCTTCCGTGCGTACATGCCCGGCCGTCGGCTTGATGATCTCGGCGATCACACGCAGCAGCGTGGTCTTGCCGGAGCCGTTTCGCCCGATGAGGCCAACCGCCTCACCCCGGCTGATTTCGGCGGAGACGTCGTGCAGCGCCCAGACGTCGGTCGCCTCCGCGTGGCCACGCTGGACGACGAGGTCCTTCAGCGTGCGTGCCTCGCGAGCGTGAACGCGGAAGCTGCGCGAGACGCCCTCGACCGAGATCTCCCCTGTCTGCATGCGGCCTAGAGTACGCCGCGCCATGGAGCGAGTCGGCGAACATCCAGTGCCCGCGGGGCCGCTCGCGGTGCGCTGGGTCGCGTACGAGCTCGAGGAGCAGCGCGCAGGAGTCACAACACGCGCGCGCATCCGGCTCGAGAACGCCGGAACCGCGCCCTGGCGCTCGCGTGGCCGCGAGGGCGTGCAGCTCGCGTACCACTGGCTCGATCCGCTCGGAAACGCGATCGTGTGGGACGGCGAACGGACGCCCTTCCCGGAAGTCGTCGAGCCCGGGGACACCGCCGAGCTCGAGTCGCAGCTCTCGGCGCCGCGCCCCCCGGGTCGCTACCGCCTGGCGTTCGACCTCGTCGAGGAGTTCCGCTTCTGGTTCGCCGAGCTCGGCTCCTCCCCGCTCGACGTCCCGGTAGAGGTCCGGCCGCGGATCGACGAACGGCGCCTGAAGGTGCACGTCCACGGCGCTGCCGACGGCGAGCTCGAGGCAGCACTCGCCTCGCTCGAAGAGCCGACCGTGACCGAGGACGCCGTCGCAGTGGCCCACCTCCTGCCCGCTTGCGTGCCGGCTCCGGACTGGTCACGTCTGATCCTCGACGCACACGCGGAGGGTTGGACCGCGGTTGGTCCTGCCGTCGAGGCCGAGTCGCGAGCCGACCGCCACGACCTCGCTGTCTGGGCGCCCGGAGGAGGCCGCAACCCGCGCTTCGCGGAGCCGCTGCTCTTCCCCTCCCTGCTCGACGGCCTCGAGCCGGCGACGCACGCCGGCCTACCCGCCTACTCGAGTCGAGACGGGCACGGGCTCTTCGAGGGCCGGGCCGTGGTCAGACTTCGGTCGCGATCCGGTCGTCGGAGCGGCTGAAGACGAGCGCTCCGAAGACCAGCGCGAGCGCCGCCGCGACAACCGTGTAGACGGTGTCGGCCGCACCCGGCGCGACGCCGTAGAACAGCACGGCCCTCATCGCCTCGATTGGCGGCGTGAGGAAGTTCACCCAGTGCAGGAAGAACTCCGCGATCGGATAGTCGTCGACGCCTGGAAGGTCACCGAGGCTGTAGAGGATCGGCGTCAGGAAGAACCAGGGCAGGAGAAGTGCCTGCAGGAGATGCTCGACGTCGCGATAGAGCGCGTTCAGGGACGCCATCGCTAGCGCGAATCCGGCGACGATGCAGGCGAAGAGCGCGCCGAGCGGGATCGCGAGCCACACCGTGTCGCGGGCCTCGGGTACCTGCCAGAGGCTCAGCGAGATGACGACGCCGAGCATCACGGCGAAGCTCACGAGGTTCGTTCCCACGATCGAGAGCGGAACGAGCTGGCGTGGAAAGCGCACCTTGCGGATGAGATTCGCGTTCTCGAGGAGGCTGCGCGAGGCGGCCTGGGCCGCGGTGGCGAAGAACACCCAGGCCGGAAGCCCGCAGAGGAGGAACAGCCAGTAGTCGTCGCTGCCCACCTCCGCGACCCGCCACAGCACGGAGAAGACGAGCAGGTAGACGAGCATGAGGACGAGCGGATGCAGAAGCGACCAGCCGAGCCCGAGGAACGAGCCTCGGTACTTGGCGCGGATGTCGCGCCGGAAAAGGCTGCCGAAGAGCTCGCGATAGCGAATTACGTCGGCGTAAACGGACATGGAGGAGGAGTCTAGGGCGACGGGTTGCTCGACTACCCTTTCGCGATTGTGATCGCGATCGTGTCGATCGCCGCGTTCGTCGTCGCCCTCGCGGTTCTCTGGCTGCTCCTGCGTTCGCCTGCCGGCGCGCGCCTCGTCGCGGTTCCGTCCGACGAGCGCTGGCACGAGCAGCCCACGCCCACCTTCGGCGGCGTCGGCATCTTCGCCGGCTTCCTGGCCGGGGTACTGCTCGCGATCGCGACCGGTGCGCTCGAGTGGTCTGGTGAGCTCGGCGGGATCCTGCTGGGCGTCGCGATCGTGTTCGTCGCGGGCCTCGTCGACGACCTGTGGCACCTGAGCCCGCTCGCGAAGCTCGGGGCGCAGATCGTCGCCGCCGTCGTCGTCCTCGCGAGCGGCCTCGACGTCGAGATCGTCGGCAACGACGTCCTCGCGTGGGCGATCGGCCTGCTCTGGCTCGTCGGGATCACGAACGCGTTCAACCTGCTCGACAACATGGACGGGCTCGCGGCCACGCTCGCGATCGTCTCGTGTGCCTACTTCGCCATCGACGCGGTCACCGAGCACCAGAACGACACCGTGCTCGCGCTTGCCCTCGCGCTCGGGCTCGCCTGCGCCGGCTTCCTGCCGTTCAACCTCCGCCCGCGGCGAGGCGCTGCCGTGTTCATGGGCGACTCGGGGAGCCTCGTGATCGGATTCACGCTCGCATCGCTGGCTCTTGCCGCGAGCTGGACGGTCGCGGGAACCACCGTGGCCACGATCCTCCTGCCGCTTCTCGTCCTCGCCATCCCGATCCTCGACACGGCGCTCGTGACGATCGCGCGGCTCGTCGAGAAACGCCCGGTGACGCAGGGAGGGCGCGACCACACGTCGCACCGGCTCGTCTACTACGGGCTCTCCGAGACGAAGGCGGTCCTGCTGCTCGCGATCGTGGCCTCCGCGATCGGCGCGACCGCGCTCGCGTACAACGTCCTCGACAATGGACGCCTCACGTCGGTGGGCGTCCTCGTGACGTTCGTGCTCCTCGTGCAGTTCGGGAGCTTCCTCAGCGACCTCGAGGAGCGCACGCGTCGTGGCGTGCAGGGGCCAGAGCCGTCGCTCTGGCGCGCGCTCGTGTTCGAGCCCCGCAGGCTGGTCGAGGTCTTCACCGACTTCGTCCTCATCTGCGCCTCCTTCCTCGCGGCCTACCTGCTCGTCGTCGGAGGGATGGGGACCGAGTACGAGCGCGGCGTCTATCTCTCCGCCCTGCCGATCCTGCTCGGCGCGCGCTACGTCTGCTTCGTCGCGCTCGGGGTGTATCGCCGCGTATGGCGCTACGCGACGGCACGGGACGTCCTACCGATCGTCGTCGCGTGCTTCGCCTCGGCGGCCCTCGCCGGCCTCGTCCTCGTCGCGCTCCGGCCGATCGGCTCGTTCCCGGCCGTGCAGATCTTCGCCATCGACGCGCTGCTGTGCACGGCGCTCGTCGGCGCGTCACGCCTTGCCCTGCGCCTCCTCCCCGAGACGTTCGCGCAGCGCGGCGACCGCCGCCGAGTCCTCGTCGTCGGCGCCGGACGGGCCGGACGAAGCGTCGCGCGTGAACTCCGCGAGGGGTCGGACGCGCGCGCCGTCGGCTTCCTCGATGACAACTCGCGCATCCGCCGGCGGCGCATCCTCGGTATCAGCGTCGTCGGCAGCCTGGACGAGGCGGAGCGCGCGATCGCTTCCTCGCGCGCGGACGAGGTGCTCGTCAGCATCCCGTCCGCGCCGCCGGAGCGGCTCGAGCTCGTCGTGGGCGCCGCCGAGCGTGCCGGGATCCCTTGTCGAACGGTGCGGCAGCACGTCGAGCTGTCGGTGCCGGCGCCCGAGCCCGTCGAGGCAGCGCGGACGTGAGCACGAAGGCCGACGCGGGCGGGCAGCCCCGCCCAGACTTCTTCGCGCGCCTCCAGTCGGCGGTACCGCTTCTCGTCGTCTACTTCGCGCTGGCGGCCCTGTATGCATGGCAAGCGTCGAGGCGGCCCGTGCCGACGATCTTCACCGACGAGCTCGAGCTCACGCAGCTCGCTCGTGCCATCGCGGAGACCGGCGAGCCGGCGCGGCGCGGCGTGCCGTACGAAGGCCTTGCGTCGCTCGTCGCGTACGTCCTCGCGCCGGTGTGGTGGTTGAGCTCGGCGACGGCGTCGTGGGCGACGGCGAAACTGATCCTTGTTCTCGCGATGACCGCGACCCTGTTCCCGGCGTACGGGCTGGCTCGCATGGTCGTGCCGAAGTGGTACGCGCTGGGGGCGGCGGGCGCGTCCGTCGCCGTGCCCGCGCTCGCCTACTCGCCGTTCCTCGTGGAGGAGCCGCTCGCCTATCCCATCTCGACGCTCGCGCTCTGGCTCATCGCGAGAGCGCTCGAGCTGCCCTCGAAGGGACGCATCGCGGCGGCGTTCGCGCTCTGCATCGTCGGAATG
>DASQLF010000009.1:0-16632 GCA_035630135.1 Gaiellaceae bacterium
GCGAGCGTGGCCCAGTAGTAGGAGACCTTCCCGCCGAGCGCCTTCGACGACTCGTTCGCCCGCTGCGCGATCGCACCCGAGATCCCTGCACTGCCGACGTTCGCGAAGTGCATCTCCGCCTCGTCTCCCGCCCACGTGCGGTAGGCGACGCGTCCGGCGTCGATCTCGCGCACCGCGCCGTTCAGCGCGATACCGACGGCGCCGTCGAGGTCACGCGGGATGTCGAACGTCCGCACGAAGTCCCAGCCCGTGCCGCGCGGGATGACCGCAAGCTCGACGCCATCCCTGCCGACGACGCCGTTGACGACCTCGTTCACCGAGCCATCGCCGCCGACGATCACGAGCCGCGTCGCGCCCTCCTCGACCGCCCGGGCCGCGAGCCCGCCGAGCTGGGCCGGACCGGTCGAGATCAGCGCGTCTCCCTCGAGTCCGAGCGCAGCGGCTCGATGCGCGATCTCGGGCCAGCGCTTGCCGGTCGAGCCTCCCGCGGAGGCCGGGTTGACGAGGAAGACGGTGCTAGTTGCCGTCGTGGCCCGCCGTTGCGGTGTCGAGCGCGATCTTCGTCATCCGCTCGACCGCTGCGCGGAGCTCGTCGTCGGAGATCCGGACGAACTCACCCTCGACGACGATGTCGCTCACGGTGAGCAGACAGCCGCCGTGCACGCCGCGAAGCGCTGCGAGCGTGAAGAGCGCCGCTGCCTCCATCTCGACCGCGAGCACACCGCGCTTCGACCAGCGCTCGTACTGACCCTCGTCGGGGTTGTAGAAGAGGTCGCTCGAGACGATCGGCCCGACGCGGATCTTCTGGCCGGCGTGCTTGGCGACGTGCACTGCCTCGTGCACGAGCTCCCAGCTCGCCGTCGGGCAATGCGGCTCGCCGCCGACAAGGTGCGTCGCGGTCGCGTCCGCCGGCACGGCGGAGAGGGCGACGATGACGTCGCCGAGCGCGTGGTCGGCTTGCAGGCCGCCGCACGTCCCGACGCGCAGGAGTCGCGTCACGCCGAGCTGGACGAGCTCCTCGAACACGATCGTCGCACCCGGGCAGCCCATCCCCGTGCCCTGGACGGACACGGGCTTGCCGTTCCACGTGCCGGTGTAGCCGAGCAGCCCGCGCTCCTCGTTGACCTGCTTCACGTCCGAGAGAAACGTCTCGGCGATGTACTTCGCGCGAAGCGGGTCGCCGGGGAGCAGGCACGCGTCCGCGTAGTCGCCCGGTTCGGCACGGAGGTGGATCGGCATGCGCGGAACCCTACGGATTCGGCCGGGGGAGTTCGTGCGGAACCGTCTCTAGAGTGGGCCCGATGTCGGCGGCCCTGATCGAGCCCGCGCGCGAGCAGATCCTGCGCTTCTGCGCCGCCGACCCGGTCGAGCGCGTCTTCCTCGAGGACGTCGCGCGTCGCGGGCTCGGACGCTTCGTCGCAAAGGAGGACGACGGCGAGCTCTCCGCGCTGTGCCATCTCGGCATCAACGCGGTGCCCTCGGGCGAGGGTTGCGGCGTATTCGCCCGCGACGTCGCGCGCACCGGGCCGCGCATGCTGATCGGCGAGTCACGGGCGGTGTCGGAGCTCTGGTCCGAGCTCCAGACGCGTCTGCCGAAGCCGCGTGAGGATCGTCCCGGGCAGCCGGTCTACGTCATTCGCGACGCCCCGCCCGCCGGTGACAGCGGCCTCCGCCGCGCCGACATGAGCGATCTCGACGTGCTCATGCCCGCCTGTGCCGCCGCACACGAGCAGGAGATCGGCGTCGACCCGATGAAGCGCGACCCGGATGGCTTCCGCTGGCGAACGCGCAGCCAGATCGAGGAGGAGCGATCGTGGCTGTGGGTCGAGGACGGTGTCATTCTCTTCAAGGCCGAGGCCTCGGCGTGGACTCCCGAAGCCGTCCAGCTGCAGCAGGTCTGGGTGGATCCCGAGGTGCGACGCCGCGGTTACGGGGCGCGTGGTCTCGCCGATCTCTGTCTGCTCCTGCTCGAGCGCGTGCCGACCGTCTGCCTCTTCGTGCGAGCCGAGAACGACCCGGCGATCAAGCTGTACGAGGCGATCGGGATGGAGCACGTGCTCGACTACCGCTCGCTGTTGTTCTAGGCGTGCAAGAGCTGCTTCTCGTCAGGCACGGGTACGCCGCCTCGAACCGCGACGGGCTGGCCTCGTGCACGGTGCCCGGCGACGGCCTGACGAACGAAGGCGTGGCGCAGGCGCGCGCGCTCGCACGCGAGCTCGCGGTGGAGCGTGTCGACGTCGCGCTCACGTCTCGCCTGCGGCGGACACAGCAAACGCTCGAGCTCGTGCTCGAGGGTCGGGACGTGCCGGTCGTCGTCGAGGCCGAGCTCGACGAGATCCACTTCGGCTCGTTCGACGGCGGTGCGCTCGACGCCTACCGCGCATGGGCCACCGCGCATCCGCCGGACGAGCCTGCGCCGGGCGGTGGTGAGAGCCGCGCCCAGGCGGCGGCCCGCTTCGCGCGGGGTCTCCGCCTCCTCGTCGCCAGGCCGGAGGAGCGGGTGCTCGTGGTCGGCCACGCGCTTGCGATCCGCTACGTGATCGACGCGGCCGAGGGTCATGTGCCCGCTGCGCGCATGTCGCCGATCGAGCACGCGTTCCCGTATCGGCTGGAGCGCGGTGACGCGGAGCGTGCGGCCATGTTCCTCGAGGCGTGGAGCGAGGCACCGCGATTTCGCGTGCACGACGACGACCCCTGAGACGGGCACAATGGGCGACGTGGAGAGCAACCTGCGAGATCGCGTCGAGGCGACCATTCGGCGGCACGACCTTGTCGTGCCGGGAGGCGAGGTCACGTGCCTCGTGTCGGGTGGCGCCGACTCGACGTGCCTCTGGCACGCCCTCCGCGAGCTCGGCTATCGCGTCTCGGCCGTCCACGTGAACCACGGGCTGCGCGGCGCCGAGTCCGAGGCCGATGCGCGCTTTTGCGCCGAGACGCTCGACGCGAGCGTCCTCGAGTCTCGTGACACGGTGTCGCGAGCCGGGTCGGAGGCACGGCTGCGGGAGCTTCGGTACGCGCTCACCGCCGGCCCGGGACTGCGCGCGACCGGACACACGGCCTCGGATCAGGTCGAGACCGTCCTCTATCGCCTCGTCGCCTCGGGGACGACGAAGGCGATCAAGCGAAAGCGTGAGGACGGCGTCGTCCGTCCGCTCCTGGACGTCTGGCGAGACGAGACTGTCGCGTACTGCGAGGAACATGGGCTCGCGTACCGCGTGGACTCGACGAATGGGGAGACGAAACGCGGGCTGATCCGCGCCGAGATCCTGCCGCTGCTGCGGCAGCTGCATCCCGGCGCCGAGCGGAACCTGCTGGCGCTTGCGGACGCGCAGCCGCGCTTGCCCCGACGTCTCGAGCAGACGCTCGCAGCGCTCCTCGCCGCGACCGACGGCACCAGGTCTGCGGACCTCGGGGGCGGCCTCCGGGCCGTCCGCGAATACGACACCGTCCGCCTCGACGGCAGCGTCCGCTTCGGGCCGTGGCGCATCGAGAGCGAGGAGGAAGGCCTGACCGTCCGCACGCGCCGTCCGGGAGATCGTCTCGCGGGGCGCTCCAAGAAGGTGCAGGATGTCCTCGTGGACGCAAAGGTGCCGCGCGCCGAGCGGGAGACGTGGCCGATGGTCGTCTCCGGCGATGCCGTGGTGGCCGTTCCGGGGATCGTCGAGGCGCCTGGCTGGGAAAACGCTGTCCGGGCATGGAAGGATGCGGGCACATGACGCAGACCGAGCTCGAGCAGGCCGTCGGCGAGATCCTCCTCGAGGAGGATGCGATCCAGGCGCGCATCGGGGAGCTCGGCGCCGAGATCTCCGCCGACTACACGGGCCGCGACCTGCTCCTGGTCGGGGTGCTCAAAGGCGCCGTGTTCTTCATGGCCGACCTGATGCGCGAGCTCAGCGTCCCCTGCGAGATCGACTTCATGGCGATCTCGAGCTACGGGGCGGCGACGGACTCCTCCGGCGTCGTCCGCATCCTCAAGGACCTCGACATCAACGTGTCCGGCCGCGACGTCCTCGTCGTGGAGGACATCATCGACTCGGGCCTGACCCTCTCCTATCTCATGCGCAACCTTCGCGCCCGCAAGCCCGCGTCGCTCGAGGTGGTCACGCTGCTGACGAAGCCCGAACGGCGCGAGATCGACGTCCCGGTGCGCTACGTCGGCTTCGAGATCCCCAACCGCTTCGTCATCGGCTACGGCCTCGATTTCGCGGAGCGGTACCGCAATCTGCCGTATGTCGCCGTTCTCCACCCGGATCTGATCCCGCCGCCGCATTAGCTCGTGGCGTCCGCCACGAAATTCCTGCAACCGGACCGTAATGGGGGAGATGCGCTGCGCGGGGTGGTGCCGAAGAAGCACGGTGGTACCCTGCGACGACCGACGTGAACCGCTTCTTCCGTAGCGCGCTCTTCCCGCTGATCATCATCGTCGTGCTCGTCTATCTGGCGAGCCAGACGTTGCTGCCCGGTGGCTCCGAGCAGCAGAAGCTGACGTACTCGCAGCTCATCACGCAGGTGGAGACTGGGAACGTCAGCGAGGTTCTCTTCACTCCGTCGCGCCAGCAGATCACGGCGACCCTCGTGAAGGACACGCGCAAGGTCAAGGTGAACTACCCGACGCCGCAGTCGGCGACGCAGTTCCAGAACCTCCTCACGAAGCAGGGCGTCGAGTTCGACTCGAAGGGCACCGGCTCGTCGGCGTGGTGGGCGATCCTGATCAACTTCCTGCCGATCCTGCTCCTGATCGGGTTCTGGATCTTTCTGATGAACCAGATGCAGGGCGGTGGCTCGAAGGTGATGAGCTTCGGCAAGAGCCGCGCCAAGCGCATGTCGCCCGACTCCCCGAAGGTCACGTTCAAGGACGTCGCCGGCGCGGACGAGGCCGTCGAGGAGTTGCACGAGATCAAGGAGTTCCTCGAGAACCCGAAGAAGTTCCAGGCGCTCGGCGCGCGAATCCCGAAGGGCGTGCTGCTGTATGGGCCGCCCGGAACCGGCAAGACGCTGCTCGCGCGCGCCGTGGCCGGCGAGGCGGGCGTGCCGTTCTTCTCCATCTCCGGCTCCGACTTCGTCGAGATGTTCGTCGGCGTCGGCGCCTCGCGCGTTCGCGACCTCTTCGAGCAGGCGAAGCAGGCGTCGCCATGCATCATCTTCATGGACGAGATCGACGCCGTCGGCCGCCATCGCGGCGCGGGTCTCGGAGGCGGCCACGACGAGCGCGAGCAGACCCTCAACCAGCTCCTCGTCGAGATGGACGGCTTCGAGATGAAGGACAACATCATCCTCATCGCCGCCACGAATAGGCCCGACATCCTCGACCCGGCGCTCCTGCGCCCGGGCCGCTTCGACCGGCAGATCGTGGTCGACCGGCCCGACCGCAACGGCCGCAAGAAGATCCTCGAGGTGCACGCGCGTGGCAAGCCGCTCTCGCGCGACATCGAGCTCGACACGCTCGCGGCCGGAACGCCAGGCTTCACCGGCGCGGATCTCTCCAACCTGATCAACGAGGCGGCTCTGCTCGCAGCCCGCAACGGCAAGAAGATGATCGAGCAGAACGAGATGGAGGAAGGGATTATGCGCGTTATCGCCGGCCCGGAGAAGAAGGCGCGCCTGCTCTCCGAGAAGGAGCGCAAGATCACGGCCTATCACGAGATGGGCCACGCGCTCGTCGGGAACTACCTCGAGCACACGAACCCGGTTCACAAGATCACGATCGTGTCCCGCGGCCAGGCGCTCGGGCTCACGATCTCGCTGCCGACCGAGGACAAGTACCTGACGACGAAGTCGGCGCTCATGGACGACCTCGCGATGACGCTCGGTGGCCGCGCGGCGGAGGAGCTCGTCTTCCACGAGGTGACGACCGGCGCCGCCAACGACCTCGAGCGTGTGACCTCGACGTCGAAGCAGATGATCATGCGCTTCGGCATGAGCGAGAAGCTCGGCCCGCGCGTCCTCGGCCGCGCGCACGAGATGCCGTTCCTCGGACGCGACATGGGCTCGGAGCCCGACTACTCGGACGAGATCGCCAAGGAGATCGACGACGAGATCAGACGCGTGATCGAGGAAGCGCACGCTTCCGCGACCGCCGTGCTGCGCGAGCACATGGATGAGCTGCACCGCCTGAGCGCGATCCTGATCGAGCGCGAGACGATCGACAAGGATCAGTTCGAGCGGCTGCTCGCCGGCGAGTCGGAGGAGTCCGTCTTCCCGCCGGAGGTCGCCGAGCCGGCGATCGAGGAGCCCGAGGCCGAGAAGAAGCCGAAGCTGCTGCCACAGCCGCGGCCGATCCCGGGCGCCGCGATGCAGGCTCCCCCGCCGGACCCCGCAGCCGGTTAGCGGCTTGCTCGCCGCGGCCCGCGGGCTGCGGCCAGGAGCGTCGCAAGCACCGTGACGGCGGCGATCGCGCCGAGGAGATCGAGCGCGAGACCGCGTGCCCGCACGGCGTCGACGAGTGCGAGCAGGGCCGCGGCGACCACGAGGGCGCCAACCGCGAGCAGCGCGACAACGGCCGCGTGCCGGAGCCCGTCGCCCGCGTCCCCGTGCCAGCGCGTGCGTTCCTCACCCGACCAGTACGCGAGCTCCGCACTGAGCAGGAGACCCGCCGCAACTGCGGCCGCGGCGACGTCGAGCGGCGCCTCCGAGATCGCGAGCTCGGTCCCGTAGAGCCCGCCGGCCAGCGCGCACGCCAGGGGGACGAGCGGCGACCAGCCGAGCACGATCCCGGCGACGAGTGCGACCAGCGCCACGGCGCCGACTCGTGCGCCGACGGCCTGGAACTCGTCGCCACCACGCGCCATCGGAACGGCGATCACCGCCAGCAGGCACCCGACGCTGCCCGCACCCGTGGCTAGGCGCGTGCCAGACGTGCGTAGCGCCTGTATGTCCTCACCTCCTCGAGCACCGCGTCGAGCTCACCGTCGCCCCACGTTGCGACACCGACGCCGAGCGCGACGAGCCGCGCGCGGATCACCTCGCGCTCCAGCAGCCACACGCGATACGCGAGCTTTTCGGCCGCGGTCGATCCGGGCTCGACGAGCGGCACGGGATCGACCTCGACGACCGCCACGTCGAAGCGTCGCGCACGAAGATCCTCGAGCGCCGCCACGAACCGCGCGTCCAGGAGCGGAGTCAGGCCGAGGACGAGCGACCCGGGCGGAAGGATGCGCGCGGGGATGAGGTTGACGTCGCGCCACGTGTAGGTGGGCTCGACGCCGGTCTCGATCATCGTCTCGATGAGCCGGTAGCGCTGTGTGATCCCGAGGCCGGGCTGCAGCCAGCGCAGGACGCCTCCGAAGCCGATCAGGCCGACCCGGTCCCGCCGCTCGAGGTACCGGGTCGCGAGCGAGGCGGTGGCGCGCACGGCCTCGTCGAGGATGCTCTCGCCTCCACGCCTGACGTCGGTGAAGCTGTCGAGGAAGAGAACGACGTCGGTGTTGCGCTCCGGGTGGCGCTCGTTCACGACGAGTCCCTGACGTCGGGCCGACGCGCGCCAGTTGATCGCCCGGACACGGTCTCCCGCGACGAAGTCACGGAGGTCCGCGTACTCCACGCCGTCGCCTTTCGTGCGCGCGACCTCGCTTCCCGCGAGTGCCTGCGTGCGCACGGGCGACAGGAGTTGCCGGACGGTGATCTGCGTCGGATACGCCTTGAGCCGCTGGGGCCGATCGAAGCTCGTCTCCCACGTGACGAGCCGAAGCGGGTCGCGCGCCCGCACGTCGATCCGCCCGAAGCGGAAGACGCCCCAGCGCGTACAGCGGATCGTCAACGGCAGGTCGCGCGGCTCCTGCGCGCCGAGTCGCACCGCGTGGGTGCTCGCTCCGCCCACGACGGCGATGGCCCGAGGCAGGTCGACGAGCAGCTCCAGGCGGTCGACGGGCCGGTCGGCGGTCACCTCGAGGGAGACGTCGACGTCGGCGCCCTCGTGCGTGCGCTCGTCGGGGAGCGAGAGCGAGACCGAGAGCTCGGGGGCGCGAGCGACTCTCAGGCCGACTGCGAGCACGAGCGCGAACGGAGCCGCGGCCGCCGCGAGCTCCGGTCGCCGCAATGCCAGTGCGCCGACGAGCCCTGCGGCAGCGAGCGTGCCGTAGCCGACGATGCGCGGGCTGCCTGTTCGCCTCACGCGCGAGCGTCGGCCGTGGCGTCCTCGGCGCGCGGCGTGGGCACGGCATCCAGCACCTCGCGAACGACGTCCTCTGCCGACACGCGCTGCACCCAGAGCTCGGGCCTCAGCACCAGGCGGTGCGCGAGCGCGGGTACGGCGACGCCCTTCACGTCGTCCGGGAGCACGTAGTCGCGACCTCTCAGAGCCGCACGGCAGCGCGCGAGCTTCAGGAGGGCGAGGCTTCCGCGCGGGCTGGCGCCGACGGCGGTGGACTGCGATGCGCGGGTGGCAGCCACGAGGTCGACGCAGTACTCCTGGACGCTCGTCGCGACGTGGACGTCCTCTGTCGAGGCCTGCATCTCGAGGAGGGTCTCGCGATCGACCAGGGGACGGAGCTCGATGTCGTCCGACTCGCGCTCGATCCGGCGTGCGAGGACGTCGACCTCGCCGTCTCGATCCGGGTAGCCGAACGCTGTCCGCAAGATGAAGCGGTCGAGCTGAGCTTCGGGCAGCGGGTACGTGCCCTCGTACTCGATCGGGTTCTGGGTCGCGATGACGAGGAACGGTCGCTCGAGCCGGTGCGTGTGCCCCTCGATCGTGACCTGCCGCTCCTGCATCGCCTCGAGGAGTGCCGCCTGCGTTTTCGGGGGGGCGCGGTTGATCTCGTCGGAGAGGAGAAGGTTGGTGAAGATCGGCCCGGGTCGGAACTCGAAGTCGCCGTCGCGCTGGTTCCAGATCGACGAGCCGGTCACGTCCGACGGCATGAGATCGGGCGTGAACTGGATTCGCGCGAAGCGCATGGTCAATACCTGGGCGAACGAGCGAGCTGCGAGCGTCTTGGCGAGCCCCGGGAAGTCCTCGAGCAGGACATGCCCGTCCGCGAGGAATCCGAGCAGCACGAGCTCGAGCGAGTCCCGCTTGCCGACGACGGCTCGCTCGACCTCGTCGAGGACGTCCTCGGACAGGCTCTGGACGCGCGCCAGCTCCATCAGATCGCCTCGAGCGCTCCGATCACGCGGTCGAGGTCGGGCGGATCGGCGCCCTTGGCGAGCCGATCCTCGGGCGCAGGCCGGTCGGGCCGGACGAGCGCCCACGCGTCGTCACCGAGGATGTCCGGAGCGCCGTTCGCGGCGAGCGGCATGTTTTGCCTCGCGCGCAGGAGACCGTCGGCGACGAAGCGCAGCCTCGGCGCGAGGCGGAAGTGGAGATCGAACGAGCTCGCGACGCCGAGCGCGACCTCCTGCTCGATGCGGCTCAGGCTGGGCGGCACGGCACGCTTCGCTGGAGCCGCCGGGGTCGCGCGCAGCGAAGTCTCGTCGGGGTACGCGTGGCGGAGCGCGAGGATGAGAACGAAGATGGCTGTCGCGCTCACGAGCAAGGCGTAGATCCGGAGCGCCAGCTCCGCGCGGCCGGGCGCGAGGAGCGCGATGCCGACGACGGCCACGGTGGGCACGGACAGGAACCGCGCGGCGGAGATGAGCTCCCGTCTCATGCGCGTGTCCCGGCGACCGGTGGGCAGTGCGCGGGCGAGGGCGCCTCACGGGCGAGTCGCAACTCGTCTCGGATCGCCTCGAGCGCGCCGATGGCCTCCTCCTTCATCGCCGTGTCCATGTCGTGCTGCGAGAACTTAGCCCGCGTGAACAGCGCCGTCAGGCGCTCGACCGCTCCGGGCTCCAGCTCGAGGTCGCGCAGGACGCGTGGAACGTACTCGTCTGGCGTCTCGGCGGCGTGTCGCGGCACGCCGTTCGCCGCGAGGAAACGCTCGAGGCGGGCGTACGCCGCGATGATCGCGCGGCGTGGATCTCGTTCGGCGCGCAGGTCGTCGAGCGTCTCGTCGAGGACGGCGACGAGTCCCTCGGTCAGGCCCTCGCGAGATCCCCGACCGCGACGTGAGCGTCGTTCCGCCGCGAAGAATGCGGCCACGGCTGCGAGCAGCAGGCCGGCGACGATCACGATCGGCAGCCAGGAGATGCCGGGCTCATAGCTCGTCTCGGCCTCGGGCGGCAGGGTCGGAAGCTGGACGTCCCCGGGCGTGAACTCCTGATCGGCCTCCGCGTCCTGGGGCGGGCCCCTCCACTCGCTCAGTCGCCAGTACGTGACTGCGGTGAAGACCGCGAAGACGCCGATGAAAGCGGCGACGGAGGTGCGGCGGTGTCGGCCGGACGCCATCTCCTGCGCGATCGCCTTCCTCTGGGTGAGCCCGTAGAGGAGCAGCACCCCACCGAGCACGACGCCGATGAGCCCGACGGTGAAGATCGCGTCGAGCAGCGACTCGGACGGTGGGCGGGTCGAGCCGTCGCCACCTGGCGTCGAGCCCGTGGCGGCGATGGCGACGACCGCCACGAGCCCGAGCACCACGAGGGCGGGGAGCACCACGCCAGTGGCGCGCCTACCGCCCATGTGGCTTTCGGTCGTGCTTGCCTACGCCACGCCGGGCTCGTTCATCGGCAGCGCGCTGTGATCGACGCTCTTCGACTCCCAGTAGCGGTTGAGCGCGCCCTGCACCTTGATGAACCACACGAACGCGCCGACGATCGGAAGGAGCAGCCACAACCCCGTCCAGCCGGTGAACGGTGGAATGCGGCCGTCCTTCTTGAACATCTTGCCGACCTCCGACGGGATCAGGAACCAGGTGACGATCCCGACGACGATGTAGATGACGAGGCCGAGAACGCCTCCGACACCCTGGTCCGAGTGGTTCTTGACCTCCTCCTGGGTCTTGAAGACCCAGTACAGCGAGTAGATCCCGAACGTGACGATGAACAGCAGGATCCCGAAGCCGATGCCCCTTGGCTGGCCGAGCGGGCCGGTGTTCGACTGTGATGTCTCCATGGAAAGCGATTCTCGCGTTCGTGGCAGACGGAGCTAGCCTCTTCCGCGTGCAGAAGCAGACCTTCGCGGAGCGGTGGCCCCGGCCGTCGGTCATGGGCGTCCTCAACGTCACGCCCGACAGCTTCTCGGACGGAGGGCTCTTCTTCGACTCCGGCACCGCCGCGGAGCACGGCCGACGCCTGCTCGCAGAGGGGGCCGCGGTCGTGGACGTCGGCGGCGAGTCGACGCGACCCGGAGCCGCCGCGGTCTCTCTGGAGGAGGAGCTCCGGCGCGTCGTCCCGGTGCTCGAGGGGCTCGACGGCGTTCCCCTGTCGATCGACACGTCCAAGGCCGAGGTGGCCCGGCGCGCGCTCGCGCTGGGAGTCGAGCTCGTCAACGATGTCACTGCCCTTCGCGGGGACGAGGGCATGGCCGAGGTCGTGGCCGAGGGCAACGCATACGTGTGTCTCATGCACATGCAGGGCTCACCGCGGACGATGCAGGCCGCACCTCACTACGACGACGTCGTCTCCGATGTGTTGGCCTTCCTCGAGGAGCGCGTCGCCTTCGCCGTCGAGCACGGCATTGCGGAGGGTCGCATCTGCGTGGATCCCGGCATCGGGTTCGGGAAGACCCCTGACCAGAACCTCGAGCTCCTGCGCCGGCTCGACGAGCTGCGGGCGCTCGGGCTGCCGCTCGTGGTCGGGCTCTCCCGCAAGAGCACGCTCGGCAGGATCCTCGGCGGCGACGACGCGATGAAAAGTCGCCTCGCGGCCTCGCTCGGCGGGGCCGTGGCCGCATTCGACCGTGGGGCAGCGATGATCCGCGCGCACGACGTGGCCGCGACGGTGGAGGCGCTCGCGGTTGCAGCTGCGGTCGAGCGTGGAATGATCGAGGCGTGAGAATCGAGCTCAAAGGCCTCGTGGTCGACGGTCGCCACGGCTATCTCGAGGAGGAGCGCCGCCTCGGCCAGCGGTTCCTCGTCGATCTCCAAGTCGACGTGCGCGGCGAGGCGACGGATACGGATCGCATCGAGGACACGGTCGACTACCGGCGGCTCGCAGCGCTCGTGCGCGAGGTCTTCTCCGGGCCCGAGCGGTTGCTGCTGGAACGCCTCGCGGGAGCGATCGCGGATGGAATCGTCGAGGGCCACCCGGCGGTAG
Organism: Gaiellaceae bacterium; assembly: GCA_035630135.1. Classification (GTDB taxonomy): domain Bacteria; phylum Actinomycetota; class Thermoleophilia; order Gaiellales; family Gaiellaceae; genus GMQP-bins7. The sequence goes on from DASQLF010000009.1 coordinate 12,067, forward strand.
AGCACGTGCGGGTGCGCGTGCGCAAGCCCGACGTCGTCCTCGACCCGCCCGTGGAGTACGCGGCCGTCGTGGTCGAGCGCTCGCGGTGAACCGGTGTCAGGCTCGAGCCTGACACCGGTCGTGGCCTACGTCGGCCTCGGCGCAAACCTCGGGCCGCGCGAGATCACGCTCCTGCGAGCCGTGGATCTCATCGCGGCGACCGAGGGAGTCGACGCCCTCGAGGTCTCGCAGCTCCGCGAGACCGAGCCCGTCGGTGTCGCCGACCAGCCGCCGTTCCTGAACGGCGCGGTGCGGATCGAGACGTCCCTCGAGCCGCGTGCGCTGCTCGACGCGCTCCTCGAGATCGAGCGGTCGCTGGGACGCGTGCGCGGCGAGCGGTGGGGGCCGCGGACCCTCGACCTCGACCTTCTCGTGTACGGCAGCGAGACCGTCGACGAGCCCGGCCTGCGCGTGCCGCATCCACGGCTGCACGAGCGCCGGTTCGCCCTTGAGCCGCTCGCCGAGCTCGATCCAGACCTCGCGGTGCCGGGTCTCGGCCGAGTGTCCGAAGCGCTTGCGGCGCTAGACTGAGCGTCCATGTCGCACCTCGACGACCTCGACGAATACGAGGCGGAGCTCGAGCTCGCGGTCAAGCGCGAGTACTCGGCCGTCTTCCCGCTCTTCCGCTACTGCGTGCTCACGCAGGACGCGACGTACCTCTGCAACAAGATGGAGCTCGAGGCGATCCCGCAGACGAGCTACCCGTTCTTCCACGTCCGCATGGAGGACGTGTGGGTCTGGGACAAGAGCCGTCCGAGCCGGATCATCCCGCGCGCCGAGGTGTACACGTCGGGCGACGTCACCGTCGAGGAGCTGCGTGGCGAGGGCGAGGAGCCCCGCCTCACCGCCGAAGCGCTCGCCGAGCGCCTCGGGCAGCCGCTCCCGGGCGACGACGAGTCGCTGTAGTCACGAACTTCTAGTCCGATGCTTCTCGCGGTCGACGTCGGCAACACGCAGACCGCGCTCTGCCTCTATCGCGACACCGAGCTCGTTGATCACTGGCGGCTCGCCACCGAGCCCTCGAGCACGGCCGACGAGCTCGGTGTGCTCCTCTCCGGCCTCCTCGACTTCGAGACTGTCGAGGGGATCGCCCTCGCCTCGACGGTGCCGGTACTGCTGCGCGAGTGGGAGGCGCTCGCGGCGAAGTGGGCACATGCCCCGCTTCTCTCCGTCGGCCCGGGTGTCAAGACCGGCATTCCGATCCGTTACGACGATCCGCGCGAGGTCGGCCCCGATCGGATCGTGAACGCGGTCGCGGCGAAGGAGCGTTACGGCTCTCCGATCATCGTCGTCGACTTCGGCACCTCGACGAACTTCGACGTCGTCTCGCCGGAGGGCGAGTACGTCGGTGGTGTCCTCGCACCGGGGATCGAGATCTCCATGGATGCGCTCTTTGCACGGGCCGCACGACTCGTGAAGGTCGACTACGTCGAACCGCCGTCGGTGATCGGCAAGACCACCGTCGCGGGACTGCAGTCCGGGCTCGTCTACGGCTTCGCCGGGCAGGTCGACGGCATCGTGGGCCGGATCCGTGGCGAGCTGGGCGCCGATGCACCCGCGATCGCGACCGGCGGCCTCGCCGACCTTGTCGCGCCGCACGCGAAGACGATCGAGCGGGTCGACCCCTTCCTCACGCTCGAAGGGTTGCGGCTCGTGTGGGAGCTCAACCGGTGATTCCCGATCCGCCTGCGATCGGGCTCTTCGTCGTCGCCGCGCTGGCGCTCCTCCTGGTCCCCGGGCCGGCGGTGCTCTACGTCGTCGCCCGCTCGATTCACGAGGGCCGACGCGCAGGGCTGGTCTCGGTTCTCGGAATCCACGTCGGGACGCTCGCTCACATCGCGGCCGCGACGCTCGGGCTCTCCGCACTCGTCGCCTCGTCCGCGGTCGCATTCACTGCGGTGAAGATCGCCGGAGCCGTGTATCTCATCGGACTCGGCCTGTGGACGTTGTTCTCGCGCCGAGCCGAGCCGGACGTTGCGCTCGGTGGGGAAGCCAACCTGAGACGGGCATTCGCGCAAGGCGTCGTCGTGAACGTGCTGAACCCGAAGACCGCGCTGTTCTTCCTCGCGTTCCTCCCGCAGTTCGTGGACCCGAGCGCCACGCACCCCGCCCTGCAGATCGCGTTCCTCGGCGTCCTCTTCGCGCTCCTCGGCCTGATCACCGACTCGATCTGGGCGCTCGTGGCCGGGACCGCCGGCGGCGTGCTCAGGCGCTCGCGCCGCTTCGTGCGCGCTCAGCGCTACGTCACCGGCACGGTCTACATCGGGCTCGGCGTTGCGACAGCCTTCGCCGGTTCCGCCGAGGACTAGCCTCCGCCGTAGATCGAGACCGGGAGCTCGAGGGTGACCTCGGCGCCCGTGGGCACCTCCGCCTCGAGCCGCTCGACGATCTCGTACGCACCGGGTGCCGCGGCAAGCAGCCGACGCTCGACCTCCTCGACCGAGTCGAGCTGCAGGAGCTCCTGCTTGAACGGCTTCGGGAAGCGGCCACCGCCGAGGTACCAGCCGTAGAACTTCCTGAGGAAGCCGGACGCGCGCCGCTCGCCGAGCTCGCGCACGGTCTCGCGCACGAAGAGAACGAGCTCGGCAGCGACCTCCTCGCGCGTCGGCTCCGTCGCGTCGCCGTCCACGATCTCGCGGAGCGCCCAGGGGTTCCCCTGTGCTCCGCGGCCGACCATGACCGCCTCTGCTCCCGTCGTCGCGAGCACGGCCTGGGCGCGTGCACGCGACGTGACGTCGCCGGAGGCGACGACCGGGACGTCCACGAGCGACACGAGCTCTGCCGTGAGCGAGTGGTCTGCCGTGCCCGTGTACATCTGCTGCGCCGACCGCGGGTGGAGCGTGATCGACGCTGCGCCCGCCTCGACGAGCTGCGGCCCGAGCTCGATGACGGCCCGCGAGCCGTTCGCGACTCCGCGCCTCACCTTCACGGTGACGGGGATGTCGACCGCGTCCGCGATCGCCTCCACGATCCGGCTCGCGCGGGCGGGATCCTCGAGGAGGTGGGCGCCTGCGCCGGTCTTCGTCACCTTCTTCACGGGGCAGCCGAAGTTGACGTCGACGATGTCGGCGCCGACCGCCTCGACCATGCGCGCTGCATCGGCCATCGGGCTTGGGTCCGAGCCGAAGAGCTGGATCGCGAGCGGGTGCTCGTCGGACGCGACGCGCAGGTAGCCGAGCGTCTTCTCGTTGCGATGCTCGATCCCGGCGCAGCTCACCATCTCCGAGCACACGAGGCCCGCGCCGTAGCGGCGTCCCTGGCGACGAAACGCCTGCACGCTGACCCCGGCCATGGGGGCGAGAACGAGGCGCGTGGGCACCTCGACGGGGCCGATGTGCCAGCTCGAGCGCAGGTCGATCATGGCCCCGGATGGTACTCGCGGGCAGTTTGACGCTCGTCGAACGGGGTAGCTACCATCTCGGCCGTTGTCGGGGCCGCCAGGCCCCGCAATCTCGTCTCTGGAGGCGTTTTTGTGAAGGATGTAATCCTCACTCCCGAGGGTCACAAGCAGCTGACTGCCGAGCTGAACGTGCTTCGAACCCAGAAGCGGCGCGAGGTGGCCGAGCGCATCGCGGCCGCGCGTGAGTTCGGCGAGATCGCGGAGAACGCGGAGTACGACGACGCGAAGAACGAGCAGATGATGCTCGAGCACCGCATCGCCCAGCTCGAGGAGCGCCTTGCGAACGCCCAGGTCATCGACAAGCGGAAGGTCGACACGAGCATCGTCTCTGTCGGTGCCGTCGTCCGCCTGCGTGACGTCGATGCGAAGGAGACCACCGAGTACTTCATCGTCGGCTCCGCCGAGGCGAATCCAGCCGAGCGCAAGCTCTCGAACGAGTCGCCCGTGGGCAAGGCGATCATGGGCCGCAAGAAGGGTGAGACCGTCGAGGTCGTCACGCCGCGCGGCTCGAAGGTGAAGTTCAAGATCATGGAGATCAAGGCCGCGTAGCGCGGCCTTGATCTCAGCGTTCGTCTCACCGCCGGCTACCTAGCTGCCTGGAAGCGGGTGGATCACCGCCTCGATGGTCATCGGCGGAATCTCGAGTTCTGGAATCCCCGGGTAGATAGGCGGGCGGGCAGACGAGCGCCGCGATCCCGGCCTTTCTGCCCCACGACTTAGAGCTGCGATGGCCGTGACGAGAGCGAGACCGCCGCGGCTCATCGGGATGCCTCGATCCCGAACGCGGGAAGTGCCGCCTCGCAGAAGTCGTCACTGCGGCCGGTCGACCCCTTGACGACCTCGAAGCTCAGCACCTCGTCGTCGCTTCCGTCGGTCGGCGTGCCGCCGTCGTCGATGACGAGCTCGAACCGGATCTGCCCCGGCTGCCTCGCGATCGCCGTGCCGTTCGGGCCGTAGAGCACGGAGTTGCCGGTGGCGAGGATGAGCACCGTCACCGTGCCGTCGCCGTTGTCGGTGACGCGCAGGTCCTTCTCGTTGACCCTGGTGGAGGACGTGAGCGACGTCCCCTCGAACGTGAACACCTCGCTCCTCGTCCCGTGCTGCATGAAGTACGCGAAACCGTCGCG
>DASQLF010000010.1:0-6442 GCA_035630135.1 Gaiellaceae bacterium
TGCGAGCGTCTCCTTCGCGCGTTCGTAGTAGGCGTCCTGCGCGTCGAGCTCGAGCCGGCGCCAGTCCTCTCCCTCCGACTCGGCGATGGCGGCCGCGGCTTCGACCCGCTGGGTGAAGCGCCGCGTGGTCGCCCGGAGCGCGAGCTCTGGATCGACGTTGAGCCGGCGGGCGACGTTGACGACGGTGAAGAGCAGGTCGCCGAGCTCGTGGAAGACGGCCGCGTCGGGCTCGGTCTCGGGTGCCGGCGCTCCCGCACGCGCCGTCTCGTCCTCGAGCTCCGCCAGCTCCTCGTGGATCTTCGCGAGCGGCCCTTCGAGATCGGGCCAGTCGTAGCCGACGGCGGCCGCGCGGCGCTGCACCTTGCGCGCCTGCAGAAGCGCCGGAAGCGCTTCGGGCACGTCGTGGAAGATCCCCTCGCGCCCCTCCTGCTCGGTCTTGAGCGCCTCCCAGCGCTCGCGCACGCGGCCGGGCGTGCGCGCGTCCGCGTCACCGAAGACGTGCGGATGGCGGCGCACGAGCTTTGCGTACACGTCTCGGGCGACCGACTCGAGGTCGCCCTCGCCTCGCTCCTCGAGCAGGAGCGAGAGGAAGTAGACCTGGAAGAGAAGGTCTCCGAGCTCACCGTGGAGCGCCTCCGCGTCGTGCGCGAGGGCCGCGTCGGCGACCTCGTAGGCCTCCTCGAGGGTGTGCGGCACGATCGTGACCGCCGTCTGCTCGCGATCCCACGGGCACTCGCGGCGCAGATGCCGCGTGAGGTCCTGGAGATCGACGAGCGCCTCGGAGAGGCTCATGCCGGAGACGCTACTGGGTGGTCTCGGTGGGAGCTTCGGGAAGCTCCGGCGGCTCGTAGCCGGCCGCGTAGCTGACCTTGCCCTCGTAGCCTGCCTTCAGCTCCTCGACCCACGCCTGCATCTCGTCGTTCCGCTTCTGCTGCAGGAGCGTCGCGCGAATCGTCGCGCGCACCTTCTCGATCGGCGTGGTCGACGCCTCCCGGATGTCCGAGACGGCCTCGATGACGTGGTAGCCGTACTCGGTCTTGACGGGCTGCGACAGCTCGCCCTTGTCGAGCTCGAACGAGACCTTGTCGAACTCGGGAACGGTCTGGCCGCGCGAGATCGTGAGCTTGCCGCCCGAGTCCTTGCTTCCCGGATCGGCCGAGTTGGACTTCGCGAGCGCCGCGAAGTCCGCGCCGCCCTCGAGCTGCGCGTAGACGTCGTCGGCCTTGGCCTTGCTCGCCGCGAAGTCGACCTTGCCGTCGCTTCCTTTGTCGGCGATCAGGATGTGCCGCACGTCTCGCGACTCGGGCGTGCCGTACTGCGACTGGTTCTGGGTGTAGTACGCGAGGATCTCGGGCTCGGTGACCTTCACGCCCTTCGTGACGTCGTCGAAGATCCTCTTGGAGAGAGCCGAGACCTCGAGCGCCTTCTCGCGGTACTGCTCGGCGGTGAACCCCTGTGCCTCGAGCGCCTTCTCGTACGCGGCGCGCTTGCCGTCGAAGCGACTCTTGATGAGCTCCTGCTCCGCCTCGTCGACGTCCTTGTCGGTGACGGACACGCCGAGCTCGTCGGCGGCCTGACGGAACTGCTCCAGCTCGACGAGGTATGCGACGTACTGCGTCTGGATGCTCTGGTACTCGGGGCTCCCGGCCTTCGGGAACTCCTGCTTCTGAGACTCGTAGCCCTTCTTGGCCTGTGCGATCAGCTCGTCGAGATCCTCTTTCGCGATCTCCGTGCCGTCGACGACGGCGATCGAGCCGGACGGGACGCTCCCGGAGTCGTCGCCGCCACACGCCGAGGCGGCCAGTGCCAGCGCAGCAAGGAGCGTGCCGAGTGTGATGCGTGCCAGGGTCATGAGCGCCCGTGTCTTATAGCCAAGGGGGTGTTAGGCAAGGGTTGCGGGACTGTTCGAGGTGCGCGGGGAAACGGTTCGCCGCGTGCACTCGCCGCGACTAGGCGGCGCGGGCCTGGACGATAGCATCGGGCAGCTCGAGCGCCTCCGAGAGGGTCTCCACGCGGAGCGATACCTCACGCTTCGAGGTCGAGTAGATGACGGTCGGCGCCGTGCCCACGAGCGTCCGTACCTCGGCCGACCCGAGAGCGAGCGGACCGACGGTCACGCGGCCGCCTCGGAACACGAGGTAGTCGGCACCGAGCCGTGCGAGCTTGAGCTTCGCCTCCTGGATCGCGAAGAGGTTCTCGACGGGCTCGGGAATCGGCCCGTAGCGATCCTCGGTCACGGCGTGCAGCTCACGCAGCTCGTCCTCGTCCTCGGTCAGCGCGATCCGACGGTGCAGGTCGATCTTGAGCGCCTCGGCGGCGATGTACGACGCGGGCACGTAGGCGTCGACCCGCGCGTCGACCCGCACCGGGCGCGCCGCCGTGCGCTGCCGCCCGGTCAGCTCGGCGACCGCCTCGTCGAGCATCTCCACGTACAGCTCGAATCCGAGAGCCGCGACGTGGCCCGACTGCTCGGGGCCGAGCAGGTCGCCGGCGCCGCGAATCTCGAGGTCGCGCATGGCGATCTGAAAGCCGGCGCCGAGCTCGGTGTGGTCGGCGAGCGTCGACAGGCGCGCCCGCGCCTCCGGCGTGAGCTCCGAGGCGTCCGGATAGAAGAGGTACGCGTAGGCGAGCACGTCGGAGCGTCCCACCCGGCCGCGGATCTGGTACAGCTGCGCGAGGCCGAGGGCGTCAGCCCGCTCGACGATCAGCGTGTTCGCCTGAGGGATGTCGATCCCGGACTCGATGATCGTCGTCGAGACGAGCACGTCCGCGTCCCCGGCCAGGAACGAGTGCATGCGCTCCTCGAGCTCCCGCTCGGACATCTGCCCGTGCGCGACGAGGAACCGCAGGCCCGGGCACAGCTCCTCGAGCTTCTGCCGCACCTCGTCAATCGATTCGACCCGGTTGTGGAGGTAGAACGCCTGCCCTCCGCGTTCGTGCTCGCGCTCGAGGGCGGTCTTGATCAGCTCCTCGTCGTACTCGCCCACCGTCGTTCGCACTGGGCGCCGCCCGCTCGGCGGCGTCTCGATGATCGAGATGTCGCGGAGGCCGGAGAGCGACATGTGCAGCGTGCGGGGAATCGGAGTCGCGGAGAGGGCGAGGACGTCCACCTCGATCCGCAGCGAGCGCAGGAGCTCCTTCTGCGCGACGCCGAACCGCTGTTCCTCGTCGAGGACGACCAGCCCGAGGTTCTTCGGGATGACGTCGCGCGAAAGGACGCGGTGCGTCCCGATGAGGACGTCGACCTTGCCTTCCTGGAACTCCTGCAGAACCCGCTTCTGGTCGGCCCGCGAGCGGAAGCGCGAAACCATCTCCACACGAACCGGAAAGTCCCGATAGCGCTCGCGGAAGGTGTTCCAGTGCTGCTCGGCGAGGATCGTGGTCGGGCAGAGCACCAGCGACTGGCGATTGTTGAGCGCGACGGCGAACGCCGCACGGACCGCCACCTCCGTCTTGCCGAAGCCCACGTCTCCGCAGACGAGCCGATCCATCGGGCGGCCGTCCTCGAGATCCTCCTTGACGGCCTCGATGGCCTGCAGCTGATCCTCGGTCTCGCGGTAGGGGAACGAGCTCTCGAGCCGCTCGAGCCAGTCGTTGGTCAGATCGAGGGCCTGGCCGGGCGCCTGGCGCCTGCGCGCATACAGTGCCAGCAGTTCGCCGGCGAGCTCACGTACGGACGCGCGAGCGCGGCTCTTGAGGTTTTGCCACGCCTTCCCGCCGAGCTTGGACAGCCCGGGTGCCTTCGCGTCTGCCCCGATGTAGCGCGAGACCTTGCCGATCTGCTCGTGCGGGACGTACAGGCGGTCGTCCCCCTTGAACGCGAGGAAGAGGTAGTCGCGCGTGACGCCTGCGACGTCCTTCGTCTCGAAGCCGAGCAATTTCCCGACCCCGTGATCCTCGTGCACGACGAAGTCGCCGAGGCGGAGGTCGGCGAAGGATTGGAGCGCGCGCCCGAGCCGTGCATCGGCTCGTGGCGGGCGCTTGCGGAACACCTGCGTGTCCGGGAGGACCGCGATCCCGAGGTCGCGCCAGACGAATCCGCGGCGAGCCGGACTGACGACGAATGTGAGCGAGGGATCCTGGCTCAGCTCGGTCACGGCCGTCTCGACGCTCACGTCGACCCGGCGGAGTAGACGCTGCGTACGGAGCGCTTCGCCCCCGTGCGGGAAGGTCACGACGACGCGCCGCCCCTGTCGCACCATGCCGGTGAGCTCGTTTTCGGCCTCGGCGAGCCCACGGGCTGCAATCGCGGGCCGCTGTGCCTCGAAGACGTGCGGCTGGGAGCGCGGGAGCGCGTCCAGGCGTGCCGCCCCGTCCAGGCTCGGATGCGCGAGCGCCTCCTCGTCCCAGAGGCTCACGGCATCGTCGACCTGCCAGACGAGATCCGGCGAGCCTTCGAGAAGCGGGACACGCTCGTCGTCGCTCTCGTCGAAGTCGGCTTCCGCGTCGGGAACACGCTCCCGTGCCGGGTAGACGACAGCGTCGGAAACGGCATGGAGCGCCCGCTGGGTGAACGGCGAGAAGGCGCGCACTCCCTCGATCTCGTCCCCGAAGAACTCCACTCGAAGCGGCTCTCGCCCCGTGCTCGGGAACACGTCCACAAGCCCGCCGCGCACCGCGATCTGCCCGCGCTCCTCGACGCGCTCGACGCGTTCGTAGCCGGCGAGCGCGAGCTCCTCCACGAGCGTGTCGAGGTCGCGATCGTCCTTGGACGCGAGCCGGATGATCTCCGGTCGCACTCCCTCGGGCGGCATGCCCTCGGCGAGCGCGCGCGCCGAGACGCAAACGATTCCACCCGCCGCGAGCACCTCGAGCGCCCTGGCCCGCTCGCCGACGAGATGCGCCGGCGGCTCGAGGCCGGACGTGACGGCCACCCCGCGGCTCGGAAGCAGCGCGACGCGCTCCGGATCGACATACCAACCAATCGCCTCCGCGACGTCGCGGGCCTCCTCGTCCTCTGCAAGCAGGCACGTGAGCGGCCGCTCGAGCGTCGCGTGCAGCGTCGCCAACACGAGTGGGAGCGCAGGCTCGGACACACGCGCGTCGGCCGGGAACGCCTCGGCGAACGCGCGAAAGCGCTCGCTCGCGGCGAGCTCCACGACCAGTGCGGCGAGGGGTGTGGGTGTCGGGTCCATGCGGCTGGCGGGAACGGCGTCCCGCACAGCGATCGTAGCGTCCGGTACCTGCGCGACAGGACCGCCAGCAGCGGCGGTTCAATAGCTCGCAGTCCCCAGGACAGAAGACCCGGAAATGCCCCCAGGGGCACTCCCGTGTCCCTTCTACGACCGTACCCGAGCTCAGCTCACGTGTGGGTCACAACCGCGTGCCGAGATTTCGCAGAACAATCCACGGTTTCCGGCGACCGCCTGCGACGCGCTTCGCCGGGCCGATGCGCGCGCTCAGTTGAACAGGCGCTGGGCCTCGTCGAGGCCGTCGCGGACCATCACCTCGACCGCGTCTGCGGCTCGCCGGACGAGCGCGTCGGGATCGTCGTGCGGGTCGAAGGGCGACAGCACGTAGTCGGCCACGTCCCTGGGATCTCCGCGCTCGGGCCGTCCGACTCCGACGCGGAGACGGAGGAACCCGGGCCCGCCGAGCATCTGCGAGATCGAGCGAAGTCCGTTGTGCCCCGCGAGGCCACCGCCGGCACGTGCCTGCAGCCGGCCATGCTCGAGATCGACCTCGTCGTGAACCACGAGAACGCAGTCGGCCGGAACCTTGTAGAAGCGGGCCGCCGCGGCGATAGACCTGCCCGAATCGTTCATGAAGGTCTCCGGCTTCAGAAGCGCGAGCCGGTGATCGTCGACGCGCGTCTCACCGAGACGGCCGTTGAACTTCGACTTGAAGGAGACAGCACCGCGCTGCGCGAGCTCGTCGACGACCATCCAGCCGACGTTGTGGCGATCTCGCTCGTGTCGCTTTCCGGGATTCCCGAGGCCCGCGACGAGCAGATCGAGCGTCGAGGCACTCTCGCCTCGACGGAAGAGTCGCACGACTACTCCTCGGAGTCGGAGCTCTCGTCGGCCTCGGCCGACTCGTCCGCGGCTTCCTCGTCACCCTCGGCGCCCTCGCCCTCGGCCTCAGCTGCGGCCGCCTCGGCCTCCGCCGCGTCGGCCTCCTCGAGCTCCGCGAAGCCGCGAGGCACGGAGACGGTCGCGATGACGGTCTCATGGGGATCGTCGAGGAGCGTGACCTTGTCGATCGCGGGGATATCCGCCAGGCGCAGAACGTCGCCGATCTCCATCCGCGTGACGTCGACGTCGATGTGCTCGGGCACGTCGCCTGGCAACGCTTCGACCTGGAGCTCGCGCGCAACGAGCGAGAGCATCCCGCCCGTCTTTGCGCCCTCGGGCTCGCCGACGAGCTGGACCGTCACCGTTGCGTGGATCGGCTGGTCGAGACGCACCTCACGCAGATCGATGTGCGAGATCGTTCCGCGCAC
>DASQLF010000011.1:0-13998 GCA_035630135.1 Gaiellaceae bacterium
TTCGTCCCGGAGCGCACCTCGGCGATGACGGCCTTGATGCGGCTTCCCTGCTCGTAGCGCTCGCCGTCGACCTGCTCGGAGCGCGGCAGCAGCGACTCGACGCGGCCGAGGTCCACGAGGACGTTGTTGCGGTCGCCCGCCTGCTGGACGATGCCGGTCACGACCTCGCCCTGCCGGTCGACGTACTCCTCGTACATGATCGCGCGCTCCGCCTCGCGGATCCGCTGCTGGATGACCTGCTTCGCGGTCTGTGCGGCGATGCGGCCGAAGTTGTCCGGCGTCACGTCCGTGCGCTGGATCTGCTCGGGCGGTACCTGCGACCAGTCGAGCTCGAGATCCTCGTCGGTGATGAGGGTGTGCTGGCGCTCGCCGGTCTCCTCCTCGAGCTGCTCGAGCTCGGTGATGCGCGCCTCGCGCGCTTCCTCGACGAGACGGGACTCGATGTCCTCCGGGATCTCGATCCCGAAGACCCGGAACTCGCCGACGCCGTCGAGCTTCACCTCGGCGTGACGCGTCGCGCCGGGCGTCTTCTTGTAGGCGGCACGCAGCGCGTCCTCGAGAGCGGTGATGAGCACGCCTTCCTCGATGCCCTTCTCCTTCTCGATCGCCTGGATGCCCTCGATGATCTCCTGGCTCATGTGGTCAACCCTTCGTCGATCAGATTGGCCCGCACGATGGCGTCGTACGGGATGCGAGTCTCACCGGCGTCGCCGGTCTGCAGCGTGATGGCGTCGTCGCCGGCCTCGACGAGGACACCGCGATGTCGGTTCTTCCGGGTCTCCGTGCGTACCGACACGCGCTCCCCGACCGCGCCCGCGAAGTGCTCGGGCTTGCGGAGCGGGCGATCCGTCCCCGGCGACGAGACCTCGATCGTGTACTCGGAGCGATACGGGTCGAGGACACGCGCGACGCGCTCGCAGAGCGCGTGGTCGACGCCCTCGGGATGGTCGATGTAGACGCGGAACCGGCTCGTCGCGGGCAGCTCGACCGCGAGCACCTCGACCCCGGGCACGCGTGCCTCGACCGCGGGTGCGATCTCGTCCTGCAGCGTGCGCTCTCGTGCGAAGGTCGTGGTCAAAATCCGCCCCCTCAACAAAAATGGGCGCGACGCGCCCATTTCGTGAAGCCGGTGAAATGTGGTGCGGCCAGGATAGCAGCGCGTGCCGCCGTTTCGACTACGCCTCGAGCGGAATCGTCACTGGCCCGTCGTTGACGAGTGCGACGCGCATTCGTGCTCCGAAGGTGCCGCGCGAGACCCGCAGGCCCTCAGCTTCGAGGACGTGGCAGAAGCTCTCGTAGAGAGGCTCCGCGACCTCTGGGCGAGCGGCGCTCGTGAAGCTCGGCCTGTTTCCCTTGCGCGTATCGGCAAGCAGCGTGAACTGGCTGACGACGAGAGCCTCCCCGCCGACGTCGACGAGCGATCTGTCGAGGCGCCCCTCCGCGTTCTCGAAGATGCGCAGGCGCGCGACCTTGCCCGCGAGCTGCGCAGCGTGGCCCTCCGTGTCGCCGTCCGCGACACCGAGGAGCACCACGAGTCCCGCGCCGATGCGCGAGACGACGTCGCCGTCGACCGTCACGGACGCCTCACGGACCCGCTGGACGACCGCCTTCAACCGCTAGTCGAGACCATCGGCAGGCGGACGGGGGCGCAGGGCGCGTCCGAGCTTGATGTGCGGTACCGCTTCCTCGCGCCGTCCCTGGTTCACCAACGCGCGGCCGAGTGCGTAGTGGGCGAACTCGTCGGAGGGGTCGAGCTCGACGAGCGCCCGGAACTCGGCCTCGGCCTCCTGCCAGCGGCCGATCCGGAAGTACGCGATCCCGAGCGCCTCGCGGATCGAGCGGGAAGTCGGCTCCGCGCGCTTCGCCTTCTCGAGCGACACCGTCGCCTGCGCCGGGCGGCCGCTGCGAAGGTGGCTTCGGCCGAGCTGGAAGAGGTCGTAGGTCTCGCTCACGAGCTCTGTGCCGTTCGGAGCGAGCGGAGCGAGACCAGCCCGCGGAACCGAGCCCACACGGAGAGGTCGCGCCGTGCGGCACGGAGGAGGCCTCGCGCCTCTTGCCTCGCGCGCGAAGCACCCGCCTCGACCGAGCCCGGAGGCCCAAAGCGCGCCTGCGCTGCCGCGACGGCGAACGGCCGGGCGTCGAGGCCGAGCTCACGCTGCACCGCGCGCTGCAGGGTCGCAAGCGTCGCGTTCGCCGGCACTTCGGCACCCTGGTCGCGCAGGAAGTCCTCCAGCTCGCGCCTACTCGCGGTCGCCAGCCGGCGCGGGTCGCGCGAGAGGTAGCGCGCGCGCCTGAGCACGACCTTCCCCAGCCCGAGGAGGACGACCCAGGCCGCCGCGAGCACGAGCGCGATGCCGACGAGCGACGGCGTCCTGTCGGCCGCCGCGGAGCTGGCGTCCCCTGCCAGGTCACCTGCGTCGGGAACGCGCGTCGGGTCGTCCGGAGCGGTGCGACGCAACTCGCCGCGGCGCAGCGCGGCAACAGCGGCCTCGGAGCCCGACGCGAACGTGTACTCACCGCCGAGCGTTCCTCGGCCCGGTGTCGGGTCGAACGGCACCCAGCCGATGCCCGCGAACCACACCTCGACCCAGGCGTGCGCGTCGTGGTCCGTCACCACCCACTCGCCGTCGTCCCGGACCCCGCTCGTGAAGCCGACGGCGACCCGTGCGGGCACCCCCAACATCCGGAGCATGGCCGCCATCGCGCCCGCGAAGTGCTGGCAGTACCCGGCCTTCGCCCGGGTGACGAACGCGACGAGCGGCGGCAGGCCCTGCGTCCGCGGTGGCGACTCGTCGTAGCGGAAGCCACCCGTCTGGCGGAACCAGGACTCGAGCGCGAGAACCGCGGCGTACGGCGAGCTCGCGTCGCCGGCGACGCGCCGGGCGACGTCGTACATCGCTCGATGCCGTCGGAACGCCGCGTACGAGGGATCGGCGAACAGTCGCGCCACCGCCCGCTCGCGCCCTTCGCTGCCGAACTCGGGGAAGATCCGCCCGTCGACATCGAGGAAGCGTGCGGCCGCCGGCGGGTAGCGCACGGGAGTGCGGGCGAGCGTTCTCGGAGCGGGATCCGGCGCATAGCTCCAGATGCGATAGCTCTCCCCCTGACCGATGGGCTTCTCGGCACGCAGCACACCGCCGGACAGGACGAACACCGTCCCGAGCCGGCGAGCGTCGAGCGCAACGGGAGTTCCGGCCGCGGCGAGATGGTCGTCGACGAGAGCCTCGACCTCGACTCGCTGCTCGAGCCAGAGCTCGGGGCGCTCCGCCCGCGTCGGGAGGAGCTGCGGTCGCTGCAGCTCGCGGGCGTCGTGGTCGACCTGCTCCAGCCAGTAGAGGTTCTGCCGCCAGCGATCGTCCGCGAACTGATCGAGCGTGGTCGTTCGCCAGTAGTTCGAGGTGGCAGGCCCCGCGACCCGAAGGACGACGGTCTTCTCGTTCGGGAACGAAATGCCCTCGTAGTTCGAGTCCCAGATCACGCGGACGTCGCTCGCCTCCCTCTGCTCTCCGCGAATGTCCCAGGTCTCCCAGTCGAGGGCCGCGTCCGCACCGAGCGTGGTCGCCGAGGACGTTCCGGCGGCTCCCGCGACCACCAGCGTCGCGATGACCACCCCGGCCAGCACCGTTCGAGTCGAGGTCGCGCGGAGGACGAGCGGTATCGCGAGCGCCGCGGCGAGGGCGAGTGCTCCCACGACGACCGCCTGTCCACCGAGCAGCGTCGCCGGCCAGCCGATGCCGGCGACGGTGACACCGGCCGCCGCGAGCGGGCGGCGCGCAGAGACCATGAGCCCGGTCGCGAGGACGAAGCCGAACACGGCGCAGAGCACGAGCGAGTGCATCTCGGGGTTCGGAGCGGCCTCGAAGGGGAGGAACACCGCGTAGAAGTCGACGATCCCGTTCGCGGCGTCGCGCAAGACCGGCCCGAGCACGCGCTCGTCGCGGAAGGGAAGGAGCTCCCACGGCTGGGTGCCGAACGCGATCCATGCGGCGCCGAAGGCAGCAGCGACGCAGGCGCAGATCCGGCGGGCACCGAGCGGAACGACGGCTGGCACGAGAGCGAGCGCGGCCACGACCAGCCCGTCGAGAGCCTGCGGCGTCCGCTCGAGGCTCAACCACGCCGCCGCGATCCCGATCGCCGGCAGGAGCGCCGCGAGAATCGTCCTAGCCACGCGCCACCGCCTGCAGCGTGGGCGCCGACAGTACGACGGCGAGGTCGTCGCCCTCGCGGACGAGGGCGGTCGGGATGCCGTGCGCAGCCAATCTGAGAAGTCCGGGCTCGGCGCGCGTCGGCCGTCCCGTGTGGCTGGCGGCGTCGACCCAGACGACGGAGACGAGCCGGCGCGTCGCCACCGCCAGCACCTGCGCGAACGCCGCGGGATCGGTCGTGGCCGTCACGATCGCGAGCTCGCCGCTCGCGAGCCAGGCGTGGTCGCCCGCGAGGAAGCGTCCGAGCCCGTCGAGCGCATCGGGCTCGGCGGCGGCAAGGTGTCCGACTGCTCCGTCGAGGTCGCCCGCCGAGCGCACCGGGGCGACCGCACGACTGCGTCCGGTCGAGACGAGAGTCGCCATCCGCCCCCGCGTCGCGTGCGCCTGCAGGATCGAGCCTGCCGCCCGAACGGCCGCGTCGAAGCTCGAGCTCGCGGGCTCGCCGACCGCACAGCGTGGATCGCAGTCGAGCAGGACCACGACGCCGTCGTGGGCCGTGTCCTCGAGCTCCTTCACCATCAGCTGACCGCGTCTCGCGCTCGTGGGCCAGTGCACCCGTCGCAGCGACTCGCCCTGCTCGTACTGGCGGACCGAGTGAAAGTCGAACCCGGCGGATCGACGGAGCAGGATCCGGCGGCCGTCGCCGGCGGCGCGCCCGGCATCCGAGAAGAGACCGTCGAGAGCACTCAGCCGCGGCCGGACGACGATCGTCTGAGCGTCGCAAGCCACACGCGGCCTCACCGTGACGAGACCGAGCAGGTCGCCGAGCGCCAGCTCGGTGCCGGACAGCGAGAACACGCCACGCGGCAGCCGACCCAGGTCGAGAGAGCCCATGGCGACCCGCCCCCGCGACCGCAGCCTGCAGCTGCGCTCTCCGAGCCGACCCCCGGAAACGCGGAGCGACATCGAGCCCAGTGGGACGCGCGAAGTGCGAGCTGCTTCGATCTCGACACGGACGCGATCCCCCTCGACCGCGGGCGACGGCGTGATCGTCTGCGTGACGGCGACGGGTGCGTCGACCAACCATGCCCACAGCCACGTCAAGGCCCCCGCAAAGAGGAATCCGACGCCGACGACGCCGATTGCGCGCGAGCCGGTGGCGAGCGCGGCGACAAGCGCGACCGCGCCGAGGGCAAGGGCGCCTCGGCGAGGCGTCATCGCGGGGACGGAACCTCGGCCAGCGCGCGCTCGACGGCGTCCTCCCCGCGCGTACCCGATGCACGGGCTTCCGGCGCAAGGATCACGCGATGCGCGAGCACGACTCCCGCCACGGCCTGGACGTCCTCCGGTACGACGTAGTCGCGCCCATGCGCGGCTGCGCGCGCCTTCGCCGTCCGCAGCAGCGCGATTCCGGCCCGCGGGCTCGCACCGAGCGCGAGCATGCTGCTCTCACGCGTGTGCCGGATGATCGAGACGACGTACTCCCCCACGCTCTCCTCGACGTAGACCGCGCGCGCCGCGTCGATCGCCGAAACGAGGTCGTCGCGGTCGGCGACCGCACGCAGGTCGTCGAGAGGCGGAGCGGTCGTCTGCTCGGCGAGCATGCTCGCCTCCTCGGCGAAGGGCGGGTACCCGAGCGCGAGGCGGGCTGTGAACCGGTCGAGCTGCGCCTCCGGCAACGGATACGTGCCCTCGTACTCGATCGGATTCTGCGTCGCGACGACGAAGAAGGGCTGCTCGAGCGGGTACGTGACGCCGTCGATCGTCACCTGCGCCTCCTGCATGGCCTCGAGCAGCGCCGACTGCGTCTTCGGCGAGGCGCGGTTGATCTCGTCGACGAGCAGCACGTTGGCGAAGACCGGGCCGGGCCTGAACTCGAACTCGCCCTGCTGCTGGTTGTAGACGTTCACGCCGGTGACGTCCGTCGGCAGCAGATCCGGTGTGAACTGCAGCCGCGAGAACGAGAGATGGAGGGAGCGGGCGACGGACTTCGCGAGCACCGTCTTCCCGACGCCCGGGAAGTCCTCGATGATCAGGTGGCCCTCGGCGAGGATGCAGAGGACACAGAGCTCGAGCGTTTCGCGCGGTGCGCGAACGGCGCGACCGAGGTTCTCCACCACGCGCTCGACCACTCCGGCCGCAGACCGCGATCCGACAGGCCCGTCCGCGCGAGCGGTGTCCGTCATGGAGCCGAGAGTAGCCGCTCCACCTCGTCGAGCACAGCCGCCGCAATGGCGCGCTTGGGCGCCTTCTCGACGGCTCGATCCCCGTTCGCCGAGAGCACGACGACCTCGTTCTCGTGCGCTTCGAAGCCGATGTCGGCGCGGGAGACGTCGTTGTAGACGAACAGATCGGCGTTCTTCGCCTTTCTCTTCTCTCGTGCCCGCTCGAGACCGGCGTCACCTTCGTCCGCGGCGAACCCGACGAGCACCTGACCGGGCCTTCGGCCCGCTCCGAGCGCGGAGAGCACGTCGGTCGTCGGCTCGAGCTCGACGTGCCATGCAGAACCGTCCTTCGGGCGCTTCGTCGCCGGCGGCGTCGCCGCGCGATAGTCGGCCACGGCAGCGGCCATCACAACGACATCGGCGTCGCCTCGGGCGAGCGCCTCGCGCTCGAGATCCGCCGCCGTCGGCGTCTCGACGACCCGGACGCCCGCCGGTGCTGCGATCGCGAGGTTCGCCGCGAGCAGCGTGACGTCGGCCCCGCGCGCTCTCGCCTCCTCGGCGAGGGCGACTCCCATGCGCCCCGACGAGCGGTTTCCTACATAGCGAACCGAGTCGAGGGGCTCGCGGGTGCCGCCCGCGGACACGAGGACGCGCTTGCCTCGCAGCGGCCCGTCGGCCGAGACCAGCAGCGACTGGACCCGCTCGAAGACTTCCTCCGGCTCGGCCATGCGCCCGACTCCCTCCTCGCCCTCGGCCAGCTCTCCGTCAGCAGGTCCGACAAGCTCGACGCCCCGAGCGCGAAGCGTGGCGACGTTCTCCTGCGTCGCGGGATGGAGCCACATGCGCGTGTTCATCGCCGGCGCGACGAGGGTCGGGCCGTCGTGGGCCAGCGCGGCCTCGGTCAGGACGTCGTCGGCGAGCCCGTGCGCCATGCGGGCGAGGGTGTTCGCAGTAAGCGGAGCCACGACGAGCAGGTCGAAGCGCGCCAGGTGCGGATACGGATCCTCTGTCGGCGCTCGCCGGGCAAGGGCGATGAAGGTCTCACGCGCGACGAAGCGCTCCGCGCCGGCGGTGAGGACAGGCTCCACCTCGTGCCCGGCACGTACGAGCAGACGAACGAGCGTGCAGGCCTTGTAGGCCGCGATCCCCCCGGTCACTCCGAGCAGGACGCGTGCCACGGGCCTCGCTAGCCGGTCGGGCTCAGGTGCCTGATCTTCCCGCTCGCGATCTCTTCCATCGCCATCGTCAGGTAGTTCTTCGAGCGGGACTCGATGAGCGGCGGCGGCGCCTCTTCGAAGCCGATGCCTTCACCCAGCTGGTGGTGGTAGTTGTTGATCTGCCGGGCCCGCTTCGCCGCGACGAGCACGAGCGCGTAGCGCGAGCCGTCGACTTCGGAGAGCAGATCGTCGAGTCTTGGATAGATCATGGACGCGCCATGGTAGCGGCTCGCGCCAACTCACACTCGACAATCGCCGCCAGGGCCGCGGTGGCGCGCTCGACGTCGTCGTTTCGCACGGTGTAGCGGAACTCGTGCGCGCGCTCGAGCTGCTCACGCGCGAGCTCGATCCGCTCGCCGATCTCGCCCGTGCTCTCCGTCGCGCGCTCCCGCAAGCGCCGCTCGAGCTCGTCGACGTCCGCCGCGATGAAGATCGTCACACTTCCCGGGACCTCCTCCTGCACGCGGAGCGCCCCTTCGAGCTCGAGCTCGAGCACACAGACCGAGTCCTCGGCCGCGATCCGGTCGATCTCGGAGCGCAGTGTGCCGTAGCGGCGACCCGAGACGTACGGCACCCACTCGAGGAAGTCGCCCGCGTCGACGCGCCTCGTGAACTCGTCGTCGGACAGGAACCAGTAGTCGTGCCCGTCCGCCTCGGTCGGGCGCTGCGGCCGTGTCGTGGCCGAGACGGCGACTTCGAGGCCCGACACGCGCTCGACGAGGCCCTTTATGAGCGTCCCCTTCCCCGCTCCCGACGGGCCCGTGACGACGAAGACGGGCCTCGACGGCACTACGCCGCCTGTCAGCGGTGGTTGAAGAGGTCGACCAGCTCGGTGCGCTGGCGCTCGGAGAGGCCGCCCACGGTCTTCGACTGGCTGATCCGGCACTGGTTCAGAAGCCGCGCGGCCTTGACCCGGCCGAACTTGGGAACCGCCATGAGCATGTCGAACACCTTCGCGGTCTCGACCCATTCGGGTGGCGTCAGCAGGATCGTCTCGATGCTCTCCCTGCCCGCCTTGAGGTCGCGCTTGAGCTGCGCGCGGCGGACGCGGACGTCGTTCGCTCGCTGGAGCGCCTCCATCCTCTGGTCGAGGGAGCGCGCGGGCGCCTGTGCGTGCGACTTCGTCGTGACCATGAGCCGGACGAGTCTACCAATCTCCCCCTCCGGGTCAAGCAGAACCGTTTATGGCCATTTGCAGGACTTTTAGCGTTTGCTGACCTGAATACGGTTTTTGGCCGGAGGCGTTTCACGGAGCTCTGCTCGCACCCGCCGAGGTGCCCACGGATCCGAGAAGAGGATCGTTCCGAGGGCCACGGCTGTCGCTCCGACAGCCGTGAAGTCGTGCACGTCGCTGCCGGTCGCGATGCCGCCCATCCCCACGATCGGGAGCTCGACGGCCTCCGCGCAGGCGTGTACGCACGCCAGGGCGATCGGCTTGAGCGCAGGTCCCGAGTACCCGCCGGAACCGCGTGCGAGCGTCGGTCGCCCCGTCCGTCGATCGACGGCGAGGCCACGGATCGTGTTGACGAGGGAGAGCCCGTCGGCTCCTGCCGCGGCGACCGCACGGGCTGACTCGGCCACGTTCCACGTCGCCGGAGAGAGCTTCGCGTACAGCGTCTTGTCGGTCGCGGCGCGAGCCGCCTCGACGAGCTCGGCGGCGGTCTCGGGTGCCTCCTCGACGTTCGGGCAGGAGAGATTGAGCTCGATCGTGTTCACCTCGGTCCTCTCGTCGAGGCGCGCACACGTCTCGGCGTAGTCGCGCGCCGAGAACCCGCCCACCGAGACCCAGATCGGCACGCCGAGGGCGGCAAGCCGCGGCAGATTCTCCACCAGGAACGCGTCGATGCCCGGGTTCTGCAGGCCGATCGAGTTCAGCATGCCCCCCTCGGTCTCGGCGATCCGCGGCGGCGGGTTGCCCTCGCGCGGCTCGGGCGTCACCGTCTTCGAGACGAAGGCGTCGAGGGCTCGCGCGACCTCGGGCGCGGTCAGCGCGTCGAGACAGCCCGAGGCGTTGAGGATCGGGGTCACGCCGCGTCTCTGAGGACGGGGCCTTCCACGCACAGGCGTACGTAGTGGCCGTCGCGCTCCACGACGCAGCCGTAACAGGCGCCGTAACCGCATGCCATCGGGGCCTCCCACGCCAGCTGCGCGTCTGGAACCTTCGCCCGAACGGCTTCGAGCATCGGTTCCGGCCCGCAGGCCAACACGTCCCAAGGGTCGTCGGGAAGAAGCTCGGTGACGAACCGCGGCTCGACCACGACCTGTGCTCCGGGCACGAGCGATGCCGCCTCGGCGTGACGGTCGCTGCGGAACCCGAGGATCGCGGGTGCGCCCGGCAGCGCTTGGGCGAGATACGGCAACGGCGCGATGCCGATCCCGCCGCCCACGAGGAGAGGCCGCTCGACGCTCAGGTCGAAGCCGTTGCCGAGCGGGCCGAGGACGTGGACCGCGTCGCCGGGCGCGCGCGCGCACAGCCCGCGCGTCCCCGGGCCGATCGCGTCCATGAGGAATCCGAGCTCGCCGGGAGGGGCCAGGCAGAGGCTCATCGGGCGTGGCAACACGCGCCCCGGCACCTCGAGCATGAAGAACTGGCCTGGCGTCCCCGCCTCGAGACCTCCGCGCTCGAGGCGGAGGAGCGAGTAGATCCCGACCGGCTCGCAACCGAGGACGGCGAGTCGCTCGCGACGCGCGCCTGCAAGCGCGGATGCGGTCACGCCTCGATCCCGATGCGCTCCTGCAGCGAGAGCGCCGACTCCGCGCGCGCGTTCGCGATGGCGTGCACGGCCGCCGCGGCGCCCGCGATCGTCGTGATGCACGGAATGCGCGCTACGAGCGCCGCCTCGCGGATGCGATAGCCGTCGGCGCGCGCGCCGCTTCCCTGAGGCGTGTTCACGACCAGGTCGCAGCGCCCCTTGCGCACGAGGTCGACCACTGTCTCCTCGTCGTCGTCCGCGTCTGCGACCTTCGCGATCAGGTCGACCGAGAGGCCGGCCGCGTTCAGCGTGCGAGCCGTTCCCTCCGTCGCGACGAGCTCGAAGCCGAGGCCCGCGAGCGCTGCTGCCACCGGGACGGCCGCCGGCTTGTCCTCGTCGCGGACCGACAGGAACGCGGTGCCTGCCGTCGGCAGCGGCCGGCCCGCAGCACGCTCGGCCTTGGCGAACGCCGTCGGCAGGTCCGCTGCGCTTGCCATCACCTCGCCCGTCGAGCGCATCTCCGGACCGAGCACGGGATCGGCGCCGGGGAACCGCGAGAACGGCAGGACGGCGGCCTTCACGCTGACCCGCGTCGGCCGCGGCACGGGGAGCTCGAGCTCGCGCAGGGTCGCGCCCGCGGCGAGGCGGCAGGCCGCATCGACGAGGTTCACGCCGATGGCCTTGCTCGCGAACGGCACCGTCCGCGAGGCTCGCGGATTCACCTCGAGCACGTAGACGGTCGAGTCGGCGATCGCGAGCTGGACGTTGAGGATCCCGACGACGCCGAGCGCCGGCCCGAGGCGCTTGACGACGTGCTCCACCTCCAGCGCGTTCGCGAGCGTGAGCGAGGGAGCCGGCAACACGCACGCCGAGTCGCCCGAATGCACACCGGCCTCCTCCACGTGCTGCATGACGGCGCCGATGTAGACGTCCTCGCCGTCGCAGAGCGCGTCGACGTCGAGCTCGATCGCGTTCTCGACGAAGCGGTCGAGGAGCACGCTGCCCTCGACCGCCGCCATCGCGGCCTCGAGCTGCTCGGCGTCGTAGCAGACGCGCATCGCGCGTCCCCCGAGGACATAGGAGGGACGGACGAGCACCGGGTAGCCGATCCCGTCGACGGCGGCGAGCGCCTCGGACAAGTTCGAGACGATCGCCCAGGGCGGGCACCGGATCCCGAGCTCGTGAGCGAGGTTGCCGAAGCGCTCACGGTCTTCCGCGAGGTCGATCGCCTCGTGCGGCGTTCCCAGGATCGAGTAGCCGCCCTCCTCGATCGCGCGCGCGAGGCGCAGCGGCGTCTGGCCGCCGAACTGCGTGACGACCCCGACGGGCTGCTCGCGGTCGCAGACGGCGAGCACCTCCTCCGGCGAGAGCGGCTCGAAGTAGAGGCGATCCGAGGTGTCGTAGTCGGTGGAGACCGTCTCGGGGTTGCAGTTGACCATGACCGCCTCGTAGCCGAGCGCCCGGAACGTCTGGGCAGCGTGGACGCAGCAGTAGTCGAACTCGATGCCCTGGCCGATGCGGTTCGGCCCCGAGCCGAGGATGACGACGCGTGGCTTGTCTCCGACGGGCGGCGACTCGTCCTCCTCGCCCCAGGTGGAGTAGAAGTAGTTCGACGCCGCGTCGACCTCGCCGGCGCAGGAGTCCACCCGGCGGAAGACCGGCCGGATGCCCTGCTCGTGGCGCAGGCGGCGCACCTCGGCACCCGTGATGCCCATCGTCTCGCCGACCGTGTCGTCCCCCCAGCCCGCGCGTTTGGCGCGCGCGAGATCGCCGCTCGCGAGCTCGGCGCGAGCCTTCTCGATCTCGGCACGGAACCAGGGATGCAGGTCCTCGGGCAGATCCTCGTCCGCGA
Source organism: Gaiellaceae bacterium (assembly GCA_035630135.1). Taxonomy (GTDB): domain Bacteria; phylum Actinomycetota; class Thermoleophilia; order Gaiellales; family Gaiellaceae; genus GMQP-bins7. Next base: position 12,073 of record DASQLF010000011.1, read on the forward strand.
GGCTCGGCCACGGCGTCGGCGCGCCGCGCTCGAGCTCGCGCGAGCCATGGGCCTTGAGGAGCGCTTCCGAGAACGTCCGCCCGATTCCCATCGCCTCCCCCACCGACTTCATCTGCGTTCCGAGCGTCTGGTCGGCGCCGGCGAACTTCTCGAACGCGAACCGCGGGAACTTGACGACGACGTAGTCGAGCGTGGGCTCGAAGCTCGCCGGCGTCGTCTTCGTCAGGTCGTTCGGGATCTCGTCGAGCGTGTAGCCGACGGCGAGCTTCGCGGCGACCTTGGCGATCGGATACCCCGTCGCCTTGGACGCGAGCGCCGAGGAGCGCGACACGCGCGGGTTCATCTCGATGACGCGCAGCTCGCCGGTCTCGCGGCTGCGCGCGAATTGGATGTTCGAGCCACCCGTCTCGACGCCGACGGCTCGGATGATCGCCGCGGCCGCGTCGCGGAGCTCCTGGTAAGCCTCGTCGGAGAGCGTCATCTGCGGGGCGACGGTGACCGAGTCACCCGTGTGCACGCCCATCGGGTCGAGGTTCTCGATCGAGCAGACGATCACGACGTTGTCCGCGCGGTCGCGCATCACCTCGAGCTCGAACTCGTCCCACCCGCGCACCGACTCCTCGACGAGCACCTGACCGATCGGCGACTCCCAGAGCCCGCGCTCGACGTGGTACGCGAGCGTGGCGCGATCCTCCGCGAACCCTCCTCCGTGGCCGCCGAGCGTAAAGGCGGGCCTCACCACGGCGGGGGTCTCGAGGTCGGCGAGCTGGTCGAGGCTCGTCACGATGGTCGAGGCCGGAACCTCGAGGCCGCACGCTTGCACCGCCTCGCGAAACAGCTCGCGGTCCTCCGCGCGCCGGATCACGTCGACGGGGGCGCCGATCAGCTCGACGCCGAGAGAGTCGAGCACGCCATCCTCCTCGAGCGCAACGGCGAGGTTGAGGGCGGTCTGCCCGCCGAGCGTCGGGAGGAGCGCGTCGGGTTGCTCGCGCCGCAGCACCGAGGCGACGCCCTCGAGGTCGAGCGGCTCGATGTAGGTGCGGTCGGCGAACCCGGGGTCGGTCATGATCGTCGCCGGGTTCGAGTTGACGACGATGGTGCGGAAGCCCTCCTCGCGGAGCACCTTGAGCGCCTGGCAGCCCGAGTAGTCGAACTCGCACGCCTGCCCGATGACGATCGGGCCGGAGCCGATGACGCAGATCGACTCGATGTCCGAGCGCCTCGGCATCTAGCGACGAAGTCCTTCGACGAAGCCCTCGAGAATGGGCCAGGCGTCATGCGGGCCTGGCCCCGCCTCGGGGTGGAACTGCACCGAGCGCGCGCGCAACTCGGGGAAGTCGAAGCCCTCGATGGTGCCGTCGTACAGCGACACGTGCGTCGCCTCCGAGCCCTCGGTCGGCTGAACCGCGAACCCGTGGTTCTGGCTCGTGACGAGCACACGGCCCGTCTTGCGCTCGAGCACCGGATGGTTCGAGCCGCGGTGGCCGAACGGCAGCTTGTACGTGGCGTGATCGGTCGCGAGCCCGAGGAGCTGGTGCCCGAGGCAGATTCCGAGGATCGGCACGCGGCCGAGCGCGCCGCGGACGGCCTCGACCTCGTCGCGAAGGGGCTCGGGATCGCCCGGGCCGTTCGAGAGCACGACGCCGTCGAAGGCCGCGAGCTCGTCCGCGGACGTCGTGTGCGGGACGACCGTCACCGCAGCACCTGCACGCTCGAGCCGGCGCATGATCGAACGCTTGGCGCCGTAGTCGACGACCGCGACGTGTGGCGAGCCCTCTACGGTGAATGCATACGGCTCGGTCGTGGAGACCTGCGCGACCAGCGCCTGACCCTCCATGTCCGGCTGCGCGCGCACCTGTTCGAGCGCGTCGGCGACGCCGAGCTCGGACTCGTCGGCCACGGCGGCGGCGCGCATCGCCCCGGACT
>DASQLF010000012.1:0-4113 GCA_035630135.1 Gaiellaceae bacterium
GGCCGCCGTAGATCTCGGACGACGGGAAGACGAACCCGCGCCGACGAGCGAGCGAGACGATCTTGTCCATGGTCACGACGTCGGGCATGACGGCGAACCGTATCGCGGCCGCCTCTACGATCGGGCGATGCTCGCCAGCGGTGCATCCGACGACGTGCTCGTGCGCGCGGCCGCGGCGAACCAAACCGCCTGGATGGCGCGCACGGCCGAGGCGGCCGGAGGTGTGGTGCATCGTGAGCGCGGCGCGACCTGGATGGCATCCCCGGCAGGCACCGTGCTCGCATTCCCGAGGCTCTCTCGGGAGCGGCTCGACGCGCTCCTTCCGCGCCTGCTCGACGCGGCCACCTCGACTCCGGAGGCGTCGTGCTGGTCGCGTCTGCCCACGAGCCCGCCCGATCTCGGCGCCGCGCTACTCGCGGCCGGGTTCCGGTGCGGCTGGCAAGCGCATTGGATGGCCGCGGAGATCGGCGCCACTCCCGCAGTCCACGCACCAGCTGGCGTTCGCGTCGACGTAGTCGAGAAGTGGGAGCCGACCGGTCTGCCCTGGGACGGTGAAGGGGTCGCGCCCGTCCGCGAACTGCTCGCAAGCGAGCGTCCGCGACGCGTGTGGCATGTGGCCGCCTGGCGCGGCGACGAGCCAGTGGGGCACGTGATCGTGAACGTGACGACGGGACGGCTCGGAGTCGCGGGAATCTACGACATGGGCGTGGCGTGGTCGGAGCGCCGGCAAGGCATCGGCAGTGCGCTCACGACCGCGGCGCTCGAGGTCGGCCGAGAAGCGGCCTGCCTGGTCGCGACGCTCAACGCGACGCCGGAAGGCGAGCTGCTCTACCCGCAGCTCGGCTTCCGGTTCGTCGGCGTCGCGCAGACGTGGTGGCGCTGACCGCTAGCGGCGTGTGCCGACCGTGAGCAGCCATTCGCGATGGTGGACGACCGCGTCGCCCTCTCGCCGCGCCTCGAAGAAGTCGACCCACGTCCGGTGGAACTCCTCCTTCCGCTCGTCGTCGAGCGCCTCGTAGGCGCTCTTCGTCGGACCGTACGAGCTCGAGAAGAGCTCCCAGTACTCCTCGCCGTCCTTCGTGCGCAGGATCGAGTCGTGCTGCGAGAGCTCGAGCTCGAACGCGTCGCTCAGGAGCCCGCGGACGTGCTCCTCGTTGCCCCACGCGAACGGGCTGCCGACACCTTCCGGTGGGGTCGGCAGGAACGGCCGCATCATTCCGAACATCTGCGCGAGCCCGCCGTCTGGCGTCCAGCAGGCCAGGACGAGGCGTCCGCCCGGCTTGGTGACGCGCGCGAGCTCGGAGGCGACGGCCTCGTGGTCGGGAGCGAACATCACGCCGAGCGTCGACGTGACGACGTCGAACGAGGCGTCGTCGTAGCGCATCTCCTCGGCGTCTCCGACCTCGAAGTCGACGTCGACGCCCTCCTCCGCGGCGCGCTCCTTCGCCGTTTCGATCAGCGCGGGAGCAAGATCCATGCCGACGACGTCGGCTCCGCGCTTCGCCGCGAGGATCGCGAGCGCTCCGGTCCCGGTCGCCGAGTCGAGCAGCTTCACTCCCGGCTTGGGGTCCGCCCGCTCGACGACGAGCTCGTGGATGTCGGTGAGCGTGTTCGTGACGCGCTCGTAGGGCCCGTTGCCCCACATGACGCTCTGGCGCTGTTTCAGCTCTGCGAATGCCATTTCGTTCTCCTTCCCAGTCGGTCTGCGCGGTGATCATAGGACTCCCCGGGCGCTAGCCTCCTTCCATGCAGGGATCCGACGGCGACCGCGTTCCGGTCGAGCTCCACATCGTCTCCGACTCGACCGGCGAGACGGCGCAGCGCCTCGTCCTGGCGCTCGAGGCGCAGTTCCCGGACCAGTCGTTCGAGGAGGTCCGCCATCCGCGCGTCGAGAACGTCGAGGATCTTCACATCGCCGTGCAGCAGGCACGCGGGCGGCCCTCCGTGATGGTCTACACCCTCGTCGAGCGCGAGCTGCGCGACGCCATGCGCCAGCTCTGTCGCCGCGCGCGTGTGCACTACTGTGACCTCCTCGGGCACCCGATCGACTCGATCTCGCGCGTCGCGGGTGTCGCCGCGCGCATGGAGCCCGGAGCCCGCGCGCCGCTCGACTCGACGTACTTCAAGCGCATCGAGGCCATCGAGTTCGCCGTGAAGTACGACGACGGCGTCGGGCGCGGCCTCGACGAGGCGGACATCGTGCTCGTCGGCGTCTCGCGCACCTCGAAGACGCCGCTGTCGATCTACCTCGGTTACCTCGGCCACAAGGCGGCGAACGTCCCGGTCGTACGCGGAATCGAGCCGCCGCAGGATCTCTTCGAGACAGACCCGGCGAAGATCGTGGGGCTGACGATCGGCGCAGATCGGCTCGCCGACATCCGCACCGCGCGCGTGAAGTCGATGGGCGGACCGCGGAAGCGGTACGCGGAGCTCGAGGCGGTGTACGACGAGCTCGAGGAGGCGGCGAGGCTGCACAAGCGCCTGCGCTGCCCGGTGATCGACGTGACGGAGCTGTCGGTCGAGGAGACCGCGATGCGGATCATCCGGCTCGTCGAGCGGCGTCGACGGGCACCTGCGAAGGCATGAGCGAGAGCGAGCGCGACCCGAGCCCGTACGGCGCGCCGGGCGAGCCTCCGCTGCGCAACCCGTTTCGCCCGCCACCGGGCGGCACGGGCGACATCCGCGAGAAGGGCTGGATCCCGTTCCGCTGGCTCGCTCTCTGGTGGGCCCTGATGCTCCTCGGGGATCTCGTCTTCTACGTGCTCCTGACGCCGCTCTGGCTCGGGCTCCGGGCGGCCGCCTGGATCGCCGAGCTCAAGTCGCGGGCTCGACGCTCCTAGAGAACGCGAGTATCGAGCGGTGTCTCGATGCCCGCCTCGACCCGGAAGCCGCGTGGCCCCGCGTGGGACGCTACGACCTCCCGAAGCTCCGTGCCGACGAAGTGGAACGCCGCGCCGTCGTCGGCCGCGTAGCCGGCCGCGAACCCTCGGTCGACGAGCGAGCGGTAGACGGGTCGGCGGCGCGCCTCGCCGTCGTAGTGCGGGCAGAAGCTGCCGCGCAACAAGCCGAGCCCGTCGTCGAGTCCCCCGAGCGAGACGTCGAACGAGTCCGTGACGCACGCGTCGAACCAGCAGTTCGCGCCCGCGCTCACGCCGCCGAGCACGGCCCCGCGTTCCCACGCCTCGCCCAGCGCCCGGTCGACACCGTGGAGGCGCCACACCGCCAGCGCGTTCGCGGTGTTCCCGCCGGAGACGTAGATCACGTGCTGCTCGGCCAGGCGCTCGACGGGCCGGTCGGGAATTCCGAAGAGCCGGAGGCAGCTCGGCTCGCAGTCGCGCCCGCTGAACGCCTCGAAGAATGCGGCGATCGCGCGGTCGGAGTCTCCGCCTGGAGTCGGCACGAAGCACACGCGGGGCCGCGGCACGTCGGACAGCGACAGCATGAAGGCGTCGAGCGGTGACGCGCGGTCCGCCATGAAGCCGCCTCCACCCATCGCAACGATGTGTCCTGGCACGCAGTCGAGTGTAGATTCCCCCCGCAAATCTGCACTTCTTGTACTGGTGCGGGTTTACGGAGCATTCTTGCCCTCCGTGTCACACCCGTGGCACACCAGGACGGCCTGCAGGCGCTTCTCGTTGAGCTCCGCGACCGGCATGACGTGCGTGTAGACGTCGAGGGTCATGGACGGTTCGAGTGTCCTGCCCTCTCCGCGATGACCTTCAACGGGACGCCCTCGTGGTGCCAGAGCGTGATTCGGCGGTGGCGCATCCCGTGAAGCGTGTAGGTGGGAATCTTCGCGAGCCGGCAGGCCCGTGACATCGCCTGACTCGCCGCCGAGTAGTTAAGCCCCTGGAACACCTTACGCTCGTCAGTCCGGTCCTCGAGCGGGCACGTCGCCTCAATCGCGTCCGTGAGCCACTTGGGAAGCTGAACCCACCGAGCGCGGCCGGTCTTGGTGCGAGAGGCGGAGAGACGGAGCCTTGACGCCGACGCGTCCACGTCTCCCCAGCGAAGGCCGATGGCCTCGCCCGGTCGAAGCGCACCCTGCTCCATCGTGATGACGAGCAACCTCCAGCGGGGGAGGAGCTTGTCCAAGATCGCCAGATAGTGCTC
>DASQLF010000013.1:0-6089 GCA_035630135.1 Gaiellaceae bacterium
GTCGAGGAGCCGGAGTGCATGCATCGCGGCGCCCCGGCGTGCCGTGTCGTCGTGCGGTTTCCTTGAGTCAGGTCCTGCGTGCCCAGACCTGGAAGATCCACGGTCCTGCGACGAGCGTCGTCGCGTCGTCGGCCAGATTCGTGAGGCTTGCGATCGCGGTCTGAAGGTCTCTCTCGGTCACGAGCCCTTCCGCCTGAAGCGCGTCGGCAGTCGCTGCGAGCGTGAGGAGAGGGAGCGTCTTGTTCTCGCCGTCCGTGCTCACGTCCTGTGCCAGCCGGAGCTGCGGAGACGGGGCGCCGACCTCCAGGAAGTAACCGTGGAGCTTGCGGCCGATCTCCGGGTCGCCGCCCCGGCGACGAAGCAGCTCCATGTACATCGTTCGCCAGAGCTCGTACCCGTCGTTCGGAGGCTCGCAGATCTGGCCCTGGAAGTCGGCATCCTCGACCGCGAGCGAACCTCCCCGTTCGACGCCGGCCCACATCCTCCGAAGCAGGTCGCGAGGATCAACGAGATGCTCGAGGAGGAAGCGGCAGTAGACGAGGTCGTACTTCAGCTCGGCGCTCCAGGTGGTGACGTCGTCGACGCGGAACTGGACGTTCTCGAGCCCTCGCTCAGCAGCGACTTCACGTGCGAGCTCGAGCTTGACTTCGTCCATGTCGATGCCGGTCACACGACCCTCCGGCCCGACCAGCCGCGCAAGCTCGAGCGTGACGTCGCCGCCGCCGCAGCCGAGATCGAGACAGTGCATCCCGGGGCCCACACCGACTCGTTCGAACAGCTCCGCGGTGTCAGGCCAGCGCACCCTGGCGAGCACCTGCAGCCGGTCGTAGCCCGCCCGTCCACCGCTGATCACGTATCTCGCCAGAGGCGCGATCGTAATAGAGTCGCCGGGACCATTCCGCCACGAAAGGGGGCTCGGTGACGAGCACCGAGACAGGCCTCGGGATCGAGGCGAAGTCGGACGCGATCTACGAGCTCGTCGAGCGGGGCTCCCGGGTCGAGCGGCTCGCGACCGGCTTCACGTTCACCGAGGGGCCGATCTGGAACCCGAAGGAGCAGTACCTCCTCTTCTCCGACATGCCGGGCGACGTGCGGCGCAGGTACACGCCGGCCGACGGCAGCGTCGTCGAGGTGAGGAACTTCTCGAACAAGGGCAACGGCATGACGTACGACGCCGACCTGAACCTGCTCGTGTGCGAGCACGTCACGAGCTCGCTCGTGAAGGAGAGCCCCGACGGGGCGCGCGAGATCATCGCCCAGGAGTTCGAGGGTGAGGAGCTGAACAGCCCCAACGACGTCTGCGTCCACTCCTCGGGGGCGATCTACTTCTCGGATCCGTGGTACGGGCGCTTCCCGGGCTTCGGGCATCCGCGCAAGCGGCGCCTCGGGTTCCAGGGGGTGTACCGGATCGCGCCGGGTGGGGGCGATCCCGAGCTGATCAGCGGCCGCGACGAGTTCGAGATGCCGAACGGCATCTGCTTCAACCCTGACGAGACGCTCTTCTACATCAACGACACGCCTGGAGCCTTCATCAAGGTCTACGACGCCGACAGCGACGGGAACATCTCGAACGGCCGCATGTTCTTCGAAGGCGTCGGCTCCGGCGTCATCGAGGAGGGCATCCCGGACGGGATGAAGTGCGACGAGCGGGGGAACATCTGGGTGACCGGGCCGGGGGGTGTCTGGGTCATCTCGGCTGCGGGCGAGCACCTCGGGACGATCCTCGTCCCCGAGAACACGGGGAACATGACGTGGGGCGGCGAGGACTGGCACACGCTCTACATCCCGAGCTCCACGTCTCTCTACGCGATTCGAACGATCGTCGGCCCCCGCAAGGAGCCGTACATGGGAGGTGGCGCATGAACGACGAAGGGCTGACCCTGGACGCTTCGCGCTGCGCGCTGATCATCCAGGACCTGCAGAACGACGTGATCATCGACGACGGCGCGTTCGCGGAGTCGGGCTCGCCGGATCACGCGCGCGAGCAGAACGTGGTCGACAACGTGAAGGCGCTCGCGGAGACGTGCCGGAGCAAGGGCATCCCCGTGATCCACGTCTGGTACATCGTCGAGGAGGGCGCTCCGGGGCTGAAGCTGAACGCCGGGCTCTTCCAGGGCGTGAAGGACACGGGCGCGCTCGTACGCGGCTCGTGGGGCGCGGCTCCGGCGGAGGGGCTCGAGGCGCAGGACGGCGACTACGTCGTCGAGAAGATGCGCATGAGCGCCTGGCAGGGGACGCGGCTGGAGAACCTGCTCGCCGGGCTCGGACGCGACACGATCATCGTCACGGGCGCGTGGACGAACATGTCCATCGAGCACACCTCCCGCACCGGGGCGGACAAGGGCTACTTCATGGTCGTGCCCGAGGACGGCTGCTCGACGATGAACGCCGACTGGCACAACGCGTCGATCAACTACGCGCTCCAGAACGTCTCGACCGTCACCACGTGCGCGGCCGTGACGGAGGCACTCGCCGGCGTTCCCGCCGGCGTGTAACGGCTCGGAGGAGGGTGGCCGTGGTCTGCGGCCAACGGCCACCCTCCGAGCCGTCTACTCCGCCTCGGACCTCCAGCGCTCCGCGTAGTCCTCGCGAACCGGCGTGAAGACGTCGAGGACGAGGGCGCCCTCGGGGCCGCAGTAGGCCGAGTGCTCGACGCCGCCCGGAAGCACGTACGCCTCGAACGGCTCGAGCTCGTGGGCCTCGCCGTCGACGACGAGCGCCTGCATGCCCTCGAGGACGATGCCGAGCTGCTCGTGCGGATGGCTGTGCAGCGGGACGGTCGCGCCGGGCTCGAACCGGATGAGGTTCAGCATCGCCGCCTCGCCGAAGAGCGGGCGGCCGCTGACCCCTGGCGCGAGCTCGAAGGCGCGCGTCGCGTCGAGTCGGACGAACCGAGGTTCCATCGGGCTCGATTATCGTTGGCCGCGTGACCGCGGTCGAGCTCCCGCTCCTGCAGAGGCAGGCGTACGTCGACGGCACGTGGGTCGACGCCGACTCCGGCGACACCTTCGCCGTTCTCAATCCCGCGACGGGCGAGACCGTCGCCGAGGTGCCGCGTATGGGCACGGCCGAGACGCGCCGCGCGCTCGCTGCGGCCGAGAGGGCGCTGCCGGAGTGGAAGGCGCGAACCGCGAAGTCGCGCGCGGCGATCCTCCGTCGCCTCTCCGAGCTCATGCTCGAGCACGAGGACGACCTCGCCCGCCTCATGGTCACCGAGCAGGGAAAGCCGCTCGCGGAGGCCCGCGTCGAGGTCGCCTACGCCGCCTCGTTCTACGAGTGGTTCGGCGAGGAGGCGAAGCGGATCTACGGCGACACCATCCCCTCGCCGTGGCCGGACAAGCGCATTCACGTGACGAAGGAGCCGGTGGGCGTGACCGCCGGGATCACGCCGTGGAACTTCCCGGCCGCGATGCCGACGCGCAAGTCCGCGCCCGCGCTCGCTGCCGGCTGCACCATGGTCTTGAAGCCCGCCGAGCAGACGCCGCTCTGCGCGCTCGCGATCGCCGCGCTCGCCGAGGAGGCGGGCGTCCCCGCCGGCGTCTTCTCCGTCGTGACCGGCGCCGCGGAGGACGCACCCGCGATCGGCGGTGAGATGACCTCGAACCCGGCCGTGCGCAAGCTCGGGTTCACGGGCTCGACGGAGATCGGGAAGCTCCTGATGGCGCAGTGCGCGCCAGGCCTCAAGAAGGTCTCGCTCGAGCTCGGCGGGAACGCGCCGTTCGTCGTCTTCGACGACGCCGACCTCGACGAGGCGGTCGCCGGCGCGATGACGTGCAAGTTCCGCAATTCCGGCCAGACCTGCATCTCCGCGAACCGGATGCTCGTGCAGGAGGGGATCTACGACGACTTCGTGGCGGCGTTCACCCAGGCGGTCGGCGCCCTGAAGGTCGCCGACGGGTTCAGCGAGGGCGTCAACGTCGGCCCGCTCATCGACGGCCCCGCGATCGAGAAGGTCGAGCGGCACGTGGCCGACGCCGTCGAGCGTGGGGCGGAGATCGTCACCGGCGGCGAGCGAATCGAGGGCCAGTTCTTCCGCCCGTCCGTTCTCGTCGACGTCACCGCCGAGATGGCGATGAGCTCGGAGGAGACGTTCGGCCCGGTCGCGGGCATCGCGCGCTTCGCGACGGACGAGGAGGCGGTGCGGATCGCGAACGACACGCCGTACGGGCTCGCCGCCTACTTCTTCTCGCAGGGGCTCGGCCGCGTGCACCGCGTCGCCGAGGCGCTCGAGTACGGGATCCTCGGGATCAACACGGGGCTCATCTCGACCGAGGTCGCGCCGTTCGGCGGCGTCAAGGAGTCGGGGATCGGCCGCGAGGGCTCTTCCTACGGCATCGACGAGTGGCTCGAGCTCAAGTACTGGGCGATCGGAGGGCTGGGCGGGCCATGATCGTGGAGCAGCGCGACTACCACGTGCACACCGGGAAGCTGCCGGAGGTGCTGCGGTTGTACGAGGATGAGGGCATCCCGCTCCAGGAGGAAATCCTCGGCGGGCTCGTCGGCGCGTTCACGACCGAGATCGGGGCGCTCTCGACCTACTCGACGCTCTGGCGGTACGACTCGTTCGCCGAGCGGGAGGAGCGTCGCGCACGTCTGCAGGCCGACCCGCGCTGGAAGGAGTTCCTCGCGAAGGTGCAGCCGCTCTTCCACACGCAGCAGAACCGCATCCTCGTTCCCACCTCGTTCTCGCCGCTCGCGTGACCGCGCTCGAGGGGAAGGTCGCCATCGTCACGGGTGGTGCACAGGGCATCGGCGCTGCGATTGCGGTCGGGCTGGAGGCGGCAGGAGCGGAGGTCGTCATCGCCGATCTCGAACCACCGGAGGGCGGCATTCGCGCCGATGTCTCGTCCGAAGAGGACGTGTCTCGAATGGTCGGCGAGGCTCTGGAACGGAACGGTCGCATCGACATCCTTGTCAACAACGCCGGCCTCTACGCCTCGCTCGAGATGCGCGCGTTCACGGAGATTCCACTCGAGGAGTGGAGCCGCGTCATGGAGGTGAACGTCGCGTCGATGTTCCTGACGTGCCGCGCCGTCGTGCCCGTCATGCGGGAGCAGGGCGGCGGGAAGATCGTGAACATCTCGTCGGGCACGCCGTTTCGCGGCGTCCCGTTTCTCCTGCACTACGTGACCTCGAAGGGCGCGATCGTCGCGTTCACGCGTGCGCTCGCGAAGGAGGTCGGCAAGGACTCGATCCACGTGAACTGCGTTGCGCCGGGCTTCACGATGTCGGACGGCGTGAAGGCGCATCCCGAGGTCGTCGAGAAGCTCCGCGACGTCTCGGTCGCCTCGCGGACGCTCCAGCGCGATCAGGTTCCGGACGACGTGGTCGGCGCGGTCGTCTTCCTGTGCTCGCCGGCAGCCGACTTCGTGACAGGTCAGACGATGGTCATCGACGGCGGCCAGTACTTCCATTGAGGCTCTCCGAGCATCCCGGCGGCATCGAGATCGGAGAGGGCCGCCACGTCGTCTACGACGTCTCGGCCGGCAGGGCGTTCCTCGGCGCGGTTGCCGTGAACGGCCCGGCGATCCTGTGGGAGCTCGACGATCCCGGTGCGGGTCACGTCGTTCGCTGCGACCGCGTCGACTTCCCTCCGGGCGGCATCGCATACCGTCACGTCCACCCGGCTCAGGGCGTGCGGCGGATCCTGCACGGCGAGCTGACCATCGACCGTAGCGACGGCTATCCGCAGACCTATCGCGCCGGCGAGTCCTGGCACGAGGGCGCCGACGATCCGGTTCTGGCGACCGCGTCGGCGACGGAGGACACGGCGTTCGTGCGGGTCATGGTGCTTCCGGCCGAATGGGCGGGAAAGCGCACGATCCGGTACGTCGATCCGGCCGACGAGGACAGGCCCAGGCTTCAACGCGCCACGGTGCTGCTCGAGGAACAACTGTGAGGTCGGGCGGCCGCATCCTCGTCGACCAGCTCGAGCTGAACGGCGTCGACCTCGCGTTCTGCCTTCCCGGCGAGAGCTACTTGCCGGTGCTCGACGCGCTCTACGACTCTCCGATCCGCCTCGTCACTTGCCGCCACGAGCAGGGGGCGGCGAACGCGGCCGAGGCGTACGGGAAGCTGACCGGCCGTCC
>DASQLF010000014.1:0-6432 GCA_035630135.1 Gaiellaceae bacterium
CCTTCGGGCAGATGCCGCTGCGAGTGATGTGCCAGCTCGTGCGCGAGGACGACCTTCTGCTCGCCCTCGTCGAACGGAGGCGCGAGCATCGTGTCCCAGAAGACGACTCGCCGCGACGGCCCGAGCCCGTAGGCGTACGCGTTTGCCTGGTCGGTGTCGTCGCTGACCTCTTCGACGCGGATAGGGATGTCTCCGACGCCGAGCTCGGCGCGGTACTCGTCGGCAGCGCTCGAGAGACTCTGCGTGCGGAGCGGATCCGTCGTCGTGTCGAGGTACGGCGAGACGAATGTGAAGAGCGCCGCGATGGACACGAAGACCGCGGCGCCCGGGAGCCACCACCAGTCGCCCAGCTTGCGCGCGAGGCCCATCACGATCAGGAGTGCGAGCGAGATCGAGAAGAACTGGGCGCCGAGCAGGAACCAGTCGCCGAAGAGCCACTCGAGGTAGCCGAGCTCCGTCTGTTCGTTTCGTCGCGCCCACCAGTGCCCCGCGAGGCTGAACGGCAGCCCGACGAGCCAGACGATGCCGAGCCCGAGCATCCCGAGGAGCATCCCGGTGCCGATCGGGCCGGCCGACGACTCCCGCGAGAGCACGGCGCCGCGACGCGCATACAGCCAGAGCGTCACGAGCAACGCGACCTGCGCCAGCACCCAGAGGACATAGAAGACGCGCTCGTATCGTTTCGCGTCGTCCACGAACTCCTCGCCGAAGGCTGCGTCGACGTCGACCGCGGGCAGGGTCAGGCCGTCCGGGACGGCGGTCGGATAGAGCAGAATCCCTCCGACCACCAGTGCCGCGAATACCACCGCGGCGAAGACCGTTCTCAGAAGGCGTCTCCGACGAGCGGCGCGTTCGGCGGCGGCAGCACGGGCATCTCCTCGACCGGCTCGGGTGCGCGCAGGATCGGCGAGCCGAACGGGTACCGGCTCGTAACGAGCAGCGCGTACGCGTACGTCTGGGCCGAGTAGCGGAGACACGATGCGCCGAGGTTGCGCATCCCTTCCGGCATCCGGCCGGTCACGAGCGCGTACCACCAAGCGAGAAAGGCGATCACGAGCGCGACGCCGCCGAGCGTGCTCGCGAGGATGAAGGCGGGGATGGCGAGGAAGAAGCGAAACAGCGTCTTCAGGCGGCTCTGCGCTGCGGGCGGGTCGATCTCCACGTCGATCTCGTACGAGCCGGCGCGCCCCGTGAATCCCGGGAACCTGCGCCCGACGAGGTAGATGAACGCGGCGAGGTGCGTTCCGTAGCGGACGTACGCCGACAGGAAGCGATGCAGTGCGTGGGGGAGCCGCCCGAGGATCAGGGCGAGGATCCACCCGACGAACGCCGCGACGAACGCCACGATCGACCACAGCAAGAACCACACGATGTGCGGGATCGCGAGGAACAGACGAAAGAGCACCGTGAGTCGCGGTCGCTCGAGGTCGTCGTTCACGACCATCCGCACGGGATGGTCGGGCAGCTCCGAGTACGGCTCGGCGAGATCCGGATCCGAGGTCGGATAGCGCGGGGTGAGGAGGAACAGGTACGCACCCGCCTGCGCGGCGTAGCCGAGCGTGAACGCAGTCAGGTCGCGGAGACCCCGCGGCGCGCTCCCTCGCGCCAGGATCGCGAACCAGGCGAGGAAGGCGGCTGCGGCGGCCACTCCGCCCGCAGAGGACGCGTTGAACCAGAATGCCTCCTCGCCGCCGCCGGACGACGACGCGCTCGCGCTCTGTCCGGACGAGCCGGTCGCGAGCCCGCCGCCGAGCGCGGTCGCGAGCAGCAGCGTCGGCAGCGCCAGGAGCAGCCGGAAGAACCCGCCCCAGCGCCCCTGCTTCACCGGTGGGTCGATCTCCACGTCCACGGGGTAGTCCTCCTGCACCCTGAACCAGGGATACGGGTTCGCCGCGAGGAAGACGTAGGCGCCGACCTGTGTCGAGTAGCGGATGTAGCTCGCAACGAAGTCGTGCATGCTGTCCGGCACCTCGGCCTGGATCAGCACCGCGAGCCAGTTCACGAAGCCGACGACGAAGGCCGCGATCCCACGCAGGACGACCCACAGGAGCAGCGGGATCGCGAGGAAGATCCGGAAGAAGACCGTCAGCCGCGAGCGCTCGAGGTCGTCACGGACGACCAGGCGCACCGGTCGCTGCTCAACGCTCTCCATGCCGGCATTGTGGCGGCGCTGGGCGGTGGCTGCGCAGGAAGGCTTAGGGGACGAAACGGCGCGCGTCCGAGCCCGCAAGCTCGTGACCCACATGGCGTCTCCCGCCCGTGCGAGAGCGACGCACCCGGCCGGATCCGGCGGTCGCGCTTGCACACACGACCAGCAGGACGGCGAACGCGGCGGCGGCCCTCATCGTCGTTCGTACACGCCGGGCCTGGGAAGGTTCCTGTCTACGATCGCGCGATGGTCGAGCTGGCGGACGTCGAGCGCGCGGCGGAGGGCATTCGCGGGCGGCTCCTGCGCACACCGCTCCTCTCCTGTCGCACGCTCGGGCCGGACATGTTCCTCAAGGCGGAGCTCCTCCAGCGAACGGGCTCGTTCAAGCCGCGCGGCGTCCTGACGAAGCTCGCGTCTCTGACCGCGGAGGAGAAGGAGCGTGGGATCATCGCCATCTCGGCGGGCAACCACGCGCAGGCCGTCGCCTGGGGAGCGGGCGAGGAGGAGATCGACGCGCTCGTCGTGATGTGGCGCGGCGCGAGCGAGGCGAAAGTCGCCGCGACGCGTGGCTACGGCGCCGCAGTGGATCTGGAGGCAGCGGACCCGGGCGAGGCGTTCGCACGCCTCGACGTGCTGCTCGAGGAGACGGGCCGCACGCTCGTCCATCCGTTCGACGACCCGTACACGATCGCCGGTCAGGGCACCGTCGGGCTCGAGATCCTCGAGGATCTGCCCGACGTGGACACGATCGTGGTGCCCGTCGGCGGCGGTGGGCTCATCTCGGGCGTCGCGGTTGCGGCGGCGGGCCGTGCCCGTGTCGTCGGAGTGGAACCCGAGCTCGCCTCTTCGCTGCACCTCGCACTCGAGAAGGGCGAGCGGGTGACGGTTACGCCGACGTCCATCGCCGATGGGCTGAACGCGCCGTACGCCGGTCACGCGGCGCTCGCGATCGCGCAGGAGCACGTCGAGGAGGTCGTTCTCGTCTCCGAGGACGAGATCCACGAGGCGTTTCGCTTCCTCTACGAACGGGCCAAGCTGGCCTGCGAACCGGCCGGCGCCGTCGCCGTCGCAGCGGTGTTGGCGGGCAAGGTGGGCGGCGGCAGGACGGTCTGCATCGTGTCGGGCGGGAACGTGGCCGCCCCGACGGCCGCTGCTATCCTGGCCAGCCGATGAAGACCGACATCCATCCCGATTACGTCCTCGCGCACGTGACCTGTTCGTGCGGAAACGAGTTCTGGACGCGCTCGACGAAGGAAGAGCTCCACGTGGAGATCTGCGCCGAGTGCCACCCCTTCTACACGGGCAAGCAGAAGCTCGTGGACACGGGCGGTCGGGTGGAGCGCTTCCAGCGCCGGCTCGAGAAGGCCGGCTCGCGCAGCGGCGACAGCGACAGCTAGCCCCGCATGGCCATCTCATACGGCGGACAGGCCGTACTCGAGGGCGTTATGATGCGCAGCCCGTCCTCCTGGGCGGTCGCGATCCGCACGCCCGAGGGCGAGATCACGGAGGTCGTCCGCGACATCACGTCGCCGATGCAGCGCCGCAAGATCTGGCGGCTGCCCGTGGTCCGCGGCGTCATGGCGCTTGGCGAGTCGCTCGCGATCGGCTTCCGCGCTCTCGCGATCTCGGCCAACGTCGCCTCGCAGGAGCGTGACGAGAACGGCGAGATCCAGACGCAGATCTCGCGCGGGCAGATCATCTTCTCGTTCGCGATCGCGATCGGCTTCGCGCTGATGCTCTTCAAGATCGGGCCTGCGCTCCTGACGAGCTGGCTTCCCGTCGAGTCGACGGAGCTCTTCGTGATCGTGGAGGGCGTGATCCGCGTCACGGTGTTCATCGGCTACATCCTCCTGATCTCGCTGCTGCCCGACCTACGCCGCGTCTTCCAGTATCACGGCGCCGAGCACAAGGCGATCAACGCGCTCGAGTCGGGTGCCGAGCTCACGCCGCAGAACGTGCAGAAGTTCAGCCTGATTCACCCGCGTTGCGGAACTGCGTTTTTGCTCTGGGTGATGGTCATCGCGATCTTCGTCTTCGCGCTCGTCGGCCGGCCCGACTGGCCATGGCTGATCGGAAGCCGCATCGTGCTTCTCCCGGTGATCGCCGGGCTCGCCTACGAGCTCATCCGCTACGCAGGCAAACACCAGGACAATCGCGTCCTGATGACGCTCCTCGCGCCGGGCCTCTGGCTCCAGCGGCTGACCACCCGCGAGCCGACGGACGACCAGGTCGAGGTCGCGATCCAGTCGCTGCAGCGCGTGATCGAGAAGGAGGCGGGAGAGACTGCCGAGCAGAGAAGGCTCGAGGCGCGCGTAGAAGTGATGGCCTGAGTGCCGCGGATCGTTCGTGAGGCAGACGTCGCCTGGGAGGGCACCGTCTCGCGCGGAGCGGGTGTCGTCCGCGCAACGAGCTCGTCCGCGTTCGAGCTGCCGGTCACGGTCGCCTCGCGTATCGGCGAGCCCGAGGGCAAGACGAGCCCGGAGGAGCTCCTGGCCGCCGCCCATGCGAGCTGCTTCGTTACATCGCTCGGCAGCGAGCTCCATCGCGCCGGCGCTCCGGCGGAGCGAATCGACGTGAACTGCACGATCACGATGGACGAGGTCGAGGGCAAGGGGCATCTGATCGTCGCGTCCGCGCTCTCTGCGCGTGTCGTTGCACCTGCTGCGGACGACGCGATCCTGGCCGCCGCGGCAACGACTGCGGACGACGGCTGCCCGTTCTCCGCTCTGATCAAGGCGAGCGCCACCGTCACCTACGACGTCACTCTCGAGGGGGAATCCTGATGGCCGAATCCACTGCCCACGTCACCTGGTCGGGCTCACTCATGGAGGGGTCGGGCACCATCGACTCCGTCGGCAGTGGCGTGCTGGGGGAGCTGCCCGTGAGCTGGACGGCGCGAACGGGCGAGACGGGTGGCCAGACGACGCCCGAGGAGCTCCTCGCGGCCGCTCATGCGGCGTGCTTCTCGATGGCGCTTTCGCACGGCCTGGCCGAGGCGGGCACACCGGCAGAGACGCTCGACACGACCGCGACGGTCACGTTCGTCCCGGGCACGGGGATCACGAAGATCGCGCTCGAGGTGCGCGGTACAGGCGCGGGGCTCGAGGAGCCGGCGTTCCTGCACGCGGCCGAAGCGGCGAGGACGGGCTGCCCGCTCTCGAAGGCGCTCGCCTCGGTGCCCGAGATCACGCTCGAAGCCTCGCTCACCTAGCCGAGCACTTCCGCAAGATCGAAGCTCCGGCTAGCGCCGAAGCTCCGATCGCAAATCCCTAAAGCGGCCACTTCGTGGCCGGTGGCGGGGTGATCCGACGTTACGATCGGAACATGGCGATCGAGCGCCTCGTCGACGAGCTCGACCGCTCCCACGCGGAAGCGCAGGAGCGCATGTCGGACCCCGCGGTCTACAACGACCACCGCCAGGCTGCGGATGCGGGACGGGCGCTCAAGGCGCTCGAGACGCCGAAGCGCCTGGCCGACGAGTGGCGGCAGGCGCAGGCGGATCTCATCGACGCGCGTGCCGACTCCGGGCTCGCCGAGCTCGTCCCCGAGCTCGAGGCGACGATCGAGCGGCTCGAAGGCGAGCTGCAGCTCGCGCTCGTCGAGCGCGACCCGGCCGACGAGAAGGACGTGATCGTGGAGATCCGGCAAGGCGTCGGGGGAGACGAGGCTGCGCTCTGGGCCGGCGATGTCCAGCGCATGCTCACGCGCTACGCAGAGCGCATCGGCCTCAAGACCGAGACCCTCTCCACGAGCGAGAGCGAGGGCGGCGGGGTGAAGGAGTCCGTGTTCGCCGTGAAGGGCCAGGGAGCGTTCTCCATCTTCAAGTTCGAGGGCGGGACGCATCGGGTGCAGCGGGTGCCGGAGACGGAGTCGCAGGGCCGCATCCACACGTCCACCGCGACGGTCGCCGTCATGCCCGAGGCCGAGGAGGTCGAGGTCGAGATCCACGAGAACGAACTGCGCGTCGACGTCATGCGCTCGACCGGCCCCGGCGGGCAGAGCGTGAACACGACCGACTCGGCCGTCCGCATCACGCACCTGCCGACCGGCCTCGTGGTCGCGATGCAGGACGAGAAGTCGCAGCTGCAGAACCGCGTCAAGGCGATGCGGGTGCTCCGCGCGCGCCTCTACGAGCTCGAGCGCGAGAAGCAGCAGGCCGAGCTCGCAGCGTCGCGGCGCTCGCAGATCGGCTCCGGCGAGCGAGCCGAGAAGATCCGGACGTACAACTTTCCCGAGAACCGCGTGACGGATCACCGCATCAAGCTCACGCTGCACCGCCTCGA
>DASQLF010000015.1:0-8537 GCA_035630135.1 Gaiellaceae bacterium
AGCGCGTCGACGCCCGCGCCGATGCGCCAGCGCGTGCCCTCGAAGCGCTCGACCGCGTCGACCTCCTCGAGCGCGGAGAGCAGGCGCGCGACCGTCGACTTGGGGAGAGAGACCCGCTCCGCGATGGCGGTGACACCGGCAGGCCGCCGCGCCACCTCGTCCAGGATCGCGAACGCTCGCTCGAGAGATTGCACCATCGGCCGTCAGCTCCTAGAATTCCACTGTACAGCACAGTTCCACGATATGGAACAGAGGTAGCCGTGCCAGACGACGATCTCGATCTGAAGACCCTCGACGACGACGCGCTCGTCGCGCAGATGCACGACGACCTGTACGACGGCCTCGCCCCCGAGATCGTCGAGGGCACCGAGATCCTGCTGGAGCGCGGTTGGGGGCCGGACAGGGTCCTGAACGACGCGCTGGTCGAGGGCATGCGCATCGTCGGCATCGACTTCCGCGACGGCATCCTCTTCGTCCCCGAGGTGCTGCTCGCCGCGAACGCGATGAAGGGCGGCATGGGCATCCTGCGGCCGCTGCTCGCGGAGACCGGCGCCGAGCGCGTCGGCACGGTCGTGATCGGCACCGTCAAGGGCGACATCCACGACATCGGGAAGAACCTCGTCGGGATGATGCTCGAGGGCGCGGGCTTCGAGGTGATCGACCTCGGAATCAACAACCCGGTCGAGGCCTACCTCGAGGCGCTCTAGGAGCACAAGCCCGACATCCTCGGCATGTCCGCGCTGCTGACGACGACCATGCCGTACATGAAGGTCGTCATCCAGGCACTCGAGGAGAAGGGCATCCGCGACGACCAGATCGTCCTCGTCGGCGGAGCCCCGCTGAACGAGGAGTTCGGCAAGGCCGTCGGCGCCGACGCGTACTGCCGCGACGCAGCTGTCGCCGCGGAGACCGCACAGGCCCTCGTGCTCGCACGCCGTGCAGCCGCTGCCCCAGCTTCTTGACGACGAAGGGACCTTCGAGGCCGAGCGGCCCGAGGTCCTGGTTCTCGCCTGCGGCGCCATCGCGCGAGAGGTGCTCGCGGTCATCGAGCTCAACGGCTGGACGCACGTGACCGTCCGCTGCCTCCCCGGGAAGCTGCACTCGACCCCGTCGAAGATCGCGCCTGCCGTCGACGCGAAGCTGGAGGAGCTCGCCGACCGCTACGAGCGCGTGTTCGTCGCGTACGCCGACTGCGGGACGGCCGGCGCGCTCGACGAGGTGCTCGAGCGGCACGGTGTCCAACGCCTCGCCGGCGCCCATTGCTATGGCTTCTTCGCCGGGAACCAGACGTGGCAGGCGATGCACGACGACGAGCCCGCGACCTTCTATCTCACGGACTTCCTCGCGCGGCACTTCGACTCGCTCGTGGTGAAGAGCCTCAAGCTCGACGTCCACCCCGAGCTGAAGCCGATGATCTTCGGGAACTACAAGCGCCTCGTCTACTTGGCCCAGACCGACGATCCGGACCTGGCCGAGCGTGCGCGCAAGGCTGCCGACTATCTCGGCGTCGCCTTCGAGCAGCGGCGTACGGGCTACGGCGAGCTCCTCCCCTCCCTGCAACGGTTCGTCGATGGCTGAGCTGACGGTCATCTGGTGGCGCGACATCCCGGCGCAGGTCACGGCGAAGGCCGGCCGCGCGTCAGCGCGCGCGTCGCTGAGCGGCCGCTTCCAGGAGGCCGTGGACGCGGCCGCGATGAGCGCGGGGCTGTTCGACTCGGACGGCTACCTCGAGGAGTGGAAGCGTGCGAGCCGCGAGTGCGGTGACGACCTCGAGGCCGAGGTCGCCGCCGAGGCGGCGCGCCTGGAAGACGCGTACAGCGACGACGACCTGGCGCGGCTGGCCCGGACGGGCGGCCACGCGAGCGGGGAGGAGACGGAATGACGCAGACGGTGCTCTCGTCGCCGACGCGCGAGGTCGCGATCGGCTTCGACCGGCCGTTCGTGATCATCGGCGAGCGGATCAACCCGACGGGCCGAGCGAAGCTCGCCGAGGAGATGCGCAACGGCAACTACGACACCGTCATCGCGGACGCGATCGCGCAGGTGGAGGCGGGCGCGCACATGCTCGACGTGAACGCGGGCATCCCGCTCGCGGACGAGCCGGCGATCCTTGCGGAGGCGATTCGACTCGTGCAGTCCGTCACCGATGTGCCGCTGTGCATCGACTCGTCCATCGTCGAGGCGCTCGAGTCTGGCCTCTCCGCGTACGAGGGCAAGGCACTCGTCAACTCCGTCACCGGCGAGGAGGAGCGGCTCGAGAGCGTGCTCCCGCTCGTCGCCAAGCACGGGGCAGCGGTTGTGGCGATCACGAATGACGAGAACGGCATCTCCGAGAACCCGGACGAGCGCTTCGACATCGCCAAGAAGATCGTCGAGCGCGCGGCCGACCACGGGATCGGCAAGGAGGACATCGTCATCGACCCGCTCGTGATGCCCATCGGCGCCGTCGGCAGCGCCGGCCAGCAGGTCTTCCGGCTCGTGCGCCGGCTGCGCGACGAGCTCGGAGTGAACACGACGTGCGGCGCCTCGAACATCAGCTTCGGCCTGCCGAACCGGCACGGGCTCAACGCGGCCTTCCTGCCCATGGCGATCGCGTCCGGCCTGACCTCGGCGATCACGAGCCCGCTACACGCGGAGGTCGCGGCGGCGATCAAGGCGGCCGACGTGATGATGGGGCACGACGCGCACTGCGCCACGTGGATCGCCGCTCAGGACGAGACGGGAGCGCCCGTTCAGCGCGGGCGGCGGGGAGGGCGCGAGGGCCGGAGGCGAGCTCCGGCGTGAGCGACGCGCTCGTCGTGTTCACTCCGTCGGGGCGCCGAGGGCGCTTCGAGCGCGGAACGACGGTCCTCGACGCCGCGCGCTCGCTCGGTGTCGACCTCGACTCGGTCTGCGGCGGGCGCGGAATCTGCGGCCGTTGCCAGGTCGCCGTGGACGAGGGCGAGCACGCGAAGCACGGAATCACGTCGACGGCGTCGCACCTCTCGGACGTCAGCGACGTCGAGCGCACGTACGAGGCAGATCGTGGGCTTGCGGACGACCGGCGGCTCGGCTGCGTGGCGCGCGTCGAGGGAGATCTCGTCCTCGACGTGCCACCCGAGAGCCAGGTGTACCGCCAGGTCGTGCGCAAGGAGGCCGACGCGCATCCCATCGAGATCGACCCGGCTGTCCGGCTCTACTACGTCGAGGTCGAAGAGCCGCGACTCGAGAGCCCTTCGTCCGACGCGCGCCGACTGCGAGACGCGCTCGCGCGTGAGTGGCAGCTGCGGGGGCTCGAGCTGGACTCCGGTGCGCTCGAGGATCTCCAGCCTGCGCTGCGGCGAGGCGCTTGGAGCGTCACGGTGGCGGTGCACGACGGATCGGCGATCACCGCGATCTGGCCCGGACTCCACGACCGCGCCTACGGCATCGCCTTCGACGTCGGCTCGACCACGGTCGCCGGCCACCTGTGCGACCTGACGAGCGGCGAGGTGCTGGCCTCCGCCGGCGAGATGAACCCGCAGATCCGCTTCGGCGAGGATCTCATGAGCCGCGTCTCCTACGTGATGCTCAACCCGGACTCGCGTAAGGAGCTCACCCGCGTGGTACGCGGCTGCCTCGCGAAGCTCACCGCCGAGCTTGCGAAAGCGGCTGGGATCGACCGCGACGAGATCCTCGAGCTCACCGTGGTCGGAAACCCGGTGATGCACCACCTCCTGCTCGGCCTCGACCCGACGGAGCTCGGCGGCGCGCCCTTCGCGCTCGCGGTCGAGGACGCGCTGCGACTGCGCGCCTCCGAGCTCGGCCTACCGGTCAACCGAGGTGCTCGGGTCTACGTGCTGCCGTGCATCGCCGGCCACGTCGGCGCGGACACGGCCGGAGTGATCCTCTCCGAGGCGCCGTACCTCGGCGACGAGGTCAACCTCCTGGTCGACGTGGGGACGAACGCCGAGATCGTGCTGGGCAACCGCGACCGCCTGCTCGCCGCGTCGAGCCCGACCGGCCCGGCGTTCGAGGGCGCGCAGATCACCTTCGGCCAGCGCGCGGCGCCCGGCGCGATCGAGCGTGTCCGGATCGACCCGGCGACGCTCCAGCCGCGCATCCGCGTGATCGGAACCGACGCCTGGTCGGACGAGCCGGGGTTCGCCGATGCGCGGGTCACGGGAATCTGCGGCTCGGGGATCATCGAGGCGATCGCGGAGCTCCATCTCGCGGGCGTGCTCACGACCGACGGGACGATCGACGGACAGCTCGCCGAGCGCAGTCCGCGTGTCGTCTCGGACGGCCGCACCTTCTCGTACGTCCTCCACGAGGGCGAGCAGCGGATCCTCGTCACACAGGAGGACGTCCGGCAGATCCAGCTCGCGAAGGGCGCCCTCTACGCCGGCTGCCGGCTGCTCATGGATCGCTACGGCCTCGAGCGCGTCGACCGGATCCGCCTCGCGGGCGCGTTCGGCAGTCAGATCGACCCCGTGCACGCCCTCGTCCTCGGGCTCGTCCCGGACTGCGAGCCCTCGCGGGTCACCGCCGCCGGCAACGCCGCAGGAACCGGCGCGCGCATCGCGCTCCTGAACAGGGCGGCTCGCGCCGAGATCGAGGAGGTCGTCCGCCGCGTCGAGAAGGTCGAGACCGCGGTCGAGCCGCGCTTCCAGGAGCACTTCGTCGGCGCTATGGCGATCCCGCACGACACCGATCCCTACGAACGGCTAGCAGCCACCGTGACGCTTCCGCCTCGCCGCAAGGCCCAGGCCGCGAGCGATGGGCGCCGCCGGCGCCGGACAGCAACGACGGGAAGGAGAAGCGAATGAGCACCCGCAGCGGCCGCCGCGGCGGAGGTCGCGCCGCACGCCAGGCGGCGCGCCTGCACGCCGCCGTCGAGACCGTTCCGTTCATCACCCGGACGCTCGCTCCGGTCGAGGTGCTCTCCGAGGAGGGCCTCTCTCTCATCGAGGAGAACGCGGACACGATCCTCGAGCAGGTCGGCATCGACTTCCGCGAGGCGCCAGACGCGCGCGCGCTCCTGCAGGAGGCCGGCGCGGAGGTCGATGGCGAACGCGTCCGCTTCCCGCGCGGCCTCGCTCGTGGGCTCGTGCAGGCGACCGCGCCGCGGACGTTCACGCAGGTCGCCCGCAACCCTGCCAACTCCGTCGAGATCGGCGGTACCGCCAGCGTGTTCGCGCCGGCGTACGGCTCCCCGTTCGTACGCGACCTCGAGAACGGCCGCCGCTACGGGACGATCGAGGACTTCCGGAATTTCGTCAAGCTCGCCTACGCGTCGCCGTACCTCCACCACTCCGGCGGCACGGTCTGCGAGCCCGTCGACCTCCCGGTCAACAAGCGGCACCTCGACATGGTGTACGCGCACATCCGCTACTCGGACAAGCCGTTCATGGGCTCCGTCACGCATCCCGAGCGCGCGAAGGACACGGTCTCGCTCGCACGCATCGCCTTCGGCGAGGACTTCCTCGAGGAGAACACCGTGCTGCTCAGCCTGTGCAACGCGAACTCGCCTCTCGTCTGGGACGCGGTCATGCTCGGCGCCGCGCGCGAGTACGCGGAGGCGAAGCAGGCCGTGCTCATGACGCCGTTCATCCTCGCCGGGGCGATGAGCCCGGTCACGATCGCAGGCGCGGCCACGCAGACGCTCGCCGAAGCGCTCGCCGGGATGGCGTACGTCCAGCTCGTGCGGCCCGGGACGCCGGTCGTGCTCGGCTCCTTCGCCTCGTCGCTCTCGATGCAGTCGGGGGCGCCGACCTTCGGCACGCCCGAGCCGGCGCTCGTCCTCTACGTCATGGCCTCGCTCGCGCGGCGGCTCGGCGTCCCGTTCCGCTCGGGCGGCGCGTTCACCGCGTCGAAGATCCCGGACGCGCAGGCGGCGTACGAGTCGGCGAACACGATGCAGCCGACGATGCTCGGCGGCGTGAACTTCGTGCTGCACGCGGCGGGCTGGCTCGAAGGCGGTCTCACGATGGGCTACGAGAAGTTCGTCCTCGACAACGACCAGTGCGGGATGTGGCACGAGTTCGCGAAGGGCGTCGACCTCTCCGAGAACGGACAGGCGCTCGACGCCCTCCTCACGAACGGCCCCGGCCAGCACTACCTCGGCCACGAGCACACGCTGGCCAACTTCGAGACGGCGTTCTACCGCTCGCCCGTCTCCGACAACGCGAGCTTCGAGCAATGGGAAGCCGAGGGCGCCACCGAGGCCGCGCAGCGCGCGACCGCGATCTGGAAGCGCACGCTGGCCGAGTACGAGGCTCCGCCGATCGACGATGCCGTCGACGAGGAGCTGCGCGAGTGGATCGAACGCAAGAAGGCGTCGTTCCCGGACTCCGACTACTGATGAGCCTCGCCGAGGTGCTCGCGCGGCCGCGGTACGAAGTCGTGCCGCTCGCAGGCACGGAGGAACAGGTGCTCGCGCACGTTCCGCTCGACGTGAAGGTGACGGTGACGGCGTCGCCGACGAAGGGCCTCGGCCCGACCCTCGACCTGTCCGAGCGCCTCGTCGCGCACGGCTATGAGGTCGTCCCGCATCTCTCCGCGCGCCTCGTCGTGGACGACGGCGACCTGCGCTACCTGCTCACGCGGCTCGAGCGGGCGGGGATCACCGAGGTCTTCGTCGTCGCAGGAGACGCCTCGCAGCCCGCGGGGCAGTTCGAGGGCGCTGCCGATCTCCTGCGCGCCATGGCCCGGCACGAGCACGGCCTGCACGAGATCGGCATCACCGGCTACCCGGAGAGCCATCCGCTCATCGACGACGAGACGACGATCGCATCCATGTTCGAGAAGGCCGAGTTCGCTACCCACATCGTGAGTCAGATCTGCTTCGACGCGCGTGTCACCCTCGGGTGGATCGAGAAGGTCTGGGCGCGCGGGACGCGCCTGCCGATCCACATCGGCATCCCCGGGCCCGTCTCGACGGCTCGGCTCCTGCGCATGTCGTCGAAGCTCGGTCTCGGCGACTCGGCGCGATTCCTCCGCAAGCACGGAAGCACCGTCGGGAGGCTCCTGCTTCCCGGCGCGTACTCGCCGGATCGGTTGATTCGCAAGCTCGAGCCGGCGCTCGCCGACCCCGAGGGCAAGGTCGCAGGCTTCCACGTCTTCACCTTCAACGAGCTCGAGGCGACGGAGCGGTGGCGGCAGGAGCTGATCGCACGCCCTCAGCCCGTGCGCGTTTAGTCGTCGCCCGAGCCCGACCCGCTTCTACCCCGCCCGCGCCCTCGTCCCCGGCCTGAATCGTCGTCCGTCGTCTCGTCGACGGTCGTCGTGTCGTCCGTCGTCGTCTCGTCGGTAGTGGTGTCGTCGCCGGTGGTCGTGGACTCGTCCGTCGTCGTCCCGTCGGTCGTCGTCGTCCCGTCCATCGTGGTACCGGTCGTCGTCGGGGGAGTGCTCGGGCGGGCGATCTCGCCGGTCGGCACGCGCGCCGTTCCGCCCGCAGGCGCGAGCGCGTTGCCCGACGCGGCGTAAACGGCGAGCCCGAGCCCCGCGGGGAACGCAAGCCCGACGATTGCCAGTGGGATCAGGAGTGAGCGGCGCATGCTTCGAGGCTAGCCCGCGTCGGGTGAGCTTCCCGTCTCGGCTTCGTCAAGAATCGGTAGCTCGGGCAGTGAAACCTCGATGCGCGTCCCGGGGACGTCTGCGAGCGCGACGCGCCCGCCCCAGCGGCCGACGAGCGCGGCGACGATGGCGAGGCCCAGGCCCGTGCCGGATCCGGCGAGGCGACCGTTGGCTCCGCGGTAGAAGCGCTCGAAGATGCGAGGCCGGTCTTCGGGTGGAATGCCGGGACCGGAGTCGGCCACGGCGAGGACGACGGCGCCGTCCCGGCTCGCGGTCTCCACGCGCACATGCGTGCCGCGCGGCGTGTAGCGCACGGCGTTCTCGAGCAGGTTGTCGAGCACATGGTCGAGGTCGTTCCGATCGGCCCACACCCTGCTGCCTCCGCTCGACGCGACTTCGATCCGCGCACCGACCGACGCGGCGCGCTCCGCCCAGCGCGACGCAGCCTGGTGTGCGAGCTCGGAGACGTCGACCGCACTCCCGGTCGCATGCGGCTCCGCTGTCCGGGCGAGCGCGAGCAGATCGTCGACGAGCGCGCTCAGGCGGTCGAGCTCGGCCTCGGCCTTCTCCGCCTGGACGCCGACGTCGCCGCCTTCGCGCGCGATGGCCTCGAGTCGAAGGCGAATCCCGGTCAGGGGAGTGCGCAGCTGATGGGACGCATTCGCGACGAACTCGCGCTGGGACTCGAGGCTGCCGGTGACGCTCGCCGCCGCCGCGTTGAACGAGCGCGCGAGCTCGACGAGCTCCGCAGGGCCCTCCTCGGGCGCGCGCACGCCCTGCTCGCCTCGGCCGAGACGGACGGCCGCGTCACCGAGCGCATCGATCTGGCGCACGAGCGGGCGGGTCAGGAGCCAGGCCACCACGAGGCCGGAGGCCACGACCACGAGCCCGAGGAGCGTCAGTGCGAGCCAGCTCTCGCGCACGTCGGAGGCGATGTCTGCGGTGCTCGCCGAGACGCGCACGGCGCCAACCACGCGCCCCTCGTCGACAACCGGCATGGT
>DASQLF010000016.1:0-7894 GCA_035630135.1 Gaiellaceae bacterium
TCGAATTTCCAGTGCGCCGGGTTCTTGAGCGTGTCGCCCGACTGGATGCAGAGGAGCGCCTCGTGGGCGAACGCATCGTCGGCGTCCAGGTAGTGGACGTCACCGGTGGCGACGAGCGGGAGGCCCGTCTCCGCGGCGAGCTTGATGAGCTGCGGGTTGATCTCCAGCTGCTCGGCGATTCCGCCGTTTTGGATCTCGACGTAGGTCGAGTCGCGGCCGAAGATCTGAACGAGGCGGTCGAGGTCGGCGCTCGCGTCGCGCGGCCGGTTCTCCGAGAGCGCGCGCGAGACGCGCCCAGAGAGGCAGCCGGAGAGCGCGACGATGCCCTTCGCGTGCCGCTCGAGCAGCTCCCAGTCGACGCGCGGCTTGTAGTAGTAGCCCTCGAGGTAGCCGAGCGAGGAGAGCTTGATGAGGTTCGCGTAGCCCTCGTTCGACTCGGCGAGCAGCGTCAGGTGCGCGTAGCCCTTCGTCTGCGCCCTACGGTCGTCGGCGACGTAGACCTCGCAGCCGACGATCGGCTTGACGCCGGCCTTCTTCGCCTCGCGAAAGAGCTGCACGGCGCCGGCGAGCGAGCCGTGATCGGTCAGCGAGACGGCTGGCATCTCGAGTCGCGCGGCCTTCTCGACGAGGTTCGGGATCCGGCACGCCCCGTCGAGGATCGAGTACTCGGAGTGGACGTGCAGGTGGACGAAGGGCGGAGCAGCCACGGGATGGCCAGCTTACTTCCGTAGTCGGAGGACCCTTCCTGCGCGCTTTTTCGTGCCGCTAGGCCGCCTCGCCGGACCAGAGCTGGTCGGCGAGGGAGCGCCAGGTGTCGCGCAGATCGGACCGTCCGCTCACGCGCTGCAGCTCCCAGTAGACGCGCACGAGCGCCCCGAGATCGGGCTCGACGCCTTCGGTGCGCTCCTCCTCGAGGACGCGGACGTACCAGGCGCCGGCATCCACTCCGAGCTCGCTCGCGAGCACGAGCGCGCGGTCGCGAAGCTCTACCGCAGTGTCGAGGGGCGCCATGCCTCCGCTATCGGCACGCGCCGGAGGGCGGATGAGACGGTCCACCCGGACGGGGTACCGGCAGACTGCTCCGGGTGCGCCCTCCGACCGTCGTCGACCCCGGCCGGCTCATCGTCGGACGCCATCCGTGCGCGCTGGCCGCCACCGACGCTCCGCTCGCCGTGCGAAGTCTCGTCGACGACGGCGTGACCCTCTTCGTCGACCTGACGTGGCGCGGCGAGCTCGAACCGTACGAGGCTCAGGTCCAGCTGCCCACGCGGTACGTCTCGAGGCCGATCCGCGACTTCTCCGTGCCGAGCCGGCAGGCTCTCGTCACCCTCCTCGACGAGATTGACGCGGAGCTCGACGACGGAGGCGCCGTCTACCTGCACTGCTGGGCCGGCTGCGGCAGAACGGGGGTGGTCGTCGGCGCCTGGCTCGTCCGTCACGGCGCGGAGCCCGCCGAAGCCCTGCGCCGGATCGCCGACCTCAGAGGGCGCGGCTGTCCGCAAACGACGGAGCAGCGGGCTCTCGTCCTCGGCTGGGCTCGGGGACTCTGACTCACTTGAACGAGTGAGCGAGCGCGCAGACGGTCGTTCCGATACGGGACGAGAGGATGCCCGCCGGCTCGCCGTACCGGTTTGCTCTCGCGCCTTCGGAGCGCGCACCGAGCTGTGCTGTCGTCTAAGGGCGACGCGAAGCAGGAAGCGCGCTTCGCGGCGCGTCTCGACGTGCTCATGGAGCGGATCGACACGCTCGCGTCGACCGTGGCGACGACCGCTTCCTCGATCGCCAAGAAGGACGGCGAGATCGCCGCGCTGCGTCGCGACCTCGACGCGCGCGACCAGGCGGTTCAGGCACTCGTCGAAGAGGCCCGGCGAAGCGAGCCCGCTCCCGGTGCCCCGGCACTCGACCCCAACGAGATCCGCTCGCTGCGCAACGCAGTCGCCGGTCTGAAGGAGCGCGTCGAGAACGGAAGTGCGGCCCAGGTCGAGGAGCTCGCGACACGAATGCGCGATCTCGATCGACGCGTCGGGGAGCTTTCCGAATCCGAGCCCGCCGCGCTCGCCGGCGAAGCCGAGTCCGGTGCGCAAGCGCGGATCGACGCGCTCGAATCCGAGCTCGCGGAGCTCAGGGCGAGCCTCGAGCGACGCCCGGCGGAGCCGGAACGGCCCTCTGAGGAGCTCGTGTCGATGCTGGCGACGCTCAGGTCGCAGGTCGAGGCGCTCGGCGGGCTGCGCGCGGGTGGTGTGGACGGCCCCGAGGTCGACCGGCGCTTCGGCGAGACCGACGAGGCCGTTGCCGTGCTCGGGCAGCGCCTGGACACGCTCGGCGAGACGGTCGAGTCCGCGGCCTCGAGCCTTTCGGACAAGGAGCACGAGCTCGCCGCGCTGCATCGGCACTTCACCGAGTCGAGCACCCGCATCGAGTCGATCGTCGACGACATCCGAGAAGCGCTGCACGCCTTCCCCGAGCTCGAGTCGACCTCGCTCGGCGCGCTCGTCGCCCGAGTCGAGCGCGTCGAGACGGCCGCGCGCGAGGCAGCCGAGACGACGGACCGGCGTGGAACGGAGCTCGCGCGCAAGATCGACCGCATCGACGAGCGCGTCGCGTCCGTCGCGGCGGAGGTCGAGCGCGCGA
Source organism: Gaiellaceae bacterium (assembly GCA_035630135.1). Classification (GTDB taxonomy): domain Bacteria; phylum Actinomycetota; class Thermoleophilia; order Gaiellales; family Gaiellaceae; genus GMQP-bins7. Next base: position 2,632 of record DASQLF010000016.1, read on the forward strand.
AGACCCTCTGGCCCATCGCGCTCCGCTCGCTCGAGGCGCGTCTCGAGGACGTGGCGCACGCACGCCGCGCTCCCGACGCCGACGAACAGAGCTCGGCTCCGGTCGACGGCGACCCACCGGACGACCTGCTCGCAGGGCTCCGCGACAGCCTGCAGGCGATGGAGTCGGTCGCGGCGGAGATGGCCCGGGCGTCGGAAACGCTGAGCGAACCATTCGACGAAGAGGATGTCGTCGAGGAGCCCGAGGTTCATACGGAGGAGCCGGCCGAGCACCACGCGGCGGCGGCCGGCGCCACGATCGTCCCGTTACGCGCGAGCGAGCCCTGACCGATCTCATGCTGCGGCCCGTCGACACCCTCCTCCTCGCGCTCAGCCGGTTCAGGCCGTGGGCGCGGAGCCGCATGGTCTACCGCGCACTCGTCGTGCTCGCGGTCTCCGAGCGCCCGCTCCAGCGGCGCTAGACCACCGGGCCCGAGAGTACATCCGGCTCGACCCTGCGCTTCACGAAGCGCCCGTCGGGGCGATCCGCGACGAGCCGGCCGCGATCGACGACGACCTGTCCGCGCATGATCGTCGTCACCGGACGGCCCGCGATCTCCCAGCCCTCCCACGGGCTGTAGTCGCCGTCGTGATGGAGCTCGTCCAGCGTGATCGTGAAGCGCGCGTCCGGATCCCAGAGGACGAGATCCGCGTCCGAGCCGGCGGCGACGACGCCCTTGCGCGGGTACAGGCCGGTGATGCGCGCCGGGTTCGTGGCGAAGACGTCGACGAAGCGGCGCAAGGACATCCGGCCCTTGGCGACGCCCTCCGAGAAGCCGATGAGCCCGCGCGTCTCGATGCCGACGTGGCCCCCCGGCGTGGACTCGATGTCCGCTCCGGCCATCTTCACCGCGTAACTCGTCGTGTACTCGTCGGTAGCGAGCGTCGAGAGTCGGCCGTCGACGAGCCCGTCCCACAGCGCCGCGCAGTCCTCCTTCGGCCGAAGGCCCATGCCGATGTGGTACTTGGCGCCGTCGGGGCGGTCGTAGTCGTCGAGCGAGAAGCACATGCAGTTGTGGAGCGCCTCGCCGAAGACGGGCTGGCCGGCAGCGCGCATCTCGGCGATTGCGTCCCGTGCCCGTCCCGAGCAGACGTGGGCGACGTAGAGCGCGGCGCCGGCGTCGCGCGCGAGCAGCCCGCTCGCGCGGACGGCCAGCTCCTCCCCGGCGTTCGTGTGCACGAGATGCACGTTGCGAAGCTCAGTCCGGCCCTCGCGTCGCAGCTTGGCCTCCATGTGCTTGATCAGGTCGTCGTCCTCGGCGTGCACCATCGCGACCGCCCCGTGGCGTGCGCACTGCTCGAGGAGCTCGCGGATGCTGCCCGTGTCGAGTCGTATGCCGTGCTGCGTCGTGGTGAGGTCGGTGGTGAAGTACTTGAACGTCGCGGTACCGTCCTGCGCCGCCTCGCCGACGGTCGCGAGCGTCGCCTCCGTCGGGGTTCCGGTCAGGACTGGGTGGAAGGCGAAGTCCGTGTACGAGCGGCCCTCGAAGACCTCGCGGCGGTGGGCGACGGCGAGGTTGCAGTCGAACTCGACGTCCGTCACGTGGACGTCCATGAAGGCGAACGAGACGACCGTCGTCGTGCCCCCGTGCAGCGCCGCGCGCGTCGCACCCTCGGGCGGCTGCAACCAGACCTCCTTGCCGTGGGTCCAGCCACGGTGCATCGGCTCGTGGATGTGCGCGTGCGGCTCGACGCCTCCGGGCGTGACGATCAGGCCGGATGCGTCGAGCTCCGGCGCCTCGGCGTCGATCCTGCCCGGCTCGGAGACGAACGCGATCTCCTCGCCCGCGATGCCGACGTCGAGCACGGCTTCGGCATCCGGCGTCACCACGAGCCCGTTGCGAATCACGAGATCGATCACGTCGCGCCCTTTCCGAAGCGAGGCAGGACGAGATCGGCCCAGCGTGCGATCCGCCGCTCGTGCTCGGGGAGATCGGCGTCGATCGCGCCGTCGAAGTTGCGAGCGCCTGCGCCCAGCGCGGCCCTGATCTGGGCCTCGACCTCCGCGGGCGTCCCCGCGAACATGAAGCGCTCGCGCAGGTACTCCCCCACGCCGAGCCGGTCGGCGAGCTCGACGTAGCCGGCCTTCTGCTCCTCGCTGGGATGGCCGTGCGTCTTCAAGTCGTACGCCTTCCCGATCTCCAGGAGCGGCTCCTGGAGATCCTTGGGGATGAACTTGTGCTCGACGCCCGAGTCGGCGAAGTGGAGAGCGAAGGCGGTAGCCGACCACGCTCCGTCCGCGCGAGCGCGTCCGGGCTCCTCGTCGACCCACCAGAAGCACGTGAACCACACCTCGAAGTCGTCGAGCGTCCTCCCGCCGTCGCGGGCGCCGGCCTCGAGGAGCTCGAGGCACGACGAGACGACATCGGGAGTGATGCCGAGGCCGATGACGACGCCATCGGCGATCTTCCCGGCGAGCCGCAGCGACTTCGACGCGTGGGCGCTCATCACGATCGGGATGCGGCGCTCGCCAGGCCAGTCGAGGCGGGCCGCGCGGCCGTCGAGTTGCGTAGAACCATCGCGCAGAAGCTCGCGGAGCGCGAGCACGTAGGACTCGAGCGTCGCGAGCTTCGCCGTTCCCATGCCGAGCGGCCAGACTCCGGTGCCGCCTGCGCCGATCCCGACGTACGCCCGGCCCGGCGCGAGCTCGTCCACAGTGGCGGCCGCGGACGCGGTGACGACGGGATGGCGAGAGAGCGGGTTCGTCACCCACGAGCCGACCCGCACGCGGCTCGTCGCCTCGGCGACCGCGCCGATCGTCACCCAGGGCGCGCGGAACAGCGCGGGCGAGTCCCAGATGCCGATGCGGTCGTAGCCCATGCCCTCCGCGCGGACGCACTCGTCGACAACGCCGCGCACGGCGCCCGGAGAGATGCTGAAGCCGAAGCCCGGCGCCGTCATCGCGCGCCGGCGAGCACGCGCTCGAGCGTCTCGGCCTCCAGCGCATGTGCGGTGATGGAATCGCGTCCGGTCATAGTGTCGGCCGCGAGCAGCGCGTTCAGCACCGCTTCCTCGGTGGCATCGGCGACCGCGTCGAACAGCTCCGTGACGAACGTGTTCGAGAGCATCGCGACGTCCACCGTCCGCGGAGCGTCGGCGCCGTAGTCGTTCCCGGGGAGCCCACGGTTGCCCGTCGAGAAGGCGACGAAGAGGTCGCCGCTGAAATGCTCCCCACCAGCGCCGAGGCGGGCGATACCGAGCGTCGGCCGCTGCGCCAGCCGGTCGAGCTGGGTCGGGATGAGCGGCGCGTTCGTCGCGACGACGACGATGATCGAGCCGCCGCCCTCCGCCGGCGGCGCGGGCAGCGGAACCTCGTCGGCCGGCAGCGCCTCGCCCACGCGCACGCCGTCGACCACGAGCCTGCTGCGGCGGCCGTGGTTCGCCTGGACGAGCACGCCGACGGCGTAGCCGCCGGCCTCCTCCGCGACGACGCGCGACGCCGTGCCGATTCCGCCCTTGAAGCCGTGGCAGATCATCCCCGTGCCACCGCCCACGGCGCCCTCCTCGACAGGCCCGGCGGACGCCGACGCGAGCGCGGCCACGACGTGCTCGGCTGTGACGTGCTGCCCGTTCACGTCGTTGAGGATCCCGTCCCAGGTCTCCCCCACGACCGGCGTCGACCAGAAGAGATCCTGCGTGTCGCGCTCGCGGATCTGCGCCGCGATGAGCGCGTCGCGGACGACACCGACAGAGTGCGTGTTCGTGATCGCGATCGGCGAGGTGAGCGTCCCCGACTCGCGCACCCACTCGAGCCCTGTCAGCTCGCCGTTCCCGTTCAGGCGATGGCAGCCCGCGAAGAGCGGCTCCTCCCAGATCCGACCCTCGTGCGGGCACACGACGGTGACGCCCGTCCGCACCGGACCGCGTCCTACGACGAGTGGGCCGTCGCCCTCGATCAGCGTCGTGTGACCGACGCGAACACCCGGGACGTCGGTGATGGCGTTCTCAGGACCTGGCTCGCCGCGCAACCGGAGCCCGGCGACGTCACGTGCCCGTGGCTTGGCGCCTGGGAAGCGAGCCGGTTCCACGCAGACGATCCTGCGGACGGCCGGGCCGCCCGTCAAGACGCCTCAGCCGAGCGCGTCCGCCAAGGCGGCGCGCATCACGTCGCGATGGGGCTCGCGACCCGTCCACCAGCGGAAGCCCGCGGCCGCCTGCTCGATCAGCATCCCGAGCCCGTCGACCGGTGTCCACCCCGCGCCGGCCGCGTCCTCGAGAAACCGCGTCGACGGCCGGATCACGACATCGGCGGCGACGCCCGGCTCCGCGCCCGACCACTCGACCGCGACCGCGTCGTCCGCGTCCAGCATGCCGACCGAGGTGGCGTTCACGACGATGTCCGTGCCCGCGGGGATCGCGAGCGGGATCGCCCACGGCACTGCCGTCGACTCGGTGCCGGCTCGGTGCACGAGCTCGACGAGCTCTGCGGCGCGGGCCGGTGAGCGGTTCGCCACGAGGATCGAGGCTGCGCCCGCCAGCGCGGACTCCACGGCCACCGCGCGTGCCGCCCCGCCGGCGCCGAGCACGAGCACCCGCGCGCCGCGCAGCGCGACGACCGGCTCGAGCGACGCGACGAAGCCGCGCCCGTCCGTGTTGTCACCCACGAGCTCGCTCGCCTCGCGCTTGACGCAGTTGACGGCGCCGGTCGCCTCCGCCGCCGAGGTGAGCCGGTCGACGTGCGTCCGAACGGCGACCTTGTGCGGGATCGTCACGTGGAAGCCCGTCACGCCCAGCGTCCGGAGCGCCGAGACGGCGCCAGCGAGACCCTCGTCCGCGACGTCGATCGAGACGTAGCGGCCCTCGTCGAGCCCAACCGATCGGCACGCCGCCTCGATCATCGCCCCCGTCGGATTGCCTGCGACCGGGGAGCCGAGCAGGGCGAAGAGCGCCGTCGGCGGATTGCGCATGCGGTTCAGCTCGGCCGCTCGAGGAAGTACGCCATGAGCACCGCGTCTACGAGCTCCCCGCCGCGCTCGTAGTGCCGCTTGCGGAAGCCCTCCCGCTCGAAACCGAACGACCCGTACAGGGCGAGCGCTGGCTCGTTCCAGGGAAAGACGTGGAGCTCGAGCTTGCCCACGCCCGCCGCGCGCGCCCAGGCGACGGCCCGCTCGAGCAGCATCGTCCCGACTCCTTGCCGGCGGTGGCTCTCCGCCACCATGAGCCCGAGGTCGGCGACGTGCCGGCTGGCCGGGTGCGGGTCGCGAGAGAGCGACAACCTCCCGACG
>DASQLF010000017.1:0-10633 GCA_035630135.1 Gaiellaceae bacterium
CACGTCAGCGCAATCGAAGGGAGCGTCGGAGATGTTGCCGAACGTGCAGCGGACAGACGCGGCTGATCACGTCCCGGTTCTCGCGGAGGAGGTGCGCGAGCTCCTCGACGTGCGGCCGGGAGAGACGGTCGTCGACGGCACCTTCGGGGCCGGCGGTCACTCTCGCATCCTCGTCGAGGATCTCGGCGGAGCCGGCAAGCTCGTCGCGATCGATCGCGACTCCACGGTCCGGCCGTACTTCGACCGGGTGAAGGCATCGGCGCGTGGCGTGCAGACCCGGTTCCTGCGCGGCGACTTCGCGGTCGTGCTCTCGCAGCTCGCCGCGAACGACGTTCGCGCGGACGCCGTCCTCCTCGACCTCGGCCTGTCGTCGATGCAGGTGGATCGGCCCGAGCGGGGCTTCTCGTACGCGACGGACGCACCGCTCGACATGCGCATGGATTCCTCCGACGAGCCGAGCGCGGCCGAAGTCGTCGCCTCGTACGACGAGCCGGAGCTCGCGAAGGTCTTCCGAACGTACGGCGAGGAGCGCTATGCGACGCAGATCGCGCGCGGCATCGTCAGGCGGCGAGCCGAGGAGCCGATCGAGCGCACCGGCCAGCTGGTCGACGTCGTCAAGGCGTCGATTCCAGCGCCGGCGCGATTCGGCGAGGGGCATCCCGCGAAGCGCGTCTTCCAGGCGCTTCGCATCGAGGTGAACCACGAGCTGGAGTCGCTCGAGGTGGGTCTTCCGGCGGCGTGGGCGATGCTCCGGCCGGGCGGTCGTCTCGCCGTCATCAGCTTCCATTCGCTCGAGGATCGGATCGTCAAGCACTTCCTGCGTGAACGCGCACGCGGGTGCACCTGCCCGCCCGAGCTGCCCGTCTGCGTCTGCGGGAAGGAGCCGGAGGCGCGCGTCCTCACTCCGAAGCCGATCAGGCCGTCGGCGCGGGAGGTCGACGACAATCCGCGCGCGAGCTCGGCGCGGCTGCGGGCGGCGGTTCGCATCTGATGTCGACGATCGCGCAGACTGCGCGGGCGCCACGGGCGAGGACCGCGTCCCGCAAACGATCGTGGGCGCTCGGCGGAGGCGTCGTCTGGATCCTGATCCTCGCTGCGCTCCTCGCAGGAGTGGTCGCCGTCAACGTCGCCGTGCTGCGGCTGAACCTGCAGCTCGACGAGACCGGACGCGAGCGTACGGAGCTGAAGACCGACATCGCCCGCCTGCGCTCGGACATCTCGAGCGCCGCGGCGACGACGCGGATCGAACGGCTCGCCGAGGGTGAGCTCGGGCTCAGGAAGGTAGAGCCCGAGGACACGACGTACATCCAGCTCGGGAAGTGAAGCCTGCCGCGACGAACCGCCGGATCGGCCTGCTCGCGGCCGCGTTCCTCGTCCTGCTCGGCGCCGCTCTCGCGCGCTCCGTGTGGCTGCAGGTGGTGAAGGGGCCCGAGTTGGCGGCCATGGCGCTCCGTCAGCACCGCGAGACGGTGATCGTGCCGGCCGGGCGGGGGACGATCGTCGATCGCACCGGCGAGCCGCTCGCCATCGGGCGCGTGGCCACGACGATCTACGCCAACCCCAGGCAAGTGGACGACGCGCGCGATCTCACGCTGTCGGCGGGAAGGATCCTCGGCGCCGATCCGGCTGTTCTCTATCCGACGTTGACCGACCGCACGCGCGGCTTCGTCTACGTGGAGCGCAAGGCGGATCCCCGGAAGGCCGAGAAGCTCGAGAAGCTCGGTTACGCAGGGCTCGGCTTCTATCCGGAGGAGCTCCGCTTCTACCCGCAGGGTCCCGTCGCGGCCCAGATCCTCGGGTACGCCGGCCTCGACAACAAGGGCCTCGAGGGGCTCGAGCGGTCCCTGGAGGGAACGCTCGCGGGCACGCCAGGAAGCCAGACGGTCGTGAAGGACCCGTTCGGCCGCGCACTCGACGTCGTCGAGACGAAGGCTGAGACGCCGGGCAAGGACGTACGGCTCACGATCGACCGTCAGATCCAGGCGAACGCAGAGGAGATCCTGGCGGACACGGTGCGACGTTGGTCGGCGAAGTCCGCGACGGCCGTGGTGATGGATCCGAAGACGGGCGCGATCCTCGCGATGGCGACCGCTCCCCGCTTCAACGCGAACCGGTTCTCGAGGACGCGGGCAGACCGCCGACGCAATCGTGCGGTGACGGACGCGTACGAGCCCGGCTCGACGTTCAAGCTCGTCACCGTCGCAGCCGCGCTGCAGGAGCGCATGGTGAACTCCCGCTCCTCGTTCCGGCTGCCACCCACGCTGAAGATCGCCGATCGGACGATCCGCGAATCTCACTCCCGCGGCACGCAGCGGATGACCGTACGCCAGATCGTCGAGTACTCCTCGAACATCGGAACCGTCACGATCGCGCAACGGCTCGGCGAGGGACGCCTCGCATCCTGGATCGACCGCTTCGGCTTCGGCGAGTCGACGGGCATCGACTTCCCCGGCGAGTCACCAGGGTTCGCGCTTCCTCTGGACCAGTGGTCGGGCTCGACGATCGGCACCGTGCCGATCGGGCACGGGATCGCCGTAACGCCCGTCCAGATGGCGCGCGCGTACTCCGTCATCGCCAACGGAGGCATGCTCGTGCGACCCCACCTGATCGACCGGATCGGCGGCGAGAGTGTTGCCGCAGGGAAGGGGCGGCGCGTCGTGTCCCGCGACGTCGCCGACCAGATGCTGTCGATGCTGCGTGGAGTCGTCATCGAGGGAACAGGCACCGAGGCCGCCGTGCCCGGGTACACCGTCGCCGGCAAGACGGGCACCGCCGCCAAGATCGATCCCGACGGCACGTACTCGACCTCGCGCTACGTCGCCTCGTTCGCGGGCCTGATCCCTGCATCCAAGCCGGAGCTCGTCGTCATGGTCATGGTCGACGAACCGCGGGGCGGGTACTACGGCGGCGACGTCGCTGCTCCCGCATTCCGCGAGATCGCACGCTTCAACCTGCAGTACCTCGAGATTCCTCAGGACGCGCCGAAGTCGCGCGACACCACCGGCTAGCGGCAGCCTCCTTCCCTTTCTCTAGCCTCTGCGCGTGGATCTCGACGCCCTGATCGGGGCCCTCGCGCCGAGCGAGGTGGCCGGGGGCCGCCCCGTCGCGATCACGGATCTCGCGTACGACACGCGGCAGGTCACGGCGGGGACGCTCTTCTTCTGTGTGCGCGGTGAGCGCGCCGACGGTCACGACCTCGCGTGGGAGGCAATCGAGCGCGGCGCGGCGGCTGTCGTCGTCGAGCGATTGCTCGACGTCGACGTCCCGCAGCTCGTCGTCTCCGCGACGCGCGAGTCGATGGCGGTCGCGGCGGACCTGTTCTTCGGCGAGCCAACGAAGGAGCTCGAGCTCGCGGGCGTGACCGGGACGAACGGGAAGACGACGACGGCTTTCCTCCTGCGCGCGATCCTCGACGCCGCCGACCGGAGGCCCGGGCTCGTCGGCACCGTGGAGTGGCGCGTGGGCGGCAAGACGCGTCCTGCTCCCTTCACCACGCCCGAGGCGATCGACCTGCAGCGGCTGTTCCGCGAGATGCTCGAGGCGGGCGACCGGAGCGCGGCGGTCGAGGCGAGCTCGCACGGCGCGGCCCTCCGACGGCTCGACCGCGTCCGCTTCGATGCGCTGGTCTTCACGAACCTCAGCCAGGATCATCTGGACCTGCATGGGACGATGGACGACTACTTCGCCGCCAAGCGGCGGTTGTTCACCGGCCCCGCGCCGCCTCCCGCGGCCGTGAACGTCGGCGACGAGTGGGGCCGCCGGCTCGCCGACGACCTCGAAGACCAGCATCGCGCGCCGCTCGTCACGTTCGCGCTCGACGGCGAAGCGGAGATCCGGCCGGAGGGTCTCGAGATCACCGCGGACGGCAGCCGCTTCCACGCCGCGGGCATCGAGGTGGAGACGCGGCTCCGCGGCCGCTTCAACGTCGAGAACGTCCTTGGTGCCGTCGCGGCAGGGCTGCTCCTGGATCTCGACGAGGACGCGATCGCAGAGGGAATCGCGAACGTCGCTGGAGTCCCGGGACGCTTCGAGACGGTCGACGAAGGCCAGGCGTTCGGCGTGATCGTGGACTACGCGCACACGCCCGACTCCCTCGCCACGGTTCTCCGAGCGGCGCGTGAGCTCGGGGAGGGGCGCGTGATCGTCGTCTTCGGCGCCGGCGGCGACCGCGACCGCGGCAAGCGAGTGCTCATGGGCAAGGTCGCAGCCGACCTCGCGGACGTCACGATCGTTACCTCCGACAATCCCCGCTCGGAGGAGCCGCTCGCGATCATCCAGGATGTGCTCCAAGGCACGGGACTCGATGTCGAGATCGACCCGGATCGGCGAAGCGCGATCGAGCGCGCGGTAGGGCTGGCCGACGAGGGGGATGTGGTCGTGATCGCCGGGAAGGGCCACGAGCAGGGGCAGAATGTCGGCGGCGTCGTCAGCCCCTTCGACGACCGCGAGGTCTCGCGCGAGGCGCTGCGGAGGCATGCGTGATCGGGATCGACGTCGAGGAGATCGCGCGGCTCGATCTCGGCGAGCTCGAAGGGAACGGTCAGATCACCGGAGTGCGAGCCGACTCCCGCGTCGTCGGGCCAGGCGATCTCTTCGTCGCGTTGAACACCGGTACGCGCTTCGTCGAGGATGCGCGAGCCAGAGGCAGCGCGACGCTCGTGCCTCGCGATCAGGAGGACGCGTTGGCGCAGATCGCGAGGCTCGTGCGCCTCCGCAGCGACGCGAAGGTCGTCGCGGTCGTCGGATCGGCGGGAAAGACGACCACGAAGGACATCCTCGGCGCGCTCTGTGCGCCGCATGTGCCGACGATCTGGGCGGAGAAGAGCCTTAACAACGAGATCGGCCTTCCGCTGACCGTGTGCCGCCTGGAGCCCGAGACCCGCGTGCTCGTGACCGAGATGGGGATGCGCGGCCTCGGCCAGGTCGCGGCGCTGTGCGACATCGCGCGCCCCGACGTCGTCGTGATCCCTCACATCGGCCCCGAGCACCTCGAGTTGCTCGGAACCGTCGAACGCGTGGCGGAGGCGAACGCCGAGGCGGTCGCCGCGTTGCCTCCAGGAGGTACCGCGGTGGTACCCGCGCGCGCCGAACCGCTCGAGCCGTTCCTCACGCGGACCGACGTCGAGTACCGGCGCTTCGGGCCGAACGAGATCGTGCGCGAGAACGGCGCTACGCGCTTCACGCTCGACGGCACCACCATCGTGCTCGAGCTCCCGTTCACGCAACGCCACCTCGCGCTCAACACACTTGCCGCGCTGCGCGCGTACGCGGCGCTTGGTCTCCCCCTCGACCGCGCGCACGAGGGCGTCGCCGGCATCCGGCTCTCGCCCTGGCGCGGTGAGGAGCTCGGGCTACCGGGAGACGGATTCGTCGTGAATGACGCCTACAACGCGAACCCGGACTCGATGCGGGCGGCGCTCGAGCATCTCGCGGAGCGAGCAGGAGAGCGCAGGAAGATTGCGATCCTGGGCGAGATGGCGGAGCTCGGCGCCACCTCGGACGCCTACCACCGCGCCGTCGGAGAGCTGGCGAAAGACCTGGGGATCCAGGTTGTCGGAGTGGGCGAGGCGGCGCGGGCGTACGAGCCCGCCTCGTGGGCGCGGACCTCGGACGAGGCGCTTGTTCTCGTCCGGGCGCTCGTCGAGCCCGGGGACGCCGTGCTCGTCAAGGCCTCGCGCTCGGTCGGGCTCGAAGGCTTCGCAGACGAGATCACGAAAGTCGCCCGAGCATGATTCCCGTCCTCATCGCAGGCCTCGTCGCCATGGTCGCGGGCATCGTGATCGGCCCCAAGTTCATCGAGCTCCTACGCGCGCGAAACTTCGGCCAGCAGATCCGTGCCGAGGGTCCTGCGACCCACGTCGTCAAGCAGGGCACGCCGACGATGGGGGGCCTGCTCATCATCGCGTCGGCCGTCTTCCCGTTCCTGGCGCTGTCCCAGTACACGGCCGAAGGACTCACCGTCCTCTTCATCGTCCTCGGCTGCGCGCTGGTTGGCTTCACCGACGACTACCTCAAGATCCGGCGGCGCCACTCGCTCGGGCTTTCCGGTCGCTGGAAGATGGTCGGGCTGGCCGTGGTGACCGTCGTCGCCGCACTGATCCTCAACGAGAGCACGAGCTTCACGACGGATGTCTATGTCCCGGTCGCCGGCTGGACGCTCGACCTCTCGTGGGGCTACTACGCCTTCCTCTTTCTCATCATCGCCGGAACCGCCAACAGCGCGAACCTCACGGACGGGATCGACGGCCTTGCCGCCGGCGTCGTCGTGATCATTCTCCTGACGTTCCTCGCGATCGCTGGCATCGCCTGGCTGCGCTCGGGAGATCCGGGGGCGCGCAGCGACACGCTCCTCGATATCGCGACGCTCGCGGCCGCGCTGATCGGCGGGACGATCGGATTCCTCTGGTACAACGCCTTCCCGGGCGAGGTGTACATGGGCGACACGGGGTCGTTCGCCCTCGGCGGTGCGATCGCCGGCTTCGCGATCGTCACGGGCACCGAGATCCTGCTGCCGCTGATTGCGGGCATCTTCGTGATCGAGGTGCTCACGTGGATCATCCAGATCGTCAGCTTCAAGAGAACGGGCAGGCGCGTGTTCCTGATCGTGCCGATCCACCACCACTTCGAGATGAAGGCGTGGTCCGAGACGAAGATCATGGTGCGGTTCTGGATCGTCTGCGCGATCTTCTGCGCGTCCGGCTTCGCACTCTTCTACCGCGACTTCCTGCAGTTCGTCATCCCCTCGTGACGGAGCTCGCGGGACGGCGAGTCCTCGTCGTCGGTCTCGCGCGCTCCGGGAGGGCTGCGGCCGAGGCGCTGCTCGGCGCCGGAGCGTCGGTCGTCGGGTTCGACCGAGACGAGGCGCTCGACGTGGGGAGGCTCCGCGAGCTGGGTGTCGAAGTCCACCTCGGAACCGAGGAGGAGACGCTGAACACGGGGATCGACCTGGTCGTCAAGAGCCCGGGCGTGCCGGGCGAGACGGTGCTCGTGGACCGGGCACGGACGAGCGGCGTCCCCGTCTGGAGCGAGATCGAGCTCGGCTCTCGACTTCTGCCGAATCCGATTCTCGGCGTCACCGGCACGAACGGGAAGACGACGACCAGCGAGCTCCTCGGCGCGGTGTTTCGGTCGGCCGGGCGGCCCGTGGAGGTCGCGGGCAACGTCGGCCTGCCCTTGACCTCGCTCGTCGAAACGGCGGCCGAGGACGCCTGGATCGTCTGTGAGCTCTCCTCCTTTCAGCTCGAGGACGTCCACACGCTCGCGCCCGAGATCGCCGTGCTCCTGAACCTCGAGCCGGATCACCTCGACCGGCACGGGACCTTCGAGCGCTACGCAGAGACCAAGCTTCGAATCTTCGAGCGGCAGGCCGAAGACGACGTCGCCGTGCTTCCACGCGGATTTCGCGCCGTGCCCGGGAGCGCGCGACGCGTCGAGTTCTCGGGGATCGACGAGCTTCCCGCAGAGCCCCGGATCCCCGGTCCGCACAACCGCGAGAACGCCGCTGCCGCGACGGCCGCCGCGCGCGCAGCCGGCATCGACGACGCTGCGATCGCCGACGCCCTGGCCACCTTCGAGGGCGTCCCGCATCGGATCGAGCTCGTGCGCGAACTGCGAGGCGTCCGCTACGTGAACGACTCGAAGGCCACGAACGTCGCTGCTGCCTTGCGAGCGCTGGCCTCGTTCCGGGGCGATCGCCTGCACGTGATCCTCGGCGGTCGCGGCAAGCACGAGTCGTACGAGCCCCTGGCCGCGGCCTTCAAGCCCGGAGACCGGGCCTACCTCGTGGGCGAGGCTGCGGAGGAGATGGCGCCGGCACTCGGCGCTGCGAGCGTCGACACCGTTCGCGCCGGCGACCTCGAGGGCGCCGTGGCGGTGGCCTCGGACGTGGCGACGGCAGGCGACGTCGTCCTCCTCTCCCCGGCGTGCGCTAGCTTCGACCAGTTCCGCGACTTCGAGGCGCGCGGCGACGCTTTCCGCGCGCTCGTCGGTGAGCTGCGATGAGGTCCGGCGACGGCTACGCGGATCAGCGACTCGTGGCGTTTCTCACGCTCGGTCTCGTCGCGTTCGGGCTCGTGATGGTCTACAGCGCGACCTCGGCGTCCGCTGCGCTCGGGAACGGCGACCCGATGAGCTTCCTCAAGCGCCAGGCGGTGTACGCGCTGATCGGCGTCGTATTCATGGTGCTCGCCGCGCGGTTCGACTACCACCGCCTGCGCTACGTGGCTCCGCCGCTCGTGCTCGTCGCGCTCGTCCTCTGCGCGGCCGTGCTCGTCCTCGGCCCTTCGATCAACGGGGCTCACCGCTGGTTCGTCGTCGGCCCGGCGAGCTTCCAGCCGTCGGAACTCGCCAAGCTCGCGCTCTGCCTGTTCGCCGCGACCTATCTCGCCCGCAGGAAGGCGCCGCGAACCCTCGGCGAGCTGTTCAAGCCGCTGGGTGCGCTCACATTGATCTTCGCCGGCTTGATCGTCGTCGAGCCCGATCTGGGAACGACGATCACGCTCTGCGGGATGATGCTGGCGATCTTCCTCGTGGCGGGAGTTCCCGCGCGGCTGCTCGTCGGCGCGTCTGCCCTTGCAATCGGGCTCGGCCTCCTCGCGATCTGGATCGAGCCCTACCGTCGCGCGCGGGTCTTCAGCTTCCTCGATCCCTGGTCGGACGCACAGGGCTCGGGCTTCCAGATCGTGCAGGCGACGATCGGGATCGGCTCGGGCGGGTTCACGGGTGCGGGGCTCGGTGAGGGGGTCGGGAAGGTCTCGTACCTCCCGGAGGCGCACACGGACATGATCTTCGCCGTGATCGGCGAGGAGCTCGGGCTCATCGGCGCAACGCTCGTGATCGCCGCCTTCGCGCTCCTGGCAGTCGCGGGCTTCCGGATCGCGCTGCGGTGCAAGGATCCGTTCGGAAAGCTCCTCGCGGCCGGGATCACCGCGCTCGTCTGCGGACAGGCGGCCATCAACCTCGCGGCGGCTTTGGGTATCGCGCCACTGACCGGCATTCCGCTGCCCTTCGTCTCGTACGGGGGCTCGAGCCTCGTGGTGCTGCTCACGGGCATGGGCGTTCTCCTTAACATCGCCGTGAATGGACGCGTCGCCAAAGCTTCGGTGCGTGATCGCGGCGGGCGGGACCGCCGGACACGTTCGGCCGGCTCTCGCGATCGCCGAAGCGCTACGCGAACGCGACGTGAGCGTGACGTTCGCGGGGTCCCGCGGCCGGGTCGAGTCGCAGCTCGTTCCTGAGGCCGGCTTCGAGCTCGACACGTTCGCCGTCTCGGGCTTCCCACGGCGGATCGGGCTCGAGCTCGTACGGGCGGCATGGCAGGCCCTCCGAGCGCCGTTCGCGTGTTTGCGCATCCTCTCGCGCAGGCGACCCGACGTCGTTCTCGGCGGCGGTGGCTACGTCGCTGGACCGATGGTGCTGGCGGCGCGGCTGCGGCGGATCCCCGCGGCGCTGACCGAGGCCGACGCGCATCTCGGCCTCGCCAACCGGCTGGCCGCCCCGTTCGCGCGGCGCGTGTTCCTGGCGTACACCGTCGACGGCAGGGACGGAGCCAAGTACCGCATCGTCGGGCGGCCGATCCCGGTCGCGCATCTCGGGGCGGACAGGGCCGCCGCTCGCGCGCTCTTCGGCCTGCCCGCGGATCGTCCCGTGCTTGCGATCTTCGGCGGGCTCGCCGGCGCGCAGGCGCTGAACGAGTTCGCGGTCGACACCTTCGGAGAGCGCGGCCCGGCGGTTCTGCACGTCTCGGGCGCGCGCGACTACGAGGTGTTGCGACCGCGCGTCGCGCGCGAGGACTACGTGCTGCTCGCGTCCACGGACGACTTCGGCGCGGCGCTGGCGGCGGCCGACCTTGCGATCTCGCGCGCCGGAGGAACCGTCTGGGAGCTGGCGGCCGCGGGCACGCCGTCCATCCTCGTCCCGTATCCGCACGCGACGAGCGACCACCAGACGCTGAATGCCCGACACTTCGCGGCCGGAGGCGGTGCCATCGTCGTCGACCAATCTGCACTCGGGCGCGTACCGGGTCTCGTCGACGAGCTGCTCGGCGATTCGGCCCGGCTGGCGCGGATGAGTGACGCAATGCGGGCGCTCGCGAAGCCCGACGCGGCCGACGTCGTCGCGGACGAGCTCGTGGCGCTCGCGAGGGCGGGGCGGTGAGCGCCCGGCCGCTCGAGGGCCGGCGCTTCTACTTCGTCGGGATCGGCGGCGCCGGTCTCTCGGCGTATGCCAACTTCGCACGTGCCTGGGGCGCCGACGTGGCTGGCTGGGACGTTCGCGAGACGATCTTCCTCGAGTCGCTCGAGGGCGTCGACGTGCAGCTGGGAGGCGAGCCGTCGCCGCCGCCAGACGCCGAGGTCGTCGTCTCGACGGCGCACACGGACCGTATCGAGGGGCGGTCACGCGCGGAGTTCCTCGCCGAGCTCGTCTTGCTGCGACGCGCGATCGTCGTCGGCGGCGCGCACGGGAAGACGACGACCGCCGCGATGATCGCGTACGTCCTGCGCGAGCTCGGTCACGATCCTGCATGGATCGTCGGCGGCGTCGTACCCCAGCTCGGCGGAAACGCCGGCGTGGGGGAGGGCTGGCTCGTCGTCGAGGGGGACGAGTCGGATCGGTCGATCGCGCTCCTGCGCCC
>DASQLF010000018.1:0-12311 GCA_035630135.1 Gaiellaceae bacterium
AGGGAGCGCTGACCGACCTCAAGGCGGCACGCGGCGTCTCGCAGGACGTCGAGCTCATCGCCGACGACCTGCGAGAGCTCGTCGCGACCTTCAACGCGATCTACGAGGAGGAGACCGGCCACGCGTTCCCGCAGGATCCTCGCGACCAGCTTCGCCGTGCCTACCGCGCCGTCTTCGACTCGTGGAACGCCCCGCGCGCGCAGGTCTATCGCCGCGCGAACGACATCCCCGACGACCTCGGCACCGCCGTCAACGTCGTCCAGATGGTCTTCGGCAACCGCGGCGAGAGCTCGGGCACCGGTGTCTGCTTCACGCGCGACCCCGCTACGGGGGAGCGGAAGCTGTACGGCGAGTTCCTGTCGAACGCGCAGGGGGAGGACGTGGTCGCCGGGATCCGCACGCCGGAGCCCATCGACCGCATGCGGGAGCGAATGCCCGAGGCGTTTCAGCAGCTGGTGGACACGCTCGACCGGCTCGAGGCGCACTACCGCGATCTGCAGGACATCGAGTTCACGGTCGAGGAGGGGACGCTCTACCTCCTGCAGACGCGCACGGGCAAGCGAACCGCCGCTGCCGCGCTGAGAGTCGCGTCCGAGATGGTCGACGAGGGCCTGATCTCGCGCGAGGAGGCGGTCGCGCGCATCGACCCCGGCCAGCTCGACCAGCTCCTGCACCCGATGATCGACCCGGACGCGAAGGTCGACGTCGCCGCGCGCGGCCTGAACGCATCACCCGGCGCGGCCTCCGGCGCGATCGTGCTCGACGCCGACACGGCGGAAGAGCGCGGGAAGGCGGGGGAGAGCGTCGTCCTCGTGCGCTGGGAGACGACGCCGGACGACATCCACGGCCTCATCCACGCGGCAGGGGTCCTCACGGCGCACGGCGGGATGACCTCGCACGCCGCCGTCGTCGCGCGCGGCATGGGCAAGCCCTGCGTGGCGGGCTGTGAGGGACTCTCGATCGACGTCGCCGCCGGCACGGTGCGGATCGGCGAGCACGAGCTCTCCGCCGGAGACGTGATCACAGTGGACGGCGGAACGGGGCGCGTCATCGTCGGCGCCGTCCCGCTCGTCCCGCCGGCCATCGACGAGAACTTCGAGACGATCCTCGAGTGGGCGGACGCGCTGCGCCGCATGCGGGTGCGCGCGAACGCGGACACGCCCGAAGACGCCGCCAAGGCTCGCGAGTTCGGGGCCGAGGGAATCGGCCTCTGCCGCACCGAGCACATGTTCATGGGCGAGGAGCGGCTGCCCGCCGTCCGCGAGATGATCATGGCGCGCGAAGAGGACGAGCGGCGCGCGGCTCTCGACCGGCTGCTGCCGATGCAGCAGGCCGACTTCGAGGGGATCTTCGAGGCGATGGCCGGGCTTCCCGTGACGATCCGGCTCCTCGACCCGCCGCTGCACGAGTTCCTGCCGCCCCTCGAGGAGGCGACCTCGGACGCGATGCGCGACCGGATCCGTCAGCTGCAGGAGTCGAACCCGATGCTCGGCACCCGTGGCTGCCGTCTCGGCCTCCAGTTCCCTGAGATCTACGAGATGCAGGTGCGCGCGATCGTGCGCGCGGCAAAGGCGGTTCGTGAGCGAACGGGCGAGGCGCCGCTCGTCGAGATCATGCACCCGCTCGTCGGGTTCGTCGAAGAGCTCGCGCGCCTGCGCGAGCTCACCGAACGCATCGCCGCGGAAGAGCCGGACGTGGAGTACCTCTGCGGCACGATGATCGAGCTACCGCGGGCCGCGCTCCGCGCGGATGAGATCGCCGCCGAGGCGGATTTCTTCTCGTTCGGGACGAACGATCTCACGCAGACGGCGCTCGGCTTCTCGCGCGACGACGCCGAGGGCAAGTTCCTGACGTACTACCTCGAGCACGGGATCCTCGAGCGCAACCCGTTCGAGGTTCTGGACGAGGACGGTGTCGGCGATCTCATGCGAATCGCCGTCGAGCGTGGCCGCAGCGCGAAGCCCCAGATCAAGCTCGGGATCTGCGGCGAGCACGGCGGCGAGCCGCGCTCGGTCGCCTTCTGTCATCGGCTCGGGCTCGACTACGTCTCCTGCTCGCCGTACCGCGTTCCGCTGGCGCGGTTGGCCGCTGCGCAGGCCGCACTCACCGAGGTGGGTGTCACCGCCGTGGCGATCGGCGGCTAGGCGACCTGCATCAAGGCGAGGCCCACGCTGGCTACGCCGACCGCGATCATCGACAGCGTCGCGACAGCCGGGGTGCGCCTGAAACTCGAGAACGCGAGCGCGCAGAGCCCTCCTCCGACGAGTCCGCCGACGTGGCCGCCGATCGAGATGCCGGGGATCAGGAAGGTGATCGCGAGGTTGAAGACGACGAGGCCCATCGCCTGGCCGCCGAACACCCAGATCTTGCGCGCCTCGAGCACGAGCGCGGCGCCCATGATCCCCCAGATCGCGCCCGACGCGCCGACCGTGAGCGCGTTCGGCGACCACACGAGAGCGCCCGCCGAGCCTGCGAGGCCGGACACGAGGTAGACGAGCAGGTAGCGCCAGTGGCCGAAGTACTCCTCGAGCGGTGGCCCGATGAACCAGAGGACGAGCATGTTCATCCCGAGGTGCAGCGGGCCATAGTGGAGGAACGCGGCCGTGAGCAACCGCCACCACTCGCCCTCGGACACGCCGACGACCTGACCCGAGGAATCGACTGCGGTGGAAACGAGGACGCCCTTCTCGTAGATCCAGCTGCCCGTGCCGTTCAGCTGCCCGCCGAGCGCGAGCTCGAGCACGAACAGGGACACGTTGATGCCGATGAGGACGAACGTGACGAACGGGCCGTATCTCGAGAGCGAGCGCGACGCCGATCGTGCGACCCGCTGCGGCGCCGACGCGCGCCCGCCGGTGGTGGCGTGATCGGGGCAGCGGATGCCGACGGGGCCGTATGACATGCATTCCGTGCAGATGGGGCGATCGCACTCCGAGCACGAGATGTAGGTCTCGCGATCGGGGTGGCGGTAGCAGTACTGGAGCTCGGCCACGGCGGGTTAGCGTACCCGCGTGCGTGTCGACGTCGTGTTCACTCCGGACGAGGCCGGAACAGCCCCGACGGGGCTCGTGATCGACGTCATCCGGGCGACCTCGACCATGTGCCAGGCGCTCTCCGCGGGCTACGAGCGCGTGTTCTGCACGGCCGAGGTGGAGGAGGCGCGCGCGCTTCGTGACGCGCGCGGCGAGGGCGTCCTCGGTGGCGAGCGCCATGCCGTTCGCATTCCCGGCTTCGACCTCGGCAACTCGCCGCGCGAGTACGTGGAGCCCGCCGGCGAGACGCTGATCCTGTCGACGACGAACGGCACGCGGGCCGTCGTCTCCGCGGCGCTGCGCTGCGAGCGCGTGTTCGTCGCGTCGCTCCTGAACCTCTCCGCCGTCGTCGAGGCCGCGCGCGAGGCAGGCGACGACGTGGTGGTCGTGTGTGCGGGCGTCCAGGGCACGCTCGCCCTCGACGACGCGTTCGTCGCGGGCCGCATCGTCGAGCTCCTCGACTGCGAGCGGACGGACGCCGCGGTCGCAGCGGCACGGCTCGCCGGCACGTGGAGCGGAGCGGAGGAGGCCTTCCGCGCCTCGAAGAGCGGCCGAAACCTCATGGAGAACGCGCCCGACCTCGAGCCGGATATCGCGTTCTGCGCGCGCGAGAGCGTGCTCGACGTCGTACCGCGGCTCGTTGCGCTGCGCGACGGCGCCGCCGAGATTTCCCTCTAGCGGACGATCTGCGCGACGACCAGCCGGTCGTACGTGCGCACGTGGAGCCGGTCGCCGGCCGGAGCGGGAAATCCGGGCTTCGGCAGGACGATCGGGGCAGGAATGGAGCCTGCGAGCGCGGTGGGTGCGAGAACCAACGCGAGAACGAGGATCACCCGCATGGTCGAGACGATACGCATGGGCACCGCTCTAGACTCGCCGCGTGATCGTCAACCGCGATCCGAAGGCCCGCGGGCCGTACACCGCGTTCGCGGAAGTGGCCGCTGCGTACGAGCGGGGGCGACCCGGGTACCCATCCGACGCCGTGCGCTGGATGGTCGGTGACGCCCTCGTCGACGTCGTCGACCTCGGCGCCGGTACCGGGAAGCTCACGCGCGCGATCGTCGCGCTCGGGCATCGGGTGGTCGCCGTCGAGCCGCTCGACGAGATGCGCGCGCACCTCGAGGCCGCGGTGCCGGAGGCGCGCGCGGTCTCGGGCAAGGCCGAGTCGATGCCGCTCGGCGACGCGTCCGCCGACGTCGTCACCTCGGCGCAGGCGTTCCACTGGTTCGACCACGACGACGCGCTGCCGGAGATCGCGCGCGTGCTCCGGCCCGGTGGGCGGCTGGCCCTCGTCTGGAACTCGCGCGACGACCGCGACCCATGGATGGCACGACTCTCGGCGATCATCGGCAACGAGACGATCCAGGAGTCCGACGTCGTCCCGATCCTCGACGAGAGCGGCCTCTTCCGCTGGGTCGAGACCGCGCGTTTCTCGTTCGAGCAGGTTCTCGACCGCCACGGCCTCCTCGACCTGGTGCTCTCGCGCAGCTACCTGGCCAAGCTCCCGCCTGCGGATCGCGAGCCCGTCCTCGAGGCAGTCGGCGCGCTCTTCGACGAGACCGCGGAGGACGGAGGCGTGCGGCTCGCCTACATCACCGAATGCTTCCGCGCCACGAAAGGGGCGAACTAGCCGCCCGGGCGCTCACATTCGTCGATCGACGGTGAAGAGACTCGCGATCCAGCCGCGGAGAAACGCCCAGAACCCTTCGCCCTCGGCCCTGACGCGACGCGGGCCACCCGCGACGAACCCAGCGTGTCTCTTGTCACTCACGGGTCGAGGGTAGCGCGGTCTCGACTTCGAGAGCAGCCCGTGAAGAGATGATCTCTGCTTGACAGGAGAACGTGTGTTCGTATAGAACATACGTTCCCATGGTCGCCTGCCTCCTCATCCCCGGGTTCGAGCTGAGAGCGGCGCTGCGTGCGCGGCCTCGGCTCGCGCTCGTCCCTGCGGCGCTCGCGCCGGAGGCGGGGGAGGAGCCGCTGCTCGGTCCGGTCACCGCCGCGGCCGAGGCAGTCGGCGTGAAGCCGGGGATGCGCCTCGGGGAGGCGCTTGCCACGTGTCCGACGCTCGTCCTCGTCGAGCGCGACCCGGCGACCGTGGAGAGGGAGTGGGAGGGAGTTCTTCGACGGCTCGAGGACTCGGGCTTCGCCGTCGAGCCGGTCGACCAGGGCTCGGTCGTCTTCGAGACGAAGGGCGTCGAGCGCCTCTACGGAGGCGTGCAGCCGGCGCTCGAGCGCGCGCTCGCCGCGGTCGGATCCGCGTGGGATCCGCGCGTCGGCGCCGCCGATCGGCGCTTCACCGCGCTTGCGGCCGCCAGCGTCGCTCGACCCGGGCAGATCCTGCTCGTCGCGCCGAAGGACGAGGACGCCTTCCTCGAGCCGCTTCCGCTCTCGCTGCTGCCGATGACGCAGAACCGCTACGCGGAGCTCGAGGGCCTCGGCCTGCGCTCGCTCGGCGAGCTGCGGCAGCTTCCGGCCGGTGCAGTCGCGGAGCGGCTGGGAGTGGAGGGAAAGGCGGCCTGGCGGCTCGCCCAGGGTGGCCGCAAGACACGGGTTCGCGGACGCAAGCCCGCCTCGGAGCTGGTCGAGGCGCTCGCCTTTCCCGAAGCGATTGCGAACGAGCTCACGCTGCGTCGAGCGCTCGGCTCTCTCCTCGAGCGCCTGCTCGCGCGTCCAGAACGGGCCGGGCGACCGTTTCGAAAACTCGCGCTGGTCGCCCGGCTCGTCGACGGCGGCTCGTGGCGGCGGGTGACGACGCTGCGCGACGCGACGGCCGAACTGCCGCGGCTTCGCGCCGCGCTCGGGCCCAAGCTGCAAGAGCTTCCCGCGCCGATCATCGAGCTTCGCCTCGTGGCGGTCGAGCTCGCGGAGCACACGGGGCAGCAGCTCGCGCTCGTCGAGCCGGCAGGGGAGGAGAACGTCGTGCGCCTGCGTGAGGGCTTGAAGCAGGTGCGCGCGAGCACTGGAACGGGGTCGGTGTGCGCTGTGGTGGAGGTGGCGCCGTGGTCGCGGGTTCCGGAAGCGCGAGCGCTCGTCGTTCCGCGGGACGACTAAATGCTCCCAGGCCGGCTCTCGTCGAGACGGGCCCGGGCGGGACACCACATGTCGTCAACCGCGAGCAGGTGACGCTCGTGCGCGAGGAGTGGCGCGTCGTCGACCGCTGGTGGACCGACGAGCCGGTGGACCGGCACTACTTCGAGGTCGTGCTCGAGGGCGGCCGGAACGTCTGCGTCTACCGCGACGCGGAAGCCTGCTGTTGGTTTACGCAGAACGCCTGAAGGCTCTAGCGGCGAACGAGGCGCTTGCCGAAGCGGCCGACCGCGTACAGCGCGCCCATCCCCACGCCTGCAGCCAGAGCGAGGAGATTCGTCGTCGTGCACGTGCGGCAGGCGTTGCAGCACACAGCTGCCATCGGGGCCTGGTCGCCGTACCTCGCGGCGACCTGCATCGCGCGTCCCTGCAAGACCGTCTTCACGCTCGAACCGTAACCGACTCAGACGTCGAACACGTCGTGGCGGTCGAAGAACTCGCGGTCGGGCTCGACGCCCTGCTTCCGGAGCTCCGCGAGCTCACGCCGGTACTGCGCGAAGCCCCCGGGCGTGTGCAGATTGAGCATGCGCACCGGCTCGTCGCCCACGTTGCGGAACCAGTGCACGACGTTGGGCGGCGCGAGAACGTACGTCCCGGGCGTCCCGTGGACGACCTCGTCACCCACGTGGAACTCGACCTCGCCCTCGAGGACGAAGAACGAGTCCGAATGGCCCTTGTGGAAGTGGGGGTCGACTCCACGGCCCGGGTCGAACACGACCTCGAGCAACGAGAGCTCGGGACGGTCGGCCTTGAGCGGGTCGCCGCCTGGCGGAAGTGCGATCGGCTCGTCCATCTAGATCGACATCTTCGACTCGCGCAGCGGGTGGCGCGCCGTGACGTCGTCGACGAGCTCCTCCCAGGTCACGCGGCCACGTTACTGCGAGAGCCGTGCGACGACAACGGCCGCCGGATCGATCCCACCGTCTTCGGGGGGATCGAACTGGTCGAAGTCTCTGTTGCGCCCGCGCATGTAGTCCGCGAAGCCGGACGACGGCATGTGGAAGTTGAACGCGCGCGTGTGCCCGCTCGAATCGTTGTCGAAGCCGTGCACGACGCCGGGTGGGAAGACGACGAGCGTTCCCGCAGGAAGTGCGTGGGAGCCGTCGCGTAGGTGGAACGTGAACTCGCCCTCGACGAGGAAAAACGCGTCTCCGTGGTCGCGATGGACGTGCCGCGGCGCGCCGCGTTCGCCCGGCCCGTAGTCGAACTCGGAGATCGTGAGCTCCTCGGACTCGACGAGCACCGTCGCCCGGCGCTCTGGGCGGTCGGTGATGCTGTCGCCCTCCGAGCCGCCCGTTCTGCGAACGACGACGAGTCCGGGAGCGCGCGTGACGGCGTCGAGCGGGGAAAGCTGGTCGAAGGCGGTCGGATCGCCGCGGATGTAGTCGCCGAAGCCCGAGCCCGGAGCGTGGAGGACGAGGAACCGGGCCTCCCGGTCGCCCGTCACCTCGAACGTGTGCGTGATCCCGTGCGGGACGAACGCCCAGGTCTCGGGTCCGATCGGATGTGCGCGATCCTCGAGCTGGAGCGTGAGCTCTCCCTCGAAGACGTACAGCGCTTCGGCGTGCCGCGCATGGACGTGCGGCGACGCATTCCCCCAGCCGGGCGCGGAGCGCACCTCGACCGCGGCGAGCTGCTCGATGTCCGCGAGCAGCGTGACGTCGAGCTTCGGGCTGCCGAAGATGACCTCGCCACTGCCGATTTCGACCATCTCCCGGCAGCCTAGAGATGGCCTACGTCGAGCTGCACTGTCACTCGGCGTACTCGTTCCTGGACGGCGCGTCGCAGCCGGAAGAGCTCGCGGCGCGGGCAGCGGAGCTCGGCTACGAGGCGCTCGCGCTCACCGACCACGACGGCGTCTACGGCTCGCTCGAGTTCGCGCATGCGGCCAAGTGGTTCGGGGTTCGCCCCATCACGGGAGCCGAGATGACCCTCGACTCGGGCGCGCACGTCACGCTGCTCGTCGAGTCGCGGCACGGGTACGGGAACCTCTGTCGCCTGCTCACGACTGCGCACGCGGGGACACGCCGCCCTGGCCGAGAGGATCGCGAGCCGCTCCCGCCGGCGGTCTCGCTCGACGCCGTCATGGAAGCGAACGCAGGGCTCGTCTGTCTCTCCGGCTGCGCACGACGCGGACTGGGACTGCTCGATCCGAACGCGGCGGCACGCCTGGCGGGCGCATTCGGTCGCGAGCGCTTCTTCGTCGAGCTACAGCGGCCGTTCGAGCGCGGGGACGCGCGCCGGCTGGGTCTCCTGCGCGACCTCGCCGAGCACCTCGGCGTCGAGACCGTCGCGACGGGCGACGTCCATGCGCACCACCCGCGCCGCACGCTCCTGCAGGACGTCCTCGTCGCGATCCGCTGCCGCACCTCGCTCGAGGGCTGCGAGCCCGAGCGGCGCGGCAACCGCGAGAGCTACCTGCGCCCGCCTGCCGAGATGCTCGAGCGGTTCTCGTTCGATCGCGCGGCTGCAGAGCGAAGCGCGACGCTCGCCGAGCGCCTCGAGTTCGACCTCACCGAGGAGCTCGGCTACCGCTATCCCGATTTCTCCGACCGCTCCGAGCCCGCGATCTTCCAGCTGGCGGAGATCTGTCGCCACGCGATCGACGAGCGCTACGGAAAGACGCGGGAGGCTGCATCCAAGCGCCTCGAGGAGGAGCTGGCGCTCATCGACGAGCTCGGGCTCGCCGGGTTCTTCCTGCTCCACCACGAGGTGCTCGAGATCGCGCGGGAGTGCGCGCGCGAGGTGCGCGGCACGGATTCGCCGCGCGCATTCCTGCCGCCGGGTCGTGGCCGGGGCAGCTCAGTCGGCTCGATCGTCTGCTACCTCACCGGCCTCTCGCACGTCGATCCGGTCTCGAACGAGCTCTCCATGGGCCGTTTCCTGAACCGCGAGCTCGCATCGGTGCCGGACATCGACCTCGACTTCCCGCGCGACATCCGCGAGAAGCTCATCGTCCGCGTGACCGAGCGTTACGGGCGCGACCACGCCGCGCTCGTCGCGAGCTTCGCGACGTATCGCTCGCGCGGGGCGATCCGCGACGTGGGGAAAGCGCTCGGTCTGCCGTTCGCCGAGCTCGAGCGGCTCGCGCGCCTCTCCGACGGCTGGAACGCGAAGCGCGTGGGGGAGGAGGTCGCGCGGCTCCCAGACGGCGAGCGGAAGCTCGAGTCGAAGCGCTGGCGCGCATTTGCCTGGCTCACCGGCGAGATCGCCGGGCTCCCGCGACACGTCTCACAGCACCCGGGCGGAATGATCGTCTCGACGAGGCCGTTGATCGAGCTCGTCCCGGTGCAGCCCGCGGCGATGGCCGGCCGCCAGCTGTGCCAGTGGGACAAGGACTCGTGCTCGGATGCAGGCTTCCTCAAGATCGACCTGCTCGGCCTCGGGATGCTCTCCGCGGTCGAGGACTGCGTCGAGCAGATCGCGGATACGCGCGACGAGGTCGTCGACCTCTCGCGGATCCCGTTCGACGACGAAGCGGTCTACGACGACATCCAGCGGGCGGACACGATCGGGACGTTCCAGATCGAGTCGCGCGCGCAGATGCAGAGCCTCCTGCGGACGAAGCCCGCGAACCTCGACGACATCACCGTGCAGGTCGCGCTGGTCCGTCCCGGGCCGATCCAGGGGAAGGCGGTGCATCCGTACATCGACGCGCGGCAGAAGCTGCGCGAGAACGCCGAGTACGTCTTCCCGGTCGATCACGAGCTCCTGCGCGAGCCGCTGCGCTCGACCTTCGGCGTCGTCGTCTTCCAGGACCAGGTGCTGGAGGTGGCGATCGCGCTCGCCGGGTTCACGGTCGGCGAGGCGGAAGGTCTGCGCCGCGCGATGAGCCGAAAGCGCAGCCACGACGCGCTCGAGGCGTTCCGTGAGCAGTTCGTCGCGGGAGCGGGCGAGAAGGGCGTCGATGCGGAGACGGCCGACAAGGTCTTCGACAAGCTCGTCGGCTTCTCCGGCTTCGGCTTCCCGAAGGCGCACGCGGCCGCGTTCGGGCTGCTCGCGTACCAGTCGACGTGGCTGCGCCACTACTACCCGGCGGAGTTCCTGTGCGCGCTCCTGAACGCGCAGCCGATGGGCTTCTACCCGCCGGCGACGCTCGTCCGCGACGCCCAGAAGCACGGCGTCGAGGTGCTTCCCGTCGACATCAACCTGAGCGGCGCGCACTGCGCGATCGAGAACATCCCTTGTAACGATCAGGTACAAGGCGGTGTTTGCGCCGTGCGGATCGGCCTGAATTACATCTCCTCGGTCGGGAAGGACGAGGCGGAGGCGATCGTGTCCGAACGCGATACGAGCGGGCCGTACCGCGACGTCGCCGATCTCGCACGCCGCTCGCAGCTCTCCTACGACGGGCTCGAGGCGCTCGTCAAAGGCGGCGCGTGCGACGGCTTCTGGAAGAAGCGGCGCGACCTTCTCTGGGAGCTCGGCCTCGTCTTCCGGGCGCAGACGGTGCCCGGAACGGAGGGCGGGATGAAGCAGCTCCCGCTCGAGCTCGAGCCCACGGCCGAGACGCCGACACTTCGCGATCTCACGCGCTGGGAGCGGATGCTCGCGGACTACAGGCACACGAGCATGTCGATCGAGACGCATCCGCTCGCGCTCCTGCGCCCGCACCTTCCCGAGGGGACGCTGTCGAGCCTGGAGCTCCAAGCCGAGCGCCACGGGCGGCAGGTTGCGTTCGCGGGGATGACCGTCGCACGTCAGCGCCCGTCGACCGCGAAGGGCGTCGTCTTCATGCTGCTCGAGGACGAGCACGGCCAGGTGAACCTCGTCGTCCCGTCCGAGATCTACGAGCGGCACCGCGCGACCGTGCGCGCCGAGCCGCTCGTCCTTGCGCGAGGTCGCTACGAGCGCGTGGGAGAGAACCGCAACGTCCTCGTCTCGTCGCTCGAGTCGCTCGGCCCGCTTGCGCGCCGCGTCGCTGCCGACGACACGGTGTGGGAGTCGCTCCCGCGGCCGCACTCGTTCGGACACCGCTGAGCCGCTCTATCCTCGAGGCATGTCGGAGGTGCGCTTCGCTCGAAGCGGTGACGTCGACATCGCCTACCGCGTCGTCGGCGACGGGCCGGTCGATCTCGTCTACGCGCAGGGTGCGTACACGCACCTCGAGATCTACTGGGAGCTCCCCCAGTTCCGTCGCTACTGCGAGCGGCTCGCCGAGTTCACCAGGCTGATCCTCTTCGACAAGCGCGGAATGGGCATGTCGGACCGCGTTCCCGGTGCGACCACGCTCGAGGTGCGCATGGATGACATCCGCGCGGTGATGGACGCGGTCGGGAGCGAGCGCGCGGCCGTGATGGGCGAGTCCGAGGGCGGCCCGCTTGCGATCCTCTTTGCGGCGGCGCATCCGGAGCGGACCGTCGCACTCATCCTCCAAGGTGGGGAGGTCCGGGAGCGCACCGACGACGAGTGGGCCTGGGGAGAGGCGACCGAGGAGGAGCACGAGGCGTCCATGGCGAGGCTGCCCGAAGTCTGGGGCAAGGGCCTTGGGATCGACTTCATTGCTCCGAGCGTCGCCGGCCAGGAATGGGCGCGGGCATGGCGCGGACGGGTCGCCATGCACGCGGGTACGCCCGCGAGCGCCGAGGCGTTCATGCGGATGGCGTTCGACATCGACGTCCGGCACGTCGTTCCGGCGATCAACGTCCCGACCCTGATCGTCCACGCTGCGCGCGACGGCGTGTGTCACGTGGAGAACGCGCGCTTCCTCGCGCGCACCATTCCGGGCGCGAAGTACGTCGAGCTCGACACGGACGATCACGTGCCGTGGTTCGATCCCGACGAGACGATCGCCGAGATCCGTGAGTTCCTGACGGGCACGCGCGAGACGGCGCGACCGGATCGTGTTCTCGCGACGGTGCTCTTCACCGATCTCGTCGGATCGACCGAGCGCGCCGCCGAACTCGGAGATCGACGGTGGCGCGACCTCATCGAGCAGCACCACGCATCCATCCGTCGCGAGCTTGCGCGCTTCGACGGACGCGAGGTCGACACCGCCGGTGACGGGTTCTTCGCGACGTTCGACGGTCCGGCTCGTGCCATCAGGTGCGCGCAGGCGATCGTGGAGGCCGTTCGCCCACTCGGCCTCGAGGTGCGGGCCGGGCTGCACACGGGCGAAGTCGAGGTCGCAGACGGCAAGGTCGCGGGCATCGCCGTCAACATCGGCGCGCGAGTCGCAGGTCAGGCGAA
>DASQLF010000019.1:0-6167 GCA_035630135.1 Gaiellaceae bacterium
CCCGGCCGACGAGGTCGCGGTCGGCGAGGAGATCGACGCGCTCGTCCTGACGAAGGAGGACGCAGAGGGCAGGCTCATCCTGTCGAAGAAGCGCGCCCGCTTCGAGCTCGCGTGGAAGCGCATCGAGGCGGCTGCCGAGTCGGGCGAGCCCGTCACGGGCAAGGTCATCGAGGTCGTCAAGGGCGGCCTCATCCTCGACCTCGGCGTACGCGGGTTCCTGCCCGCGTCGCTCGTCGACATCAGGCGCGTACAGGATCTCGACGAGTTCCTGGCCAAGGAGCTGCGCTGCAAGGTCATCGAGCTCAACCGCTCGCGCAACAACGTCGTGCTCTCGCGCCGCGCCGTCCTCGAGGACGAGCGCAAGGAGATGCGCCAGGCGATTCTCGACCGGCTGAGCCCGGGCGACGTCATCGAGGGCCAGATCTCGAACATCGTCGACTTCGGCGCGTTCGTCGACCTGGACGGAATGGACGGCTTGATTCACATCTCGGAGCTGTCCTGGAGCCACGTGAACCACCCGTCCGAGGTGCTCGACATCGGGCAGACGGTCAAGGTAAAGGTGCTCGACATCGATCGTGACCGCCAGCGGATCTCGCTCGGCCTCAAGCAGACGCAGACGGATCCGTGGCAGCAGGTCGTCGACTCGTATCGCGAGGACGACGTCGTCGAGGGCCGCGTCGCGAAGGTCGTCACGTTCGGTGCCTTCGTCGAGATCCTTCCCGGCGTCGAGGGGCTCGTGCACATCTCGGAGCTCGCAGCGCATCACGTCGAGAACCCGCGCGAGGTCGTCTCGCAGGGTGACGCCGTGAACGTGCGCATCCTCGAGATCGACGGCGAGCGCCGCAGGCTTTCCCTCTCCCTGAAGCGCGTCGAGGAGGGCGACCAGCCCGTCCCGCGCGCCGACGGCGCCGAATCGGTGCACACGATGCCCGACCTCAGGCTGTCGGAGGAGGCCTTTCCGACGACGTCGGCTCCGGCACTCGAGGACGAGGCCGAGATCGAGGAGGTGGCCGACGCTGAGGTCGAGGTGACGGCCGAGGCCGCCGACGCTAAAGAGGCTGAAGAGGCCGATGCTGCCGATGCTGCCGAGGCGGCCGAGGAGGTCTCCGAGGAGATCGTCGCCGAGGTCGAGATCGCCGAGGCCGCTGAGGCCGACGAGGTCGAGACCGAGCCAGGCATCGAGGCAGCGGACGAGCCCGCAGCTGTCGCGCCCGAGCAGTCCGACTCCAACTAGCTCAGTCGATTCGTGAGCCGCCCGCTCGCGGTCGCGATCACCGGAGGGATCGGCGCCGGCAAGTCCACGGCGCTCGAGTGCTTCCGCAGGCACGGCGCCGCCACCGTGTCGAGCGACGAGATCGTCCACCATCTCCTCGCCACGGATCCGGAGGTGAAGCGCGCGCTCGTCGAGCGTTTCGGTGACGTGATCCTGGGCGAGGACGGGGCGCCCGACCGGGAGCGGATCGCCTACAAGGTGTTCCGCGACCGCGAGGCGCTCGACTTCCTCGAGAAGCTGCTGCACCCGCTCGTCTCGCGCGAGTACATGACGTGGCGCGAGCAGCTCGCGAGGCTCCCCAATCCGCCCGAGGTCTGCGTGACGGAGGTGCCGCTCCTGTACGAGGTCGAGGCGGAGACGCGCTTCGACAGGGTCGTGGTCATCACGGCACCGAAGAAGCTTCGCGAGGCCCGGCGCGGCCGCGCGGACGATCGCGAGACCCGGTTGCTCGACGACCGCGAGAAGGCGAAGCGCGCCGACTTCACGTACGTGAACACGGGAACCCCGGACGCGCTCGACGATTGGGTCGCAGGGGTCATGGCTACGCTCACGGCGCACGCGAACGACAAGCCCTCGTAGCGATTAGTCACAAGGGCGCTCGTTCCGCGCGCCAGGCGCAACCGTGACCCGTCTCCTGACACTCTCGGCCATGGCTCTTCTCGTCGTCGCGGCCGGAGCGGCCTGGGTGGCGAAGACCGAGCCGGACTGGTTCCTGCGCGCGCGCTACCCGCTCGAGTTCGAGCACATCGTCACGGCACACGCGCGGAACTACGACCTCGACCCGGCGCTTCTGGCCGCCGTGATCTACGCGGAGAGCCGCTTCGACCCGGTGGTCGAGTCGTCCGCCGGCGCGGTCGGGCTCATGCAGCTCCTCCCGGACACGGCCAAAGGCATCGCACTGCGGACGGGCGGGACGAGATTCGTCGTCTCGGATCTCCGGGATCCCGAGATCAACGTGCGCTACGGCTCCTGGTACCTCGACCATCTGCGCGACCGGTACGGCGGAGACGTGCGACTTGCGCTCGCCGCGTATCACGCAGGTCAGGGCAACGTGGACGAATGGCTCGAGGAGGGCAGCGGCATCGCCTTCCCCGAGACGAAGGCGTACGTCGACGAGGTCGAGCGCGTCAGGCGCGTGTACGCGGAGGCCTATCCCGACGTGCTCCGCCGATAGCGTCGTCGAGCAGACCGAGCACGAGGTCGATCGGCGGCGGATCCTCGCCGGTGGCGCGTTGAAGCATCAAGCCGTGTAGCACCAGGTTGACGAAGATCCCGAGCGACTTCGGGTCGAGATCGTCGCGTATCTCGCCGGCGCGCTGGGCTTCCTCGACGCGGGTCCGGTTCGCCAGGACCATCTCGCTCTCGCGATCGTCCAGCCGCTTCCTGAAGCCCGGATCCGTCCGCGCACGGCGTACCAGCTCCAGGTACACCGCTAGCCACGCCGGGTCGAACTCGAGGATCTCGTACAGCACGCCCTCCAGGCCTTCGGTGAGGAAGACCTCCGACACGCGCTTGGTGTCGCGAGCCGCCAACTCGATGAAGAGGTCCTCCTTCGAGGGGTAGTAGTTGAAGATCGCGCCACGGGAGAGGCCGATCTCGCGCTCGAGTTTCGCAACCGTCGCACCCTCGTAGCCGTGCTCGGCGAAGCAGTGCCGCGCGCCCTCGAGGATCTGCTCGCGGCGCTCCGCCTTGCGTTCGTCCGAGATCTTCGGCATGGACGAGATCGTACTTTACAAAACCGTACAGACGTCTTATTATCTCGCGGCCATGGTCGACTCGGCGGCAGCGGGCGTGAAGCGCAAGGCGGTCTCCGCGCTCGTCGCCGCCGAGACGGTCTCCGTGCTGGGGACGCGGATGACGTACCTCGCCCTGCCGTGGTTCGTGCTCGTCACGACGGGCTCGCCCGGAAAGATGAGCCTCGTCCTCGCCGCAGAGATCGTGCCGATGGCGGTTCTCGGCATTCCGAGCGGCACACTCGTGCAGCGGCTCGGTGCGCGTACGACCATGCTGCTCGCGGACGCGGCGCGAGCTCCGCTCCTTGCTGCGATTCCGGTTCTCCACGCCGCCGGGCTCCTGAGCTTCCCGCTGCTGCTGGGGCTGGTAGCCCTCCTCGGGTGTTTCGCGCCGCCGTACTTCGCGTCGCAGCGTGTGATCCTGCCCGAGCTCGTCGGGGAGGACGAGCGACGGATGTCGCAGGCGAACAGCCTCATCGAAGGGGGATCGGCCCTCGCGCTGCTGATCGGCCCGGCGCTCGCCGGCCTCCTCATTCCCTTCATCGGGGTGGCGAACGTCCTGTACGTGGACGCAGCCACCTTCGTCGTCGCATTCCTGCTCGTGCTCGCCTTCGTTCCGAGACGCAAGCCCGTGGACGCGACCGAGACCGGTGGTGTGCTCGACGGCGTCCGCTTCCTCCTTCGGGACAGCCTGCTCGGGCCGATCGCGGCCATCGTGGTCGCGCTCGGGTTCCTCGGCGCCGGGATGTCCGCGGGCCTGCCCGTCTACGCATTCTCGGAGTTCGACGGCAGCTCGCGGATTGCGGGTCTCTTCTACGCCGCGCTCGGGGCGGGCGCCGTCGTCGGGAGCGTCGCCGCGATGGTCGTGGTTCGGAAGGTTGCACCGCTGCGGCTGGCCGGCGCCTCGATCCTTGCCTTCGTCGTGCCCATCTGGGTGCTGCCGTTCATGCCACCGTGGCCGGTAGTGACGGTGGCGCTCTTCGTGGGCATGTTCTTCACGCCGCTCATCAACGGCCCGTTCTTCGCCGTGCTCACGGCGCGGACGCCGGCGGCGTTGCGGCCCAAGATGATGACGGCTGTCGTCTCGATCAACGCGTTCGCCGCGCCTCTCGGGTTCATCGTTGCGGGCCAGGTGCTCGAAAATTGGAGTGTGCAGCGGCTCTTCATGTTCGTCGCTGTCGGGATGACGCTCGCCGCCGTCTCGTTCGCCGCGGTCGCACTGCGACATGGTGACGCGGGCGCCGCGGCGCCCGCGTCAGCCCCGTCCTGATCGCGACAGGTGGCGGCTACGCTGGACGCGTGCGTGCGTTCAAGGCGACAGACGTCTATGCGCCCATGGGCGACCAGCCGCGCGCGATCGGCGAGATCGCCGACTCCGTCGCGGCCGGGAACCGCTTCCAGACGATTCTGGGCGCGACGGGAACCGGGAAGACCGCCACGATGGCCTGGACGATCGAGAAGCTCCAGCGGCCCGCGCTCGTCATCGCGCACAACAAGACGCTCGCCGCGCAGCTCTGCAACGAGTTCCGCGAGTTCTTCCCCGAGAACGCGGTCGAGTACTTCGTCTCGTACTACGACTACTTCCAGCCCGAGGCGTACATCCCGCAGGCCGACCTGTACATCGAGAAGGACTCGTCCCGGAACGACGACATCGCGCGGCTACGACTGTCGGCGACGTCGTCGCTCCTCACCCGCCGCGACGTGGTCGTCGTCGCGTCCGTCTCGTGCATCTACGGCCTCGGCTCGCCTGAGGAGTGGCGCGAGCGCGTGCTGATGCTCGAGGTGGGTGAGACGCACGACCGCGACGAGGTGCTCCGCAAGCTCATCGAGAGCCAGTACGTGCGCAACGACACCGTGCTCGGGCGCGGCCGGTTCCGCGTGAAGGGCGACGTCATCGAGGTTCAGCCGGCGAACATCGAGACCGCGTATCGCGTCTCGTTCTTCGGCGACGAGGTCGAGCAGATCACGCACTTCGACTCGCTGACGGGCGAGGTGTACTCGCACCTGGACAACCTCGTCATCTGGCCCGCGACCGAGTACGTCACCTCGCGACCGACGATCGAGCGGGCAGTGGACGACCTCCGGGCGGAGCTCGAGCAACAAGTCGCCCGCTTCGAGCACGAGGGCCGCATGCTCGAGGCGCACCGGATCCGCCAGCGCACCGAGTACGACCTCGAGATGATGAAGGAGCTCGGGTTCTGCAACGGCATCGAGAACTACTCGCGCGCGCTCGAGGGACGGCCGGTCGGCTCCCACCCGTTCACGCTCATCGACTACTTCCCCGACGACTTCGTGTGCTTTGTCGACGAGTCGCACCAGACGGTGCCTCAGCTCGGCGGCATGTACGAGGGCGACCGCTCGCGCAAGCAGACGCTCATCGACTTCGGCTTCCGGCTGCCGTCGGCACTCGACAACCGCCCGCTTCGCTTCGACGAGTTCCTCGGGAAGGTGAACCAGCTCGTCTTCGTGTCCGCGACCCCGAGCGCGTTCGAGCTCTCGCGCTCGAAGGTCGTCGCCGAGCAGCTCATCCGCCCGACCGGCGTCGTCGATCCGGAGATGGAGCTGCGTCCCACGAAGAACCAGATCGACGACCTGCTGAACGAGATCCGCCACCGCGAGGAGGCGGGCGAGCGCGTCCTCGTCACGACGCTGACGAAGAAGATGTCCGAGGACCTGACCGACTATCTCCTCGAAGCCGGCGTCCGCGCGCGCTACCTCCACTCCGAGATCGACACGCTCGACCGCATCGCGATCATCCGCGAGCTGCGGCTCGGCGACTACGACGTCCTCGTCGGCGTGAACCTCCTGCGCGAGGGCCTCGATCTCCCCGAGGTGTCGCTCGTCGCCGTGCTCGACGCCGACAAGGAGGGCTTCCTGCGCGGCAAGACGGCGCTCATCCAGACGACCGGCCGCGCCGCCCGCAACACGGCTGGAAAGGTCATCCTGTATGCGGACAAGCGCACCGAGGCGATCATCGGCGCGATGGAGGAGACGTCACGGCGCCGCGCTATCCAGGTCGCCTACAACGAGGAGCACGGCATCACGCCTGAGTCGATCGTGAAGGGCGTCTCCGAC
The DNA here is from genome assembly GCA_035630135.1 of Gaiellaceae bacterium. GTDB lineage: Bacteria > Actinomycetota > Thermoleophilia > Gaiellales > Gaiellaceae > GMQP-bins7. The sequence goes on from DASQLF010000019.1 coordinate 6,082, forward strand.
ATCTCCGAGCTCCTCTCGCTCGAGGCGCCGCACGTTCCGTCGTCGCGACGCCGACGCGGGAAGGCCGAGGTCGAGGGGATGTCCCG
>DASQLF010000020.1:0-32884 GCA_035630135.1 Gaiellaceae bacterium
CGTAGCGCTGCTGCAGCACTTGACCGACGACCAGGTTCGTGTTGTCGCCGTTCGTCGCCACCACTGCCGCATCAGCGTCCGTGACACCCGCTCGCTCGAGCACGGACACGTCCATCCCGTGACCCACAACGAACCCTCCGCGCCAGCCCTGGCCGAGGCGCGTGAGCGCGTCTTCGGACTCGTCGACGACGGTGACCTCCCAGCCGTCCGCGGCGAGGCCCTTGGCCACCGCCGAGCCGACGCGGCCGCATCCGATCACCACGGCGTTCACGGAGGCGCAGCCTACTCCTCGAACACGCCGTCGGGGAACGCGACGACGAGCATCTCGCAGGGCGCATTGCGAAGCACGAAGTCGACGGTGGGAGAGAAGAATCGGGACTGTCTGCGCCAGCGTGGCGACGAGCCGAGCACGACGAGGTCGGATCCGCGACGCTCGGCCTCGTCGACGATCGCGTGCCCGATCGAGCGCGCCCGCACGACGTCGCCGTGCACCTCGACGCCGTAGTCCGCCCCGAGCGCACGAACCTCCTCGAGCGACGCATCCACCCGCATGGCGACCTCCTTCGGCAGATCACCTTCGAGCTCGAACCTCCGCGGCACGCGGACGACGGTGATCGCGTCGATCGCAGCGCCCCGCTCCTTGGCGAGCGCGATGGCCGTCGCAACCATCTCCTCCCCGATGTCCCCGAGCTTCATGGGCACCAGGATTCGCTCGAACTGCGTTGCAGCCGGGAGAGTCTCGGCGGGGGCGACGTGCTCGAGCAGCCCGCGCCGGCGCGTACGCCGTACCGCCACGAAGACGGTGAGGCCGAGAAGGAGCCAGACCGGGCCGGCGTAGCGCGCGCCAGGGTGCGTGATCATCGCGAGCACCCAGATCGCGAGTGTGAGCGGCGCGCCGACGACCGCGGCGAGCGGAAGCGCGTGCCTGCCAAACCTGACGTTCGGGCGTGCGCGAAACGGCCTCGGGAGCTCCGGCGCCCGCATTCGCATGCGGATGACGGCGAGCTGAGCGGCCGTGAACGCGATCAAGACGCCGAAGGAGTAGAGGCTGGCGAGGAACGCGGGATCGCCGTTCGCGGCGACCTCGGTCACGACGATCAGACCGACCGCGAGCACCGCCGCGACCGCGATCACCTCGGTCGACACGACGGCCCGCCGCTCGAGGCGCGCGAACCGGCGAGGAAGCGATCCGTGCTCGGCGAGCGAGTGCGCCAGTCTCGTGATCCCGGAGAACGACGTGGTGGCGGCACCCGCGAGGATCAGGACGCCCGAGATCCCGACCACGACCTCGAGCGCGTCGACGAGACCAGCCGGGAGCGACCCGTCGAAGGCCGCGGCGATTCCCACGAGGGGTGCTTCGAGCCATTCCTCGCCAAGTGCCGTCTCGCCGTTCGTGACCGGATAGGCGGACAGGCCGATCGCTCCGATCAGAACGGTGACGAGCACGACGAGCCCGATCGCGGAGAAGAGCGAGCGCGGAAGCGTGCGCCCGGGCTCGGTCGCCTCCTCGGCGAGATTCGCCACGGTCTCGAGCCCCGTGTACGCGAGCATCGCGAGCGGGAGCGCGAAGGCGAGGTCGCTCCAGTCCTGGCCGCGCGCGAAGCCGAGCCCTTCCGAGAGCGCCTCGGGCGAGAGCAGCACGGCGAGACCCATGACCACGAGCACGCCCTGCACGAGGAGGTCGAGGAGAGCGACCGCGAGCGCGCCGAGGTGGAGACGCGTCCGCCGCGCGGCTCGTACGCCTGCGATCGCCGCGATGAGCGCACACCCGACGACGGCATCCCACGGCGACTCTCGAAGCGCCTCCTGCCCGACCGCGCCCGCGAGGTAGTGCGGAACGAACAGCGCCGAGAGGGCCATCACGATGAGGAAGTCCAGGAACAGCACCCAGCCCGTCACGAAGCCGGCGAGGTCGTTGAAGGCACGGCGCACGAAGGTCGCCGCGCCGCCCGTCTCGGGAATGGCTGCCGTTCCCTCCGCGTACGACAGCGACACGAGCACGAACACCGCGCCGCTCACGAGCAGTACGAGGGGCGTGAGCCCGAGCGCGGCCACGGCAACGATGCCGAGCGCGATGTACAGCGACGACGCGATCTCGCCGTACGCGACGGCGAAGAGCGACGGCGCGTCGAGGACGCGCTCGAAGCCGCGGAGCTTGCGCGCCACCTAGACGCTCCTTCTGCGCTCGAGCGTGAAGCGGGCCACGCCGAGCACGATGAAGAGACCGCCGAGCACGTACCCGACGACGCCACCGCCTGCGAGCGTCGTCCGGACGAGCAAGGCCACTCCGATCGCGACGAAGATCGCCGCGAAGACCAGCACCGCTACCGAGTACTTCGTCACGTCGGCCCCGCGGCCGCGACGAGCACACGGCAGCTCGCGTTCTTCAGGACGTAGTCGACCGTCTTCCCGAACACGGCCGACTGCGCCGCAGTCAGGTTCCTGCGAGGCGAGCCGAGAACGATGATCTCCGAGTGCCGAGTGTCCGCCTCGGCGACGATCGCCGGGCCGGCGGCGTGCGCGCGCTCGAGGCGAGTGAGCACGCGGATGCCGTAGGAGCCACCGATCGCCGCTGCCTCGTCGAGCTCGGCATTGGCCGTCGTCTCGAGCTCGGCGAAGCGATCCGTCAGCGCGCGGTCGAGCGGCACCTCGAGCACGTTCAGCGCCACGATGCGAGCGCGCCGCTCGGCAGCGAGCCGGCAGGCGAGATCCATCGCCGCGTCCGACGGCTGGCCGGGAATCACCGGCACGAGAACGTTGCGGTACTCCAATGCGAGCGCCGGCCCGAGCGCCGGCGGCGCCTTCTCCACTGCGCGCAGCGGCACATGCAGGCGCCGGCGATAGATGGCATAGCCGACGAGCCCGGCGAGCATCCAGCCCAGGCCCACCCAGCGGGTGAGTGGGTTCTGGACGACGAGCACGAGGAACGAGGCGCCAGTCGCGATCCCACCCACGAACGCGAAGACCGGCCACGAGACCGCGCCGATCGTGACATTCGGTCGAGCGCGATAGGGAAGCTCCTCGACGCCGCTCGACATCCGCAGCCGAACGATGGACGCGTGCGCGACCGTGAAGGACAGGGTGGCCCCGAGCGAGTACAGGGTGCCGACGAAGTTCACATCGCCGGGCAGGATCACGAGAATCGGCGCGATCCCGGCGAAGAGAACGAGGGCGAGCCACGGGGTCTTGAACCGTGGATGCAGTCGCCGCAACGCCTCGGGTAGCTGGCGGTATGTCGCCATCGAGTATGTGATCCGAGACGCCCCGATGACACCCGCGTTCGTCGCGATGAAGAGAATCGTCGCCGCGAGTACACCGACGTAGATCTCAGCGGCATCGAGCAAGAGTCCTTCGAGCCCGATGTTCTCGACGACTCCGAGGATCGGGTCGTTCGCGTACCCACCCTCCTCGGGCGGCAGCGCCAGCAGCGTCGTCAGCTCACCGTCGATCCGCTCGACCGGGAGCGCGGAGAGCGCGACGAGTGGGAGCGTGAAGTAGATCGCGAAGACGGCTCCCGCGACCAACTTGTAGGCGTTCGGAACCGTCCGCGCCGGATCGCGCGCCTCTTCGGCGAGGTTCGAGACCGTTTCCACGCCCGTGTACGCGAGCATCGCGACCGGGATCGAGATCGCGAGGTTCGACCACGTTGGCGCGACGCCCCAGTGCACGTTCTCGACGAGCACCTCCGGGCTGAACACGAGCGCGAACCCGACGATCACCAGCAGCACCTGCGTCGCGAAGTCGACGACAGCGAGTGAGATCGAGAGCTTGGCCGCCTCCTGCACGCCGACGACGTTCAACGCCACGAGCAGCACGATCACGATGACGCCGGCGACGACGTCCCAGGGATTCGTGCGGAGCGGCTCCCAGAAGATCGAGAGATAGTGGGGGACGAAGAACGCCGAGACTGCAACCGTGACGACGTAGACGAGCATCTGCGCCCACCCCGCGACGAAGCTGACGAGCTCGTCGAACGCATGGCGCGAGAAGCTCGCCGAGCCGCCCGCCTCGGGAAACCGGGCCGTTCCCTCGGCGTACGTCGCCGCTGTCGCGGCGAAGACGATCCCGGCGACGACGAAGACGAGCGGCGTGAGCCCGAGCGCGTAGACGGCCGTGAGGCCGAGGGCGTAGTAGATCGAGGAGCCGACGTTGCCGTAGGCGGTCGCGAAGAGGGCGGGCGTGCCGAGCACGCGCTCCATCTCGACCTCGCGCCTACGGCGCCGTCCGGGCACGGCGCGGAAGCCTACTCCTGCCGCCGGTTAAGGCCCGAACGGAGTCGGGTCGCACTCGTCCCCGATGCCATCCTCGTCCCAGTCCCCTGTCCATGGTTGGCGACGGGCTCCACCCCGCGCCTGGAAGACGGAGGGCCGGCTTTCGCCGGCCCTCCGTGTCGAGCTGTGAAGCGTCCTACGTTACGGCGTGTTGATCCGCAAGACGGTCGAGCCGATGACGCTCGTTCCGTCGTTGTAGCGAACCACACCCATGTAGCGCGTGGCCGCTGCGAGACCCGTAAACGTCGCCGTCACCGTCTTGGTGCCGCCGATCGTCGTCGGACCTGCGGGCGTGATCGCGAGCGTCGTATTGCCCGCGTCAGTCGTCCCGACCGCCCACTGGAACAGCGTTCCGGTCGCGGACGAAGCGGAGCCCGTGTCGAACCCGTGGATGTAGACCGTCAGCGCCACCGGCGATGCGAATCCGGCCGTCGAGAGGAAGTTCACCTCTTCGTTCGAGTCACCATCCGCGGACGAGCCCACGAGGGTCGTTCCCTGACACACGAACAGATCGAGATCCGTTCCGGTCGGGGTGATCGCGTCCTCGTAGATACCGACGCGATAGTGCGTCGTGCCCGCAGGAATCGTCACTGCAACTGCCACGGCACCCTGCGTGTCGCCACAGCCAATCCAGTTTGCATCCGGGTCCTCGGACACCGTGAACGGCGACGCCGTTGCGGGCACGAGACCCCGCATCGTCGCGGCAAGCGTGCCCGCATACCCGGTCTTGACGGTCCAGCTCGTGGAGGTCGACGTAGTCGCCGTCACCTCGATCGGCGCCGCGAGGGCTACCGGCTTGACGGTGACCGCCATGCGCACGACATGACCACGGTTACCCGTCCAGACGATGAAGCCGGTTGCGTACACGTTCAGCGGAGCAGTCGTCCGCGTGAACGTGACGGTCCAGTCCGTCGTCGAGCCAGGCGCCGCGGTGAACGACGCCGCGGACGGCGTGACCGTGATGCCGGCCAGGCCCTCCACCGACGCCGTATACGTCTCCGACTGCGAGCCGACGCTTGTCGCCGACCGCTTGACCGTCTGCGAGCCGGCGAGGTCGCCGATGGCGATCGACGCGAGGTTCAGGTCGCTCGCGTCCATGGTCGGGACGTTGCCCGTGAACAGGCCCTGTCCCTTAAGGAACGAGAGCCAGTCGTCGAAGTTGTTGTCGAACACGAGACCCGGGTCAGCTGCCTTCGTCGGGTCGACGTGCCCGGCACCCCAGGCGAACGGCGCGTAGTCGTTGCGCTGGTACGCCGTCGTCATGAACGCCGACTTGATCGCCGCCGGCGACCAGTCGGGATGCGCCTGCTTGAGCAGTGCGCCGAGGCCCGTCATGTGCGGGCTCGACATCGACGTGCCGCTGTACAGGTCGAACAGACGGCCGTTGTTCCCGGGCGGTGCGACCGCCGCGAGCACGTCCTGACCCGGCGCGATGATGTCCGGCTTCAAGAGGTCGCCGCCACCCGCGAGGAGCGGGCCGCGCGAGGAGAACGACGCCGTGAACGGCGCGGGTGCGTTGGTAACGATCGTGCCCTTCGAGATCGTGGCGACCGCGTTCGTCGCCGCCGCGGCCTTCACGGCCGGCCGATCCAGGTGCGAAAGGTGGATCGACGGCACGTAGTGCAGGTCGGCATTGAGCGAGTTCGCGCTCGTGTTCACGAGCACCATGCCGACACCGCCTGCCTGCCGGACCGCCAGGCTCTTGTTCGTGCGAGCGCTGACACCACGGTCGCAGACGACGATCTTGCCCGCCACCTTCGCGGGATCGAGCGTCGCACCGCCGTCGGCTGCGCCGAAGCACAGCGCGAGGTTCGCGGCGTTCGCGCCGGGAAGGCCGGCCGCCGTCGAGTCGATCAACGGAGCAGTGACGGCGTTCGGGGCCGACGACTTGCCGTTGTAGACAGCGGTGCCGATCGTGAGCGTGCCGTTGCCGTCGCGGTTGTGCGTGCCAGCAGCGGTGGTCGTGATCCACGGGCTCGGGTGCGCGACCGTCGATGCAGTCGGGCCCGAGTTGCCGGCTGAGGCGCTGACGTACACGCCGGCCTGCGCCGCGAACAGGAACGCGACCTCGGTGATGTTCGTGAAGGCCGTGGACGTCCCCGAGATCGAGTAGTTGAGGACGTCGGCGCCGTCAGCGACGGCGGTGTCGATCGCCTCGGCCGTGTCGAGGCTGTTGCACGAGCCGCTCGTGCCGAGCGTGATCACGAAGCAGGCCTTGTAGACCGCGATCCGAGCGTACGGCGCCATGCCGCTGATCGGACCGAAGCCCGACGCGTCACCGGTCGGCGTGATGTTGTAGTTGCCGGCTGCCGTCGAGGCGACGTGCGAGCCGTGCCCGGCAAAGTCGCGCGGGGAGGAGTACTCCCACGCCGGAAGGGTTCCGATGCCCTCACCGAACCACTGGGCGCCGATCACCTTGTTGTTGCACGTGTTCGCCGGGAACTCCTCGCCACCCTCGCAGGTGCCGCTCCAGCCGGACGGTGCCTTCGGGTACAGGTTCTGGCCCTGCCCGCCGCCGCCGCCCTGGTTGCCGCGGCGATCCGAGAAGCTCGGATGCTCGGGCCAGTAGCCGCTGTCGACGATCGCGACGATCTGATCTTCGCCGGCGCGCGCATTGCCGACGCCGCCGCCCACACCGCCGAGCTTCGACCAGAGTCCGCTCGGACCTGTGAGACCGAGGAAGGCGGGAGTGTCCGAGGTGTCGACCGTGAGGAGCTCGGCCTTCTCGACGCTGAGCACCCCTTCCGTCTGCTCGAGTTTCGCCGCCTGCCCTTCGGTCAGCTCCGCCGCGAACCCGTTGACCGCGTGGGTGTAGTTGTAGATCGTTCCCTGCGCGCCGACGCCGGCCGCGAGCGCGTTCTGCTGCTGCTCGAGGTACTCCGTGTAGCGCTTCGCGGCGTTCGACTGCGAGTTGTACTTCTTGCCCTTCTGCGGCTTCGTGCGCTCGTAGCCGGAGACGTTTCCTGTGTAACCGGCTGCCGGAGGTTGCGCGAGTGTGACCGCGTACTTCGCTGTCGCCTGCCCGGATGACTGCCCCGAAGCCGGTACGGCCACGAGCCCCGCTACGACGACCGTGAGCGCGCCGAGCACGCTCAGGAAGCGAAATCTCATCGTGTGGTTCTCCCCTTTCGACTGATTCGGGCACCGACGGCGCAGTACCCCTGCCCCTGAAGCGTTCGCATCCTATGCAGCTCGGAAAAGCCCTGCAACACACAAGGGGCGGCTTAACGCCGCCCCCGTTCGTGTCATGTCAGAAGGCGCTACCCGTGAATGGAAACCAGCAGCGGGATCATCAGGATCGCGACGATGTTCGCGATCTTGATCATCGGGTTGATCGCCGGTCCCGCCGTGTCCTTATACGGGTCGCCGACCGTGTCGCCGGTGATCGCGGCTGCGTGGGCATCGGAGCCCTTGCCGCCGTAGAGACCGTCCTCGATCGACTTCTTCGCGTTGTCCCACGCGCCTCCGCCGGAGGTCATCGCGATCGCGAGGAAGAGGCCCGTGACGATCGTGCCGATGAGGAGACCGCCGAGCATCTCGATCGAGATGATCCCGACGACGATCGGCACGAGCACCGGAATGAGCGCCGGAGCCATCATCTCCTTGATCGCCGAGCCGGTGACGATGCCGATCGCGTTCGAGTAGTCGGGTCGCGCGGTGTAGTCCATGATCCCCGGGTTCTCGCGGAACTGCCGGCGCACCTCCTCGACCACCTGGCCACCGACGCGCCCGACCGCCTGCATCGCCATCGAGGCGAAGAGGAACGGCATGAGCCCGCCGATGAAGAGGCCGGCGATCACCCACGGGTCGTCCAGCGAGAAGATCGTCTCGAGACCGTCCTCGCGAAGCCCGCGTCCGTACTCGTCGAACAGGATCAGGGCAGCGAGACCCGCCGAGCCGATCGCATATCCCTTCGTGACGGCCTTCGTCGTGTTGCCGACGGCGTCGAGCGGATCGGTGATTCCGCGCACGGACTCCGGCAGGTCGGCCATCTCCGCGATGCCGCCCGCGTTGTCCGTCACCGGGCCATACGCGTCGAGCGCAACGATCAGGCCGGCCATGGAGAGCTGCGCCATGACGGCGACGCCGATGCCGTAGAGGCTCTCCCCCGCCGCGTAGTACGCGCCGACGACTCCGGCCGCGATGACGATCACGGGGAGCGCAGTCGCCTGCATCCCGACGGCGAGGCCCGAGATGATGTTCGTCGCGTGGCCGGTCTGTGACGCGCTGGCGATGTCCTTCACCGGCTTCCAGCGTGTGCCCGTGTAGTACTCGGTGATCGCGACCAACAGGAACGTCACCGCGAGGCCGATGAGCGCAGCGCCGTAGAGGTTCCAGAAGCTGAACAGCTCGCTGTCGTAGGCCAACGTCACCGGAATGAATCCGGCGGCCGAGAGCACGGTCGCGACGAAGACGCTGCGGTAGAGCGCGTTGATGATCGCGTTCTCTCCACTGCTGACCCGCGTGAAGAACGTCCCGATCACGGACGAGAGGATCGAGATGCCGCCGAGCGCGAGCGGGTAGAGCCACAGGTCTTCCTGGCCGAACCCGATCCCGAGCAGCATCACGGCCACGGCCGTGACCGCGTACGTCTCGAAGAGGTCTGCGGCCATGCCCGCGCAGTCGCCGACGTTGTCGCCGACGTTGTCCGCGATCACCGCGGGGTTGCGCGGGTCGTCCTCGGGGATGCCCGCCTCGATCTTCCCGACGAGGTCGGCGCCGACGTCGGCGGCCTTCGTGTAGATGCCGCCACCGAGACGCGCGAAGACGGAGATGAGCGATCCGCCGAAGGCCAGCCCGATGAGGTCGCGCACCGCGGACTCCGGCGAGTTGCCGATCCAGTCGGTCAGGATCCAGTAGTAGCCGGCGACGCCCAGAAGGCCGAGCCCGACGACGAGAAGACCGGTGACCGATCCGGCGCGGAAGGCGACTTTGAATGCGGGCTGCAGACCCTCGCGTGCGGCTTCCGCAGTTCGCACGTTCGAGCGCACCGCGACGTTCATCCCGATGAAGCCGGCGAGAGCCGAGAACACGGCCCCGACGAGGAAGCCGAACGCCGTTCCCCACCCGAGCTGGTTGTAGAAGCCGAGCAGGAAGAACGGCACGATCGCGACGACTGCGATCGTCGTGTACTGCTTGCGCAGATACGCCGCGGCGCCCTCCTGGATCGCCCGCCCGATCTCCTGCATCTTCTCGTTGCCGGCCGGCTGCTTGAGCAGCCACCAGGTGAGATAGAGCCCGTACAAGACCGCCACGGCCGCGCACGCGAGCGCGAACCCGACGGCGTGATCTACGAAGAATTCCATGGTCCTCCGGTTCTCCCGCCCGTCACAAAGTGAGCGCCGAGGTGACTCGGCGCGGCGGATTATGTATCACAAGCGGCACGAACGCCCCGAGTCAACCGCTCGCCTCGGCGACGGCCGTCGCGTACGCGAGCTGAAGATTCGTCCGCGCGCTCTCGAGGTCGCGGAGGATCGCGTCGTCGACTCCGCCCTCGCGGAGCACGGGTTCGAGCGCGCGCAGCGACTCGATCGCGAGCCGCACCTGCTCGAGGTCGCGCGTCTCGGCTGCGAGGCGATGGAATCCGATCGACACGGTCGCCGACAGCGCGTTGACCAGGATGTCCGAGACGCCGACTTTCTCGAGCGCCTCCCGGAGCTCGGCCTCCGTCGGGAGCTGCGGCTCCTCAGCCACCGATGGTCTCGGTCGCGCGCACCTGCTCGGCGTAGATCTCCTCGAGCGACGCGCCCGCCTCGAAGCGCTCGATCTGGCGCTCGGCGGCGTTCTGCTCGGGTACGGAGAGATACGGCGCGGCGCCGATCTCCTCCGCGACGGGAAGCATCCACTCGACGAGTTCCTCGAGCCGCTGCCGCGCCGGGATCGCCTCACCGCGATCGAAGTCGATCAGCTCGCCGGGCAGGCCCCAGCGGATCGCACGCCAGAAGTTCTCCTCGATCAGTCGGTGCGGCAGCGGTTCGACGGGCTCTCCATCGTCGTAAGCGCGCGCCACGCGGGCGGCGAGCGAGGCGGCGAACGCGGCGAGCGACTGCGCTTCGGCCAGCTCCGGCTGGCCGTCGCAGATCCTGATCTCGACCGTCGGAAAGGCGAGGTGCGCTCGCACGCTCCACCAGAGCTGCGTGTGCTCGGTCACGGAGCCCGTCTCGTAGAGGAAGCGGACGAAGCTCTCGTACTCCGCCCAGGAGGCGAACGCGTCCGGGACGCCGCAGCGCGGGAAGAAGCGCGTGAAGATCTGCGTGCGGGCCGAGTGCAGACCCGAGTTCACGCTCTCGACGAACGGCGAGCTGGCCGAGAGCGCGAGGAGCTCCGGAAGGAAGTTCCGCAGACCTGACATCACGGCGATCGCGCGGTCGGCTCCCGCAATCGCGACGTGGACATGCAGGCCGAAGGTGTTGTTGCGCCAGACGACGTAGCGCAGGAGCTCGTCGTTGCGGCGGTAGTGAGGCGTGTCGATGATCCGCTGCTCCTTCCAGTCCGCCCACGGGTGCGTCCCCGTCGCGCCGAGCATGAGCCCCATCGGCTCGACGAGCGCCTGGAGCTGCGAGCGTCGCTCCGCCATTGCCGCGGGGACGTCGGGGAAGCTCTCCTGCCTGCCGGTGCGGACCTCCACCTCGGACGCGATGAGTTCGCCGACGAGGTGATCCTCGAGCGCCGTCCCCCGCGCGGCCGCCTGGACGTCCTCGAACCTGTTTGTGAGATTCAGCGACTCGGGATCGAGGATTGCGAACTCCTCCTCGACGGCGACGGTGAAGTCGGTGGCGGACTCGAATCGCTCGCGAGCCTGTGCGATCAGCTCGTCCGCCGGGATGCGCTGCTCGTCACCCATGAGGCGCGACATTGTAGGGAGACGCCTGCGTCGCCCTCCGGCTAGGCGAGATGGAAGTACAGGGCGTACAGCAGATCGACGGCGGGGTTCGACGTGTGGACGGTGACGTCCGACGGCACGTCGAGCAGCGCCTCCGAGTAGTTGAAGATGATCTTCGCGCCCGCGTCGATGAGTGCGTCGGCCGCGTTCTGCGCCGAGTCCGCGGGCACCGCGATGACGCCGACGATGATGTTCCGCTCGCGCGCGATGTCGCCGAGGTCGCGGATCGAGCTGATCGTGAGGTCGCCGACGCGCTCGCCGACCTTGTCCGGATCGTTGTCGAGCACCGCGGCCACCGTGATCCCGTGCTCGGCGAAGATCGGCGAGCTCGCGATCGCGCTACCGAGCCGCCCGGCACCGACCAGCGCGATGTTGTGCTGCCCCTGCGTGCGCAGGATCAGCCTGATCTCCTCGAGGAGTGCGTCCGTGCGGTAGCCGACGCCGCGCTTGCCGAACTTGCCGAACGCCGAGAGGTCGCGCCGGATCTGCGTCGCGTTGATGTTCGTGTACTCGGCGATCTCCTGCGACGAGATCCGCTCCTTGCCCATCTTGCGCGCCTGCGTCAGCACCTGCAGGTAACGGCTCAGCCGCGCCGCGACTCCCACGGTCAAACGTTCGGTCACGCGTTCCCCCAGTCGAAAGTTTGTGACAAAGCGTCACGATTCTGCCTGCGGCTCTTCCGCCTTCGGCGGAACAACCGCTACGAGCGACTCAACCGCTCGCGCAGCGCGCCGGCGTCGACGAAGTACGTAAACGCGAGCTCGGCGTCGATCTCGACCGCCGGAAGCAGCTCGCGATAGCGCGCCTCGAGCACCTGGTCGCCACCGATGTCGACGACCTCGAGCTCGAAGCCGAGCTCCGTCTGTGCTTCGTTCACGACCTCGAGCGCTCGCGCGCAGAGGCCGCAGTCCTCGGCGTGAAAGACCGTGACCCTAGGGATACAGACCCCGGGTAGTAGTCGCCTCCGCGACGCGCTGCACGGCGATCCCGTACGACGCCATGCGCAGGCTGGTGGCGTAGCTGTCGCGCGTCTGCCAGGCGTCCTGGAAGGCGCGCGCGACGATGTCGTGGAGCTTCGCGTTGACCTCGTCCTCGCGCCAGAAGTACTCCTGCAGTCCCTGCACCCACTCGAAGTACGAGACGACGACGCCGCCCGCATTCGCAAGCACGTCGGGAAGCACCAGCACTCCCTTGTCCTCGAGGATCGCGTCCGCGGCCGGGGTCACGGGCCCGTTGGCCCCCTCGCAGATCACCGTCGCCTTCACGCGGTCGGCGTTCACCTCGGTGACGACCTGCTCGAGCGCGCAGGGGGCGAGGATGTCGCAGGGGAGCTCGACAAGCTCCTCGTTCGTGACCGCTTCGGCCTTCGCGAGCCCCTCGAGCGTGCCGTGCTCCTGCTTGTGCGCGAGGGCGGATGCGACGTCCAGGCCGTCCGCGTTGTAGACGCCGCCGCGCGAATCCGAGACGGCCACCACCTTCGCCCCTTCGCTGTGGAGGAGCCGCGCAAGGTTGGAGCCGACGTTGCCGAAGCCCTGCACCGCCACCGAGTACTCGTTGAGACGCCGTCCCTGCTTGCTCACGAGCGCCTGGATGCAATAGAGCGCGCCGCGCGCGGTGGCCTCCTCGCGCCCCAGCGAGCCTCCGATCGAGAGCGGCTTGCCCGTGACCACGCCGAGCACCGAGTGCCCCTTGTTCATCGAATAGGTGTCGAAGATCCACGCCATGACCCGACCGTCGGTGCCGACGTCCGGTGCCGGGATGTCCCGCTCCGGGCCGATGTCGTTGATGATCTCGCTCGTGTACCGGCGGGTCATCCGCTCGAGCTCGCCGGGAGACAGGGACTTCGGATCGCAGACGACCCCGCCCTTCGCGCCGCCGAAGGGGAGGCCCATGAGCGCGCACTTCCACGTCATCCACATGGCGAGCGCCTTGATCTCGTCGAGCGTGACGCCGTGGTGGTAGCGGATGCCGCCCTTCGACGGTCCACGCGCGATGTTGTGGGTCACGCGGAATCCCTGGTACACCTCGATCGAGCCGTCGTCCGCCGACACGGGCACGGATACTTCGACCGCCTTCTTGCACTGCGAGAGGACGCGGATCAGGTTGGGGTCGAGCGCAAAAACCTCGCCCACCCTACGCAGCTGCGCCCGGGCCAGGTCGAAGGGGTTCTCGCGGAGATGAGACTCGGTCGCCGCCGTTGACATCGAGTGCGCCTCCTGGCTCGTCTGGACGCGGCCGAGTATAGGTGGGCTTTCGCTCAGCGAGCGCGAAACTCGATGGTGTCCAACTGCCGCCTCGTACCGTCGCCAGGGTAGGCGACGATCCGCACCGTGAAGAGTCGGCCTCCGAGCCGTACGCCGGTCGGCCCCCTGCCCGTGAGACCGAACGTGTAGCGGCCGGGAAGGAGCTCGCGCCGGCGTGCGAGGACGCCGATCCGCTCTCCGTTTCGCCAGAGCTCCACCTCCAGCAGCTCGACGCCGCGTACCTGCGGATCGGGTGCCGCAGTGACCGAGCCGGCCACGAACGACAGGGCCGCCGGGGTCGCATCGGACACCCGCGTTCCTGTCCTTCTCAGCGCCAGCTCCGTGACGAGGTCGACCATGGGCGGCACGGCGACGGTCCACGGCACGTGCACCTCGGGCGAGTCGCTTCCACGGAGGACGAGCTCGCCCGTAGCCGCACCGGCCTCCGATGAGAGCGCGGACGTGTCTGCCGTCACGACGACGTCGACCGAGCGGCCGGGTCGAACGCGGAACCGCTGCGGGTCGACGGAGATCTCCACGCCCTTCGGCGCGATCGCGGCGATCCCCACCGAGGTCGAGATGCGCCGCGTGGAGACGTTCGTGATCCGGATCGTGCGCGCGGCACCGTTTGGGCCGACGGCACCGAACGAGAGCAGCGCGGGTTCGGCGAGGAGCTCCTGCTGCACCGCGGCCCGCAGGTCGACGAGGCCAGCGCCCGACGCGGTCGGGTCGAGATCGGCTCGAAGCGCGGAACCGACGAGAACGCCGTGGAGCTGCCGCGCGCCGAGCGCGGGCTTGCCCTGTGCGAGCACGGCTGCCACACCAGCCGTTACGGCCGCCGCCGCACTCGTCCCGCTGATCGTTCCGAAACGCACGTCTCCGTCGTCGCCGCGGCCCGGCTCAGACGTCGGCACGGAGACACCGGGCGCTGCCAGATCGGGCTTGAGCGAACCGTCGAGGACGAGACCACGAGAGGAGAACGCCGCGATCGCTCCTTCGGCCTCCCGGCTCGCGACCTCGACGTTGCCGATCGCGACCGTCACCGGGACCCCCGCCGCGAGCATCGCGCGAATCTCGGCGACCACGGACGACGCGAGCCCCACGACTGGAACGCCCGCGGGAACGTCGAGGCTGAAGGCGCCGGCCGGGAGCGGACCGTCCACGAGCACCGAGAGAGCGCCCGCCGAGGTCGCCTCCTCCACCGTGTCGTCGGAGAGCGCGGCCCGCGAGAGAAGGACCGCCTGGCCGGCGACGACGCTCGCGCCGTCGTCGGAGAAGAGCGCGCCGATCCCGCGCGACGCCGTGCGCCGATCGAGGGCGACGACGTCTGCCGTGACGGTGTCGGTCGGCGCGCCGCCGAGCGGGACGTCCTCCTCGTAGAGGACGCGCAGCCCCGCGCGGACGTGCACCCGGACGGTCGGGGCGGCGACCCGGCCGTCTGCGGCTCCGACGGTGACAGCGTCTACGGCTCCGCCGGGACCGGCGATGCTTCCGTATCCAGGCCCAGCGCGCCCGTCGTTCCCCGCCGGGACGATGGTGAGCACGTCCAGGTCGGCGGCGCCGGCGATCGCCCGCGGGAGCGGACCATCTGCGAACGAGGCATACGGCTCGACCATCCCGATCAGCGCGATCCGGGCGGCGTCGATCACGTCTCCGTCGTCGTTCGGGTCGACCGCCGCCTCGAGCCCGGCGAGGATCTGATCGGTTCGCGAGTACACGCTGTAGCCGCCCTCGCTGTCCGGCTGCCAGCCGCCGACCCGGATGGGAAGGATGGTCGCGCCCGGTGCGATCCCGTGCAGCCCGTCCGGCCCCTGAGTTCCCGCGACGATGCCCGCCAGTTCGGTCGCATGGCGCTCCGGGCGTCCCGGAATCGTCGGATGCGGCTGGGCGACACCCCCGCTCCCCGGATCGATGACGTCAACGCCCGCGACGACACGGCGCCGCAGGTAGGGATGCGAGGGATCGACGCCCGTATCGAGGAGCGCGACTGTCACGCCGGTGCCGTCCAGGCCTGCAATCTCGAGGTCGGCGACGGCCGCAGGCAGCACGCCGCCGCCGGCCTCGACCGCCTGTGCCGGGTACGCGATCCGCACGGGATAGATGCCCGTGACTTCGCGATCGGCGTCGAGCAGCGCGGCCGAGGTCGGATCGAGTCGCGCCGAGAAGCCGTTCACCACACGCGTGTAGCGGTATTCGGGAGCGATGCGCGCGCCGGCAGCGGAGAGGCGCGCGAGGAACTGCTCCTGTTGTGCGACGGCAGCGGTCGACCACGCACGCATCTCTCGTTCCGAGGCCTTGCCTCCCACGCTGCGAACCCGCGCGGCGAGCGACGGTGGACGGAGCAGCACGACGTAGCGCTGGGCCGTCGAGACGGCGGCCCGTACGCCCAGCACCCCTTGCCAGCCCGCCTCGTCGACGGACGGCTGGGGCTCCTGCTGCGCGCGGCCGCCGGCCGCTCCGATCCCGAGCACGAGACCGGTCACCAGCAGGGCGAGAGCGCTACGAGAGCGACGCGTACGCATCGAGGTCACGGTAGCGAGGGTAGGCGAGCGGCTCGACGAACCGCGCGCACGACGCGATCATCGCGGCGTTGTCGGTGCACAGGCTCGGCGGCGCGAAGGCGGCGTCCGGAAGGGCCGCACGCAACTCCGAGTTCGTGGCCACGCCGCCGACGACCGCGACGCGCTCGAGGCCGGTGACGTCAGAAGCCTCGCCGAGCCGCTGGACGAGCGCCCGTACGATCGCTCGCTGGTACGACGCGGCGAGGTCCGCCCTGCGCGCCGCGAGGGCGCTCTCGTCGAGGGCCCGCACGGCATACAGAAGCGCGGTCTTGAGGCCGGAAAACGAGAAGTCGAGCCCGGGCACGCGCGCCACGGGGAAGTCGAAGGCAGTCGGATCGCCCTCACGCGCGAGCCGGTCGATCGCTGCCCCGCCCGGGTAGCCGAGACCGAGCAGGCGCGCCCCCTTGTCGAACGCCTCGCCCGCGGCGTCGTCGAGCGTGGTCCCGAGCCGCTCCGACCGGCCGCGCTCGCGAACCGCCAGGAGCAGCGTGTGTCCCCCGCTCGCCAGCAGACAGGTGAACGGCGGCTCGAGCGGCTCGGGGCGGAGATACAGGGAGGCAACGTGGCCCTCGAGATGGTCGACCGGCGCGAGCGGGAGGCGCCGCGCCCAGGCGAGTGCCTTGGCGGCGGAGATGCCGACGAGGAGCGCGCCGACGAGGCCGGGGCCCTGCGTGACTGCGACCCGCTCTACGTCGTCGAGCGACACCTGCGCGTCCTCGAGTGCCGTCCGCACGACCGGGGACACGAGCTCGAGGTGCCGGCGAGACGCGATCTCGGGGACGACGCCTCCGAATCGCGCATGCAGATCGGCCTGCGAGGAGACGACGGACGAAAGCACGTCGCCGCCGCCGCTGACCACGGCCGCGGCCGTCTCGTCGCACGAGGTCTCGATGCCGAGGATCACGACGCGCGCTCGGACGAGGCGGGCTCGCGCCACATGATGAGCGCGTCCTCGCGGTTGTCCGTGTAGTACCCGCGGCGCACGCCGCGGCTCTCGAAGCCGAGGCGATCGTACAGCGCGATCGCGCCGGTGTTGGAGACACGCACCTCGAGGGTGTAGCCGCGCCGCGGATCCGCCGCGGTCACGTCGAAGAGGCGTTCGAGCAGCGCGGCCGCGATGCCGCGGCGCCGGTATGCGATCGACACTGCGACGTTCATGACGTGCCACGCGTCCACGTAGCGCGACACGAACGCGTAGCCCACCAGCTCGTCCGCCTCGGTGAACGCCCCGAGCGCGAGCGAGCTCGGCTTGCGCAGCTCGGCGTCGAACATCGAACGTGACCAGGGCGTCGGATACGCCTCGCGCTCGATCTCCTCGACACTCGCGAGATCCCCCGTCTCGAGCCGGCGCAGCTCGACCTTCACGCGCGCGGAAGCTCCGCGTCGGGAAGGCGTACGTAGACGGGCTCGATGTCGTCCACCGGCCCCAGCTCGCCGGCGAGCGCAGCGTGCAACGCGGCACGCGGAAGATGCCGTCCGTCGCGGTCCTCGGGGACCTCTGCGCCCATCCGCTCGAGCGTCGCCCGATACCGGACGGCTCCGCTGCCGAGGCAGAGCCTTCCTGGTGCGAGCTCGAGGTCATCCGGCGATACGGCACGCGGCCCCTCGACGAAGACCTCGCCGCGCCTCGCGTCGATCACGGGACAGGCGTCCGGCGCTGCGGTCGAGAGCGCGGCGAGCGTCGACACTCCGACACCGGGAAGATCGAGCGCGAGCCCCAGGCCCCGCGCGAACGCCAGGCCGATGCGGGTGCTCGTGAAGCTGCCCGGCCCGGTGCCGACGACCAGACCGTCGAGATCCGCGGCGCTGGCGCCGACGACCGCGAGCAGCTCGTCGACGTCCTCGAGCAGCGTTCGCGCGAGCCCGACACGCTCACCGAGCACCTCGCCGTCCCGGACGAGCGCGCTCGTCGCGACGTCCGTCGCGGTGTCGAAGGCGAGGACGAGCATCAGGAGATGCCTTGTAGCAGCGCCGTCTCGGCAGAGGAGAGCGCGATGCGGCGGGCGTCACCTCCGGCGTGCTCGAGCACGACCTCGACGCGTGGCGGTGGAAGTGCAGCCGCTCCAGCCTCGGGCCACTCCACGAACACGATCGCGTCCTCGAAGTACGGCTCGAGGTCTCCCCACTCCGCCGCGGACATGCCCGCGAAGCGGTACAGGTCGAGGTGGGACACCGCAATCGCTCCGTCATAGCGGTGACCGATCGTGAACGTCGGGCTCGTCACGGGCGAGGTCACGCCGAGCGCCCGGCAGGCGCCGCGGACGAAGGTCGTCTTCCCACTGCCGAGCTCGCCCGAGACGGTCACGACGTCGCCGGATACGAGTTTCCTCGCGAGCGCGCCGGCGATCCGCTCGGTCTCGCTCGCCGAGGCGCTGGCGAGCTCGACGAGCACGTCAGAAGAGGCCGAGCTGAACCGAGTCGGGCTCGGGCGTCACGATCGCGGCCTCGGGCTCGTTCGCCGCTTGCGGTTCGTCGAGCGTCCGCTCGAGGAGTGCCGGGATGCGCGAAAAGTCGTCCTCGAGCACCTTCAGCATGGATGGCGTGTAGAGCGCGGCCGCCGGGTGGTACAGCGGATACAGGAGAACCTTCCGCGCGCCGAGCGTGACCTCTTGCTCGTGGCCATGAACGCGCGTGATGCCGGCCGGCTTCCCCGAGAGCAGCTTCGTCGCGAAGTTGCCGAGCGTCGCGACGAGCGTCGGCTGGATCAGCTCGATCTGGCGGAAGAGGTGAGGCTCACAGGAGGCGATCTCCTCGGGGAGCGGGTCGCGGTTGCCCGGAGGTCGGCACTTGAGCACGTTCACGACGAAGACGTCAGCGCGCGTGAGCCCGATTCCAGCGAGCAGCTTGTCGAGAAGCTTCCCGGCCTGGCCGACGAACGGGACGCCCTGCTGATCCTCGTGGAAGCCCGGAGCCTCCCCGACGAACATCAGCTCGGCGACGGGGCTACCCGAGCCGAAGACGACCTGCGTCCTCCCTTTCGCGAGCGCGCAGCGCGTGCAGGTCGACGTCTCCTCGGCGTACTGCCGAAGCGCTGCTGCTCGCGCGACGGTGTCCATCGCCCGCGGAGTCTACGAGTCGATCCGGATGCGGTCTTCGAACGCGCGCAGCGCTAGCCGCAACCGCACGAGCCGCCGCAGCAACCGCCGCCGCCCGCCGGTCCGCTGAACGCGGGCTTCGCGGCCGCACCATGCACGGCGAAGCTCGAGAGCTGCTTGAGGACGTTCGCCGCGCCGCACTCGGGACACGTCACCGCCTGGTCGCTCGAGCGGACGAGCTCCTCGAAGTGCGACTCGCACTCCATGCACGCGTACTCGTAGATCGGCACGAGCCGAGTGTACTGTCGCGCCCTGTGGTGGAGTGGTCGGCACCCACGCTCGAAGGACAGGTCGTCCGGCTCGAGCCTCTTCGTCCCGACCACGAGGAAGGTCTGTGGATCGCCTCCCGCGACGAGCGCACCTGGCGCTGGCTCAGCGTCGTCCAGCCGACGACTCCCGAGGACTGGCACGACTTCGTCGCGCTGGCGCTCGCGGCGGCGTCCGCGCGAACCGAGATCCCACTTGTGACGATCAGTCACAAGGGGGAGGTCGTCGGCTCGACGCGGTTTCTCGCGCTCCGGCCCGAGCACCGGTCGGTCGAGATCGGCTGGACCTGGCTGCATCCGTCGATGTGGAGCACCGGCGCGAACGTCGAGGCGAAGTACCTGCAGATGCGCCACGCCTTCGAGACGTGGGGCTGCCGCCGCGTCGAGTGGAAGACGGACGCGCAGAACGAGCGCTCGTGCCGCGCCCTCGAGGCGCTCGGGGCGACGTTCGAGGGCGTCCATCGCCACCACATGCTCGTGCGTGACGGCGAGAACCGCGACAGCGCGTGGTATTCCGTCACCCACGACGAGTGGCCCGCCGTGCGCTCGCACCTCGAAGCGCGGCTTGCCACGAAGAGGAGTCGGCTCAGGCCCGAGCCCGCGCGCTCGGAGTAAGCTGCGCATGCCCGGTATCCCGACGTGGGAACTGGAGCCAACGACATGATCGACAGCATTCAGATCGTCGGTGCGCGTGGGCGCGTCGGCTCGGCGATGAGCGCACGCCTCGAGGAACGAGGCATCGCCCTCGACTCGACCGAGCCGGAGCTCGTTCTCCTGTGCGTCCCCGACCGGAGCATCTCCGAGGTCGCCGCCGAGACGCCACCCGGGCCGTGGGTCGCGCACGTCAGCGGCGCGACACCGCTCGCGGCGCTCGACCCCCACGTCCGGCGTTTCGGTCTGCACCCGCTGCAGTCGTTCTCGAAGGAACGAGGGCCCGAGCAGCTCGACGGCGCGTGGGGTGCAGTCACGGCCGAGACCGACGAGGCCCGGGCCGTCGGGACATGGCTCGCAGGGACTCTCGGGCTGCAGCCGTTCGACCTCGAGGACGACCGGCGGGCGGCGTACCACGCAGGTGCGGCCATGGCGTCGAACTACCTCGTGACCCTTCGCGCCGCCGCCCGGTCGCTGCTGGACGCAGCGGGTGCGCCTCCCGATGCGCTCGATCCGCTCATCCGGGGCGTGATGGACACGGAGTTCCAGTTGACAGGACCGATCGCACGCGGCGACTGGGCAACCGTCGAACGCCATCTCGAGACCATCCGCGCCGAGCGGCCCCAGCTCGAGGAGCTCTACGTCGTCCTCGCCGAGGCGACCGCGCGCATCGCCGGCCGAGAGCTCCCTCGTGACACCGTGTCACAAGGGTTCGGGAGCGCGGCGTGAAGGTGGCTCGCACGGTTCGCGAGATCCGGGACGAGCTCGCCTCGCGGGCGCCCAGCTCGATCGGGCTCGTGCCCACGATGGGCTCCCTGCACGACGGCCACCTCGCGCTCCTGCGCGCGGCGCGCGACGAAAACGACGCGGTCGTCATGAGCCTCTTCGTGAACCCTGCGCAGTTCGCGGAGGCCGGCGACCTCGAGCGCTATCCCGTCGACGAGGCAGGCGATCTCGAACAGGCGGGCGAGGCCGGCGTCGACCTCGTGTTCGCGCCGTCGCGCGACGAGATGTACCCGCCGGGGTTCCAGACCTGGGTCGATGTCACCGAGCTGAGCTCGATCCTCGAGGGACGCTCTCGGCCGGGCCACTTCCGTGGAGTCGCCACGATCGTGCTGAAGCTGTTCACCATCGTCCGCCCCACGCGGGCGTACTTCGGACAGAAGGACGCGCAGCAGGTCGAGGTGATCCGCGCGATGATTCGCGACCTTGCGCTCGACGTCGAGCTCCGCGTCGTCCCCACCGTCCGCGACCCGGACGGGCTCGCCCTCTCGTCGAGAAACGCGCAACTCTCGGCAGACGAGCGGAATCGGGCGCTGGCGCTCTCGCGCGCACTCGCCACTCGCGACCGCGAGCAGGCGCTCGCGGAGCTCGCGGCGGCCGGCGACCTGCACGTCGACTACGTCGAGGTCGCCGACTTCGACCCTCCGGTCCTCGCCGGCGCTGTTCGCGTCGGCTCCACCCGTCTCATCGACAACGTCGTCCTCGAGGGAGGCACGAAATGAGCATCCGCCCGCAGAAGCCCGCACCCGCCACGCCCGCTCCCGGAAAGCTCCCGATCACGGAGCTGGCCGAGATGAAGGCGCGGCGCCAGCCCATCGTGATGGTCACGGCCTACGACGCGCCGGGAGGCCGCCTTGCGGACGAGGCGGGCGCGGACCTCGTACTCGTCGGCGACTCGGCGGCCATGACCGTCCTCGGCCACAACTCGACCGTGCCCGCGACGATGGACGAGATGCTCATCCTCACGCGCGCGGTCACTCGCGGTGCCTCGAGGCCGCTCGTCATCGCCGACATGCCCTTCGGCTCGTTCCAGGTCTCGGACGAGGACGCCGTGCGTAACGCCATCCGCTTCGTCAAGGAGGCGGGAGCGGACGCGGTCAAGCTCGAGGGAGCCGGCGCGATGCTCTCGCGGGTGCGCGGAATCGTCGCGGCCGGGATCCCGGTGATGGGCCACATCGGCCTGACGCCGCAGTCCGCCACGATGCTGGGCGGCTTCAAGGCGCAGGGGCGATCCGCCGAGAAGGCGGTCGCGCTCCTTCGTGATGCCCGCGCGCTCGAGGCCGAAGGGTGTTTCTCGCTCGTCCTGGAGGCAGTTCCGTCGCCCGTGGCGGCACGGATCTCGCGCGAGCTCGCGATCCCCACGATCGGCATCGGCGCCGGTCCCGAGTGCGACGGCCAGGTGCTCGTCTGGCACGACCTGCTCGGCCTCTACGAGGGTCGGGCGGCTCGCTTCGTCAAGCGGTACGCCGAGGTCGGCGACACGATCCGCTCCGCCCTCGCCGCGTACGCCGCGGACGTCCGCGAGCACCGCTTCCCGGAGGAGCAGCACACCTACGCCATGCCCGACGACGAGCTCGCGCTCTTCGAGGCGTCTGCCTCAGATCATCGCGAACACGCCGACGATCGCAGCTAGCAGCGCGAACGCCGCGGCGAGCGCTGCGAGCGAGCGCACCCAGCTCCAACCGTGCACCGTGCGGACGGCCACGACGAGCAGTCCGATCGACCAGACCGCAGCGCCGAGCTGCACGGCGAGCAGGATCTGCTCCCCGACGCCCTCGTCCGCGCCACCGTCGCGGAACGTGTCGCCGCCGTAGAGGGCGAGACGGAGCGGCAGGGTTATGAGAATCGACGCAGCAAGCGGCACGAGCGCGAATCCGACGGACTGGCGCGCGCGCCGGAAGTCTCCGGCGCTTCCCAGGAGACGCACGCCGAAGAAGACGACGAAGCCGATCACGAAGTAGCCCGTCGCGCCGTAGATCGCGCCGGCGATGAACGTCCAGACGGCCAGCAGCAGCGCGTCGTACTCCGGGTTGTCGAGGATGTCTGCGGCGGTGGGCGTCGCGAGGACGGCGGCCATTCCGGCGAGCAGGGTGATGAGCAGGATCGGCTCGCCGCGCGCCGCCACGTCTTCCTCGTCGTCGTCCCGGAGCGCGAAGAACACGGATCGCGGGCTCAGAAGAACGGCGGGCACGCGCAGCCACCAGGCGCGCGTCGGCGAGAGCTCGCGTCGGTTGCCGGCCGCGTCGAGGAGCACACCTCAAGCGTAGCCCTCCGCCGAACGCGTCACGCGCTGTCGGTTCCCGCGTGTCTCGGCGACCGGACCTGGCAACGTCCTTGGTATGAGGTTGCGACGAGCCACGCTCACACTCGCGATCGCCGCGCTGGGTGGATTCGCGTGGTGGGTCGTGCACGACTTCGTCCCGCTGCGGGACGGCGCCACGGGTGCGCTCGCCAGCGGAGGCGTTCAGGCTCGCACGGGCTCCACAGGGAGCCCCTGGCCGATGTTCGGTGCGTCGCCGGCGAGGACGCGGTTCGTCGCGTCGAAGCTGCGTCCCCCCTTCCGGCCGGTGTACACGATCCCCGGACGCGGTCTCATCGAGATGCCCCCGATCGTCTCGCGGGGCCTCGTCGTGTTCGGCACCCACGACGGGCTCGTGATCGCATCGCGCGTCGACGACGGGACGATCGCGTGGACGGCGGACATCGACGGGTGCATCGCCTCCTCCCCTGCCGTGCGGGCAGGCGTCGTCTACGTCGGTTGGGCAGGGCCGGCCCCGTGCGCACGAGGCAAAGGCGAGCGTGGCGGCGTCGTGGCGCTCGGGCTCGAGAGCGGCAGGCTCCTGTGGCGGTTCGGCACCGGGAACGTCGAGTCGAGCCCGGCGGTCGTCGCAGACCGGCTGTTCTTCTCCGCGTTCCGATCTCGCCAGGAGTCGCGCGTCTACTCGATGAAGCTGGGCGCCGGCCGGCACATCGTGTGGAGCTACCCGCTCGCGACCAAGATCGCCTCGAGCCCGGCGCTTCTCGGGCGCAAGCTCTACGTCTCGGCGTACGACCGGTACCTCTACAGCTTCGACGCCTGGAGCGGCCGTCTGCGCTGGAAGACGACATCGTTCTCCGACGACGCCGAGGTGCGCGTGCTCCTGGGGTTTCGGAGCCTCGTGCGGCGGAGGTCGTGGCGCGAAGGCGGCTACTACGCCACGCCGTCGAT
Source organism: Gaiellaceae bacterium (assembly GCA_035630135.1). Classification (GTDB taxonomy): domain Bacteria; phylum Actinomycetota; class Thermoleophilia; order Gaiellales; family Gaiellaceae; genus GMQP-bins7. Next base: position 23,962 of record DASQLF010000020.1, read on the forward strand.
CGCACATGACCGCGCATACCTCGGGGTCATCGACGGCGTGTTCTCCGCGTTCGACGTCCACACCGGTGCGCACCGCTGGAGCCGCAAGCTCGCAGGCTCGATCTACGGCTCGGCGGCGGTGTGGAACGAGACGGTCTACGTCGGTACCACCGACGGCATCTTCTACGCGCTCTCGGCCCACGACGGGCACATGCGCTGGAAGCAGCGACTGGGCGGCAAGGTCCTCGGCTCGCCGACGGTTACGGGCGGGCGTGTCTACATCTCGACGACGAACCGCGAGACGTTCGTGCTCCACGCGCGAACCGGCGTGCTGGACTGGCGCTTCGCCGACGGCTACTACTCGCCTCTCGTCGTCGCCGGCTCTCGGGCGTTCCTCGTCGGCAAGGGCCGCATCTACGCGCTCGAGAACGCGCCCCGCATCCGGCCGCCGCTCGTTCCGAACGCCAGCTGACTCAGGCTGCCGCGGCCGCGCGCTCGCCGGCGAGCACACCGCGCAGGAACTGCCCCGTCGCCGACTCCTCGATCTCGGCCACATCCTCGGGCGTTCCCGTCGCGATCACCTCGCCACCCTCGTCTCCACCCTCGGGGCCGAGGTCGACGAGCCAGTCCGCCTGCTTGATCACGTCGAGGTTGTGCTCGATCACGAGCACGGTGTTGCCGTTGTCGACGAGGCGCTGCAGCACCTCGAGCAGCTTCTCGATGTCGGCGAAGTGGAGGCCCGTCGTCGGCTCGTCGAGGATGTACAGCGTCTTCCCGGTCGCGACCTTCGAGAGCTCCGCCGCGAGCTTCACGCGCTGCGCCTCGCCGCCCGAGAGCGTCGTCGCCGGCTGGCCGAGCTTGACGTAGTCGAGACCCACGTCGTGCAGCGTCTGCAGGCGCCGCCTGATCTTCGGGATCTTCGCGAAGAACTCGAGCGCTTCCTCGACCGACATCTCGAGGACGTCCGAGATCGACTTGCCCTTGAACCGCACCTCGAGCGTCTCGCGGTTGTACCGCTTGCCGTGGCAGGTCTCGCACGGCACGTAGACGTCGGGGAGGAAGTGCATCTCGATCTTGATGTTCCCGTCGCCCTTGCACGCCTCGCAGCGCCCGCCGCGCACGTTGAAGGAGAACCGCCCCGGCTTGTAGCCGCGGATCTTGGCCTCCGGCGTGAGCGAATAGAGCTCGCGCACGTGCGTGAAGAGGTCGGTGTACGTGGCCGGGTTGGAGCGCGGCGTGCGACCGATCGGCGACTGGTCGATGTCGATGACCTTGTCGAAGCAGTCGATCCCGTCGACGCTCTCGTGATCTCCGGGCTTGACGCGCATCTTGTTCAGGCGGTTGGCGAGCGACTTGTAGAGCACCTCGTTCACGAGCGTCGACTTCCCCGACCCGGACACGCCCGTGACGGCGATGAAGCGCCCGACGGGAAAGTCGACGTCGATGCCCTTGAGGTTGTGCATGGCCGCGCCCCGGACTGAGAACCAACCGCGATCCTCGTCGTCGCGGCGCGGTGGCACCAGGATCTGTCGCTTGCCGCTCAGGAATGCTCCGGTCACCGAGCCCGGCGTGTCGGCGATCTCGTCGGCGGGTCCCTCGGCGACGATCTCTCCGCCGTGCTCGCCAGCTCCTGGCCCGAGGTCGACGACCCAGTCCGCCGCGCGCATCATCTGCTCGTCGTGCTCGACGACGAGCACGGTGTTGCCCACGTCGCGAAGCCGCTCGAGCGTGTGGATGAGCCGCCCGTTGTCGCGCTGGTGGAGCCCGATCGAGGGCTCGTCGAGGATGTAGAGGACGCCGACGAGCTGCGAGCCGATCTGGGTCGCGAGCCGGAGGCGCTGCGCCTCGCCGCCGGACAGCGTCTTCGCGGCGCGGTCGAGCTGCAGGTAGCCGACGCCGACGTTCTCGAGGAACGTCAGCCGCTCACGCACCTCTTTCAGGATGCGACGGCCGATGAGCGCTTCGGTCTTGGTTAGCTCGAGCTCGTCGACGAACCGCAGGGCGCGCGCAACCGACATCCTCGTGAAGCCGTGAATAGAAAGGTCGCCGACGGTGACCGCGAGCACCTCGGGCTTCAGGCGCGCACCGCCGCACTCCGGGCACGGGCGGAAGCTCATGTACTCCTCGATCCGGTCGCGCGCATGCGACGAGTCCGTCTCGCGGTAGCGGCGCTGCAGGTTGGTCAGGAGGCCCTCGAACGCCATCGTGTACTGGCGCTTTCGCCCCATCCGGTTGCGGTACGTCACGAAGATCTTCTCGCCGCCGGTCCCGTGCAGGAACCGATCCTGCTGCTCGGTCGTCAACTCGCGCCACGGCACGTCGAGCGGGATCTCGTAGCGCTCGGCGATCGCCTCGATGACCGAGTCGTAGAAGCTCTGGCTGCCGACCGTCCACGGAACGAGCGCGCCGTCCTCGATCGAGAGCGACGTGTCCGGCACGAGCAGGTCGGGGTCGATCTCGAGCTGCGCGCCGAGCCCGGTGCACCGCGGGCACGCCCCGTGCGGGGAGTTGAAGGAGAAGACGCGCGGCTCGAGCTCGGCGAGCGACACACCGTGGTCGGGGCACGCGAGGTTCTCCGAATACGTGAACTCTTCGCCGTCGACGACGTCGATCACGACGAGGCCCGCGGCGAGGGCGGTCGCCGTCTCCACCGACTGCGTGAGCCGCTGGCGGAGGTCGGCCTTCATCACGAGCCGGTCGACGACGACCTCGATCGTGTGCTTGAACTTCTTGTCGAGGACGATGTCCTCCTCGAGCAGCCGCTGCTCGCCGTCCACCTTCACGCGGGTGAAGCCGTCGCGGCGCAACTCCTCGAGCACGTCCTTGTACTCGCCCTTGCGGTCGCGCACGACCGGGGCGTTGACCGTGAACCTCGTCCCCTCCTCGAGCCGCAGCACCTGCTCCACGATCTGGTCGAGTGATTGGCCGGCGATGGGACGTCCGCAGACCGGGCAGTGCGGCCGGCCGATCCGCGCGAACAGCAACCTGAGGTAGTCGTAGATCTCGGTGACGGTGCCGACGGTCGAGCGCGGGTTCCGCGAGGTCGTCTTCTGGTCGATCGAGATCGCCGGCGAGAGCCCGTCGATCGAGTCCACGTCGGGCTTCTCCATCATCTGCAGGAACTGCCGCGCGTACGCGGAGAGCGACTCGACGTAGCGCCGCTGCCCCTCGGCGTAGATCGTGTCGAACGCCAACGACGACTTCCCCGACCCGGACAGCCCGGTGACGCAGACAAGCGCGTCCCGCGGGATGCTGACGGTGACGTTCTTCAAGTTGTGCTCACGCGCGCCGTGAACGACGAGATGGTCTGCCTGGCTCATGCCGCGCGCCATTGTACTCAGCCGAACAGACGTTCGTATCGGACATGCGCTACAACCCGCGCCGTGCGCACGGCCGTCGTCCTCGCCATCGTCCTGGCGCTCGCGGGCTGCGGGAACGACGTGGACGTGGAGCTCGTGTGGGGCGGGCCGCCGGAGGCGGCGTCCGGCGGCGCGGTCTCGACGGCGGGCTTCGCCGGGTTTCAGCAGGAGGTCGACGAGGACTGGGAGCGGTCCCCCGCGATGGCCGCGGCGACGTTCCTCCGACTGGACGAGCGGACGGCACGACGGACGACGATCGACGCACAGGCCGGAGCTGAGGGCGGCGGCGGGCAGATCGTCACCGTGACGCTCGAGGGGATCGCCGACGACTCAGTGCAAGCCGAGCGGTGGACGCTCGGGTTCGCGGACGCCGGCGACGGCCTCTACGCACTCACGGGCGCGCTCCGCGAGCTGCGGTGTCATGACGGTCGCGGACATCAGGACTTCGCGGGCGAGGCCTGCGTCTGAGTGAGCCCCGCGGCGGGCGAGAGTACCTCGCGACCACGCCCTTGGTGCGGCGCCCTTGTCAGCGCGCTCCTACTCGTATTCGACGGTGTCCCCTTCCGGACCGCCCACCTCGGGCGGAACCAGCAGCCTCAACGCCCTGGCATCGATCCGTAGCTCGAGCGGAGACGTGAGCACGACCGGCTCGCCGTCGACCGCCGCGTGCAGCGGACGGCTCGTCTCGATCCGGAACTGCGGCGCGGTGCGCTCGGTCCAGTGCAGACGCCGGATGCCGCGGGCAGCGTAGAGCGCCAGGACGCCGGCATCGAGCCGGTCGCGCTCGCCGAGAGCTGTCAGCTCGTCGCGATACTCGTTGTTCGAGACGAGCACGACGCTCGCGTGGATCGTCTGGCCGTCGACACGGAATCGACGGCTCCAGCGGCGGTCCTGCCAGACGGACGTCGCGAGCGCGCGGAGCCGCGCGAGCGCCTCGTCCCGGCGGCGACTGTGCTCGCGCCGATGGACGAGCCTGCCGTAGACGCCGAGCGAGACGTTGTTGAGGAAGACACGATCTCCGACCCGGCCCACGTCGACACGCCGCTCGTCGCCGCCGAATGCCGAGAGCGCGGCGAGCGGGTCGTCGGCGGCCAGACCCGCGTCGATCGCGAAGTGGTTGCGCGTTCCCCACGGGATGCAGACGAACGGAACGTCCCGCTCGATGGCCACCTGCGCGACGCAGCCGAGCGACCCGTCTCCCCCCGCCATACCGAGGACGTCCGCATCGGCATCACGGACGAGGTCGCCGAGATCCTCTCCGTCACGCATGACATGCACCGACACGCCGATCGCCGTAGCCGCCGCGACGAGATCGTCGACGGACGGATCGTCCGCGCCCGAGCGCGGGTTGACGAAGAGCGTCCCGCCCACGTCCTAGACGTCGCGGTAGCGGGCTTCCGCGAAGCAGAAGAGCGCGTAGCAGAGGAGACCGCCGGCGACGATCGTCAGCAGCACCGTGCCGTAGCTCGCCTGAATCACCTTCTGCAACGCTCCGTCGAGCCCGATCGCCTCCTTCGGATCGTGCTGCCAGGCGGCCTTCACGAGGAACCACCCGATGAGACCGAAGACGACGAAACGGGCGAGGAGTCCGAGCGAGCTCAGGCGCGGAAGCCAGGTGCGCTCGGTCGCCGACATCTCGCCGGCGTTCCAGTTCTCCTCGAACTTCTGCGTGAACGCGCGATAGGCGTTGAAGAGCGCGGCTCCGATGAACGCGAGGCCGACGAGGCCCACGAGCCAGCGTCCGGCCGGGTAGTCGAGAACCTGCGCAGTGAGTGACTTCTCCTCCACGCCGCTGCTCCCGCCGCCGCCCGTGCCGTCGAGGAGCTGAAATGCCGCGATGGCGAGCGCGACGTAGATGACCGCGCGCCCGACGTACCCGGCGCGCTTCGCGAGCGCTTGCGCGTCCGACCCCTCTCGATCGCGGTCGAAGATCGCCTGCACGATCCGCCACGCTGCGTACGCGAGAAACCCGAGGGCGAGCGCCACCAGGAGCGGCTTGCCGTATCCACCCTCTTGCGCGAGTTGCTCGAACGCGCCTTCGCGGCTCGTCGCCTTCCCCTCTCCCGAGAGCGCGAGCGCAGCGGCGAGGACGCCGACGAGCCCGTAGGAGATGCCCTTGGCGACGAGGCCGTACCGGCCGAGGCCCTCGACCCACGTGCTGTCGGCCGCTTCGCGGGATGCCTGCTTCGCGTCGACTTCCACGCTCACCAGCCCCAGGTACCCCGTCCCGGGGGAAACGGAACGCTGCGCTTACGCCTTACGCCAGCGGCCGAACACGAGGCCGCCGACGGTGAAGCCGAGCCCGAAGGTGCCGAGCGCGAAGGCTCCGACCGCAAAGGTCTTACGCCAGAGGGACAGACGCCGCCAGCGACTGATGGCCTCGGCCTCCTCGCTGGAGAGAGGCTCGCCACGCCGCTGCTTTCGGGCCGCGCCACCTGCCCGAAGCCCGAGATAGATGTCGTCGAACAGCTCCGGCGACTCTTCCGCCACGAACCGAGTGTATAGCCTGCCCCGGCGGTGACCGCGCGGATTCTCCACCTGTCGGACCTCCACATGGGCCATTCGGAGGCATGGGAGCCGCTCGAAGCACTCCACGCGCTCATCGCCGATCTTCGGCCCGAACTGCTGATCGCCACGGGCGATCTCGCGCACCGCGGCCGTCGACAGGAGCTCGAGACGGCCGCGACGCTCCTTCGCGGCCTCCAGCTGCCCCTCTTCGTCGTGCCGGGCAACCACGACATCCCATACACCGTCCCCGCGCGCTTCACGCGCACCTTCGACGAGTGGGAGCGGGTGTTCGGCGAGACGGAGCCGATCCACGTGTCCGAGCACGTCGTGGTCGTCGGCCTCAACTCCGTGCGTGCGTGGCGTCAGCAGGGCGGAGCCGTCGATGACGACCGGCTCGAGCACGCCGTGAAGCGCCTGCAGGACGGCCCCCCGGACGCTCTGCGGATCGTCGCCCTCCACCACCACCTGGCCGCGCCACCCTGGCGCGTGGCACGGAAGCGGCCGCTGAGCCGGCGCGACGACGTGCTCCGCGCCCTCGTCGCAGCCGGCGCCGAGCTCGTGATCGGGGGACACGTCCACCAGGCGGGCGTCGCGGAGCGGCGCGAGTTCAAGGTGCTCGAGGAGGGGCCTCGGCGGTCTCTCGTCCTCGCCACGGCCTCGGCACTCGGACGCCCGAGGCCGGAGCGCAAGGAGGAAGCGCGAGGGTTGATCGTGTACGACGCGGACGACGAGACGATCACCGTCCGAACGTTCTCGTGGGACGGCAAGGGCTTCCTGCAGGTGGGAGAGCGCCGGTTTCTCCGTCGGTAGAGTCCGAGGCCGTGGAAGCGGCCCTGTCCGAGCTGAAGGAGCGCCTGGGGAAGCTCGTCGACCTGCGCCGCACCGAGGGCGTGCTGATCTGGGACATGACCGTGTTCATGCCTCCGGGTGGCGCACCGACCCGTGCTGCCCAGCTCGCGACGCTCGAGGAGATCGTCCACGCGCACACCGTCGACGAACGCCTGGGCGAGCTCTTCGAGGAGCTCGAGCCGTACGCCGCGTCGCTGCCGCACGACTCGGACGACGCGTCGCTGATCCGCGTCGGGCGCTACGACTGGGAGCGGACGCGGCGCGTGCCGGCCGACCTCGCGGTGGAGTTCGCGAAGACGGCCGCGGAGGCGTACGAGGTCTGGGTGAAGGCGCGTGAGGAGTCCGACTTCGCGCAGTTCCGGCCGTGGCTCGAGCGCATCGTCGACCTCCGACTTCGGTACATCGAGTGCTTCGCCCCGTACGACGACCCCTACGACGTGCTGCTCGAGGACTACGAGCCCGGGATGCGTACCGCGGAGATCCGCGAGGTCTTTGCCGTCCTCGCACCCGAGCTGCAGGCGCTCGTCGCCGAGCAGGCGACCGACGAGACGGACGCATTCATGGACGGCCCGTTCCCGGTGGAGACGCAGGAGGCGCTCTCGCGCGAGCTCGTCGAGGCGTTCGGCGCGACGTGGGATCAGTTCAGGCTCGACCGGACGGTCCACCCATTCGAGATCACGTTCGGGCTCGGCGACATCCGCCTGACCTCGCGCTACTCGGAGGACGAGCTCATGTCGCTCTTCACCGCGATGCACGAGACCGGACACGGACTCTACGAGTGGGGCGTCTCACGGACGCTCGAGCGCACGCCGCTCGCCGCCGGCGTCTCGGCCACGCTCCACGAGTCGCAGAGCAGGCTCTGGGAGAACATCGTCGGCCGCTCGCTGCCCTTCTGGCGCTGGTTCTACCCGCGCGTGCAGGACGCGTTCCCCGAGCGGCTCGGGGACGTGCCGCTCGAGAGCTTCCACCGCGCCGTGAACCGGGTGCGCCGCTCGCACATCCGCGTCGACGCCGACGAGACCAGCTACGGCCTGCACGTGATCCTCCGCTTCGAGCTCGAGCAGGAGCTGCTCAACGGCCGCCTCGCGGTGGCCGATCTTCCCGACGCCTGGAACACGCGCTTCGAGGAGCTCATGGGGATCCCGGTTCCGAACGACGCGGCCGGCGTGCTCCAGGATGCGCACTGGTCGGGCGGTGGCTTCGGGTACTTCCCTACGTACCTGCTCGGAACGGTGCTCTCCGTCCAGATCTGGGAGAAGGCGCGCGCCGCCATCCCGGATGTCGACGAGCGGATCGAGCGGGGCGAGTTCGCCGAGCTGCATGCCTGGCTGCGCGACGAGATCTACTCGCTCGGGCGCAAGCTGACCCCGGCGGAGACGATCGAGCGCGTCGTCGGAGGGCCGATCGACCCGCAGCCGTACCTCGCATACCTCCGCGACAAGTTCGAGCTCTTCGCAACCGCGTAGCGGTGCCGTGGAGCGCATCGACACCGTGGTCGTCGGCGCCGGGCAGGCCGGCCTCGCCACAAGCTACTTCCTGACGCAGCACGGCCGAGACCATCTCGTCCTCGAGGGTGGCGAGGTCGCCGAGACGTGGCGGTCGCGACGCTGGGACGGCTTCTATCTCAACACGCCGAACTGGTCGCTCACGCTTCCGGGCGGCGAGTACGCGGGCGACGATCCCGACGCCTTCGCAGCGCTCGCCGAGGTCGTCGGGTACCTCGAGGAGTACGCGAGCTCCTTCGAAGCGCCGGTGCGGGAGCGCGTGCGCGTGGATTCCCTACGCCGCACCGATGACGAGTACGTCCTCGTCGGAGCCGATCTCCACCTGAGCGCGAAGAACGTCGTGGTGGCGACGGGAGCGTTCCAGCAGCCGCGCCCGCCCGTGCCCGGCACGGAGTCCGCCGACGTCGAGCTCCAGCTGACCACGAGCGAGTACCGCGGCCCCGGGGACGAGCACGGCTGGCCGGTGCAGCGACGCGGCGTCTCGGAGCATCCCGGGCTCTACTTCGTCGGCGTCAACTGGCTGCACAAGCGCAAGTCGGCGTTGTTCTGCGGCGTCGGCGAGGACGCCGAACACGTCGCCGTGCAGCTCGCCGGCTAGACGGCAACGGCCAGCTCGGAACGCCGTTCGCGTGCGAGCACGTCCGCCAGCGCTTCGACGCAACTCGCGTCGAAGAGCTTTCCGGCTCCGGCGCGGAGATGCTCCAGCGCACGCTCGTGCGTCCA
>DASQLF010000021.1:0-16646 GCA_035630135.1 Gaiellaceae bacterium
CGGGAGCGCGAGCGCGCCCGTCGCCGCTGCGTACCCGACGAGCGGAGGCACGGCGCCGGCTGCGCCACCGATGACGATGTTCTGTGGCGTCGAGCGCTTGAGCCAGCGCGTGTAGACGAGAACGTAGAAGAGGTTCCCCACGAGCGCGAGGACGGCGGTCAGCACATTGACCGCAGAAGCGAGAAGCGCGAACGAGAGGGCCGAGAGCACGATGCCGAACTCGAGCGCCTGCTCCGGCGTGACGCGCCCGGTAGCGACCGGCCGCCGCTCGGTCCGGGAGCCCATGAGCGCGTCGATGTCGCGGTCGAGCACGTGATTGAGCGCGGACGCGCCGCCGCATGCCAGCGCGAGCCCCAGCATCGTCACGCCGAAGAGCCCGAGCGGCGGAACTCCCTGGGCACCGACGAACATTCCGGCGGCGCCGGTGAGGAGCAGCAGCGTCATGATCCGCGGCTTCGTCAGCGTGATGTAGTCGCGAAGAGCTGCGAGCGGCGTCGCCTCACCGCGGAACGCACCCGCGACGACGACGAGACCGAGGCCGAGCGCGGCCGCCGCGGCGCCCACGTGCAGCGCCGCCGCCCAGGTCGCATCCCCGCTCCACGCGACGACGCCCCCGAGGGCGATCGCGACTAGGAAGGCGGCGAGCGCCACGACGCTCCGCACGAGCAGTGCGGGATACGCGAGCCGCGCGAGCACGACGTTCGCCACGAGCAAGGGCAAAGCGACGAGCGCGACCCCCCAGTGCGTCGTCCCGAGCTCGAGCACGGCGCTGACGACGACGAGCCCGACCGCGCCCGCGCCCGCAACCGTGGAGAGCCGGAAGAGCGCGCCCGGCGAGAGGGCGAGGCGAGCCTCGCCCCTACTGCTCGCGCTCGCCACGCTGCTCACGCAGCCTCCTTCGCAGGTCGTAGAGAGGTCTCGCGCTCGTCACGTAGGGCACCTCGTCGAAGTTGTGCGGCGGAGGCGGGGAGGTCGCGTACCACTCGAGAGTATCCGCCTGCCAGGGATCGTTGCCGACGCGCGGGCCACGTCTGCGAGTCCGCAGGACGTTGATCGCGAAGAGGAGGATCCCGACTGCCATCACCCAGGAGCCGATCGTCGAGGCGAGGTTGTAGCCCTCCCAGCTCTCGTCGGCGTAGGTGTAGATCCGTCGTGGCATCCCTTCGAGCCCGGCGAAGTGCTGCGGCATGAACGCGATGTTGAAGCCGACGAAGAGGAACCAGAACTGCCACTTGCCGAGACGCTCGTTCAGGAGCCGCCCGAACATCTTCGGCCACCAGTAGAAGAGGCCGGCAAAGATCGCGAACACCACGCCGCCGAGCAGCGTGTAGTGGAAGTGCGCCACGACGAAGTAGCTGTCGTGTACCTGCCAGTCGATCGGGAAGGCCGCGAGGTAGATCCCCGTGAGCCCGCCGATCACGAAGAGCGAGAGGAACCCGAGCGCGAACAGCATCGGCGTGTCGAAGCTCAGGTTGCCGCGCCACAGCGTCGCGAGCCAGTTGAAGATCTTGATCCCGGTCGGCACCGCGATCACCATCGACGAGATCATGAAGAAGGCCTGCAGCGAGATCGGCAGCCCCACCGTGAACATGTGGTGCGCCCAGACCAGCATCGAGAAGAACCCGATCGCGACGGTCGAGGCGACGATCGCCTTGTAGCCGAAGATCGGCTTGCGCGCGAAGACGGGGAGGACCTCGGAGATGATCCCGAAGGCGGGCAGGACGATGATGTAGACCTCGGGGTGGCCGAAGAACCAGAAGGCGTGCTGGTAGAGCACGGACGAGCCGCCGTCCGCCGGGTTGAAGAAGTTCGTCTGAACGTCGAGGGAGCCGATCGAGACTCCGCGGTCGAGGAGCAGCATCGTCAGCGCGGCCGAGAGCACCGGCATCACGGCCATGATCAGCCAGCCGAAGATCAGGATCGACCACACGAAGAGCGGCATGCGCGTGTAGGACATGCCTCGAGTCCGCATGTTCATGATGGTCACGATGAAGTTGACGGCTCCCGCGACCGTCGAGACCGTGAGCATGTGGATCGAGAGGATCCAGAGATCCTGGCCCGAGCCCGGAGCCTGGATCGAGAGCGGCGCGTAGGCTGTCCAGCCCGTGTCGGCCGCCCCTCCGTCGGCGAAGAAGCTGAGCATGAGGACGGCGCCGCCGAAGACGAAGAACCAGTACGACAGCGCGTTCAGGCGCGGGAACGCCATGTCCGCCGCGCCGATCATCAGCGGCACGAGGTAGTTCGCGAAGCCGGCGAGAATCGGGACGCCGACGAGGAAGACCATCGCCGTGCCGTGGATCGTGACGAGCTCGTTGTAGCGATCCGCGCCGATGAGGTCCGCGTCCGCCTGCGCGAGCTGCAGGCGCATGAGGAGCGCCATCAGCCCGGCGAGGACGAAGAACACGAGCGACGTGACGATGTAGAGGATCCCGATCCGCTTGTGGTCCGTCGTGACGAGCCAGCTCGCGACCCTGCCGCGCTGCCAGGCCGGAGGCGTTGCGGCGCTAGCTGCCACTGGGCGGGCTCTCCGTGAGGTAGTCGACGAGCATCGCGATCTGGAAGTCGCTCCAGCCCGCGCCCACGGCGGGCATGGTCTTGCGCCCGTTGCGGACGAGGTTCTCCAAGTCCTGGAGGTCGGTCAGTGTCGGCGAGCCGGCAATCCGAGGCCCGATGCCGCCCTCGCCGTTGTCGCCGTGGCACTTCGCGCACACGCCCTCCCACGTCTCCTGCCCGAGCTCGCCGGATCCCGCCTCCTGCTCGGACCGACGCGCTTCGAGCCACGCGTCGAATTCGTCCTGCGAGACCACCTCGACCGAGGCGAGCATCTGCGCGTGCTCGAGCCCGCACAGCTCGGCGCACTGCCCCGTGTACGTCCCCTCGTTCCCGGCCTGGAACCAAGTCTCGTTCGTGACGCCGGGGATCGCGTCGATCTTCCCGCCGAGCGCCGGGATCCACCATGAGTGGATGACGTCCGTCTCGGGTGCGGTCACCTCGAGGCGGACGGGCACGCCGACGGGTGCGCGCATGGTGTCGACCGCGACGACGCCGTTCGGATACTCGTACTGCCAGTAGTACTGGCGGCCCTCGACCTGCACCTCGAGTCTCTCTTCGCCGGCAGCCGCTTCGGGCACGTCCTTGATGCCGGGCAGCTCGGCGAAGACGAACGCGGCGATGAGGAAGAGCACGACCACCGGGCCGGCCGTCCAGGCGAGCTCGAGCTTCGTGGCGCCGTGCACCTGCGCGGCGTCCTCGAAGCGTCCGCGCTTCTGTCGCCTGTACTTCCAGATGAAGGCGACGAGCAGTCCCTCGACGAGCAGGAAGATCGCGCCGACGAAGATCGAGACGAAGAGCCAGCTGTCACGGATCCCCTCCGCGTTCGGAGACTCGGGCGCGACCGGGGCGAACTGGGCCAGAAGGGAGTGGACGGCCACCGACTGCCATTCTATGAACGTGCCCGAGGGCTCGTACCGGGGAACGCGTGTCCGGCTTCCGGCCGATGTCGTGCGCCCGTTCGACGTCTACGTGAACGGCATCGCGCAGCGCGAGGGCGGCGACTACCGCATCGAGGGTAGGACACTCGTCTTCGAGCGCCCGCTCCAGACCGAGGGCAAGCTCGGTTTCTGGCGCTGGCTCTCGCTGTGGGTCGGGATCGCGGGCACGTATCGCCAGAACGACTCGGTCGACGTCGCGTACAAGCGCGGAGGCAAGCCGGTCGTCGCGACGAAGCTCCCGCTCGAGCCGATCGGCTGAAGTCGCCCAACAGCGCGTGGGTAGTGTGAAACGGTGACGGACGCGAACGGGATCGAGGTACGCGGGCTCGTCCGGGAGTACAAGAAAGGGCCGCGAGCCGTCGACGGCATCGACCTCGAGGTGGCACCCGGCGAGATCTACGGCTTCCTCGGGCCGAACGGGGCCGGGAAGTCGACGACGGTGCACGTGCTCACCACGTTGCTTCCGCCGACGTCCGGAACGGCGCTCGTCGGCGGCTTCGACGTCGTGAAGGACGGGCCGAGGATCCGCGGGCTGATCGGCGTCGCGCTGCAGGAGGCCGCGCTCGACCCGCTGCTCACCGCGCGCGACCACCTCCGCCTGCAGGCGACCCTGCAGAGCGTCCCCAAGGAGCAGCGGGGCTCACGCGCCGAGGAGCTCCTGCACCGCGTCGGTCTCGCCGACGACGCCGATCGCAAGGTCTCGGGGTTCTCGGGCGGAATGAAGCGGCGGCTCGACCTGGCGCTGGCGCTCGTCCACACGCCGCGCATCCTCTTCCTCGACGAGCCGACCACAGGGCTCGACCCGCAGAGCCGCACCGACATCTGGAACGAGGTCGCGCTCATGCGCCGCGAGGCCGGGGTCACCGTGTTCCTGACGACGCAGTACCTCGAGGAGGCGGACGTCCTCGCCGACCGGGTCGGGATCATCGACGCGGGAAAGATCGTCGCCGAGGGAACTCCGGCGGAGCTCAAGGCGGAGATCGGCCGACCGAGCGTGCATGCCATTCCGCGCACCGACGAGGATCGGCCGAAGATCACAGAGTTCCTCGCGCGTTTCGGCGAGCCCCTCGCATCGACTCGTGACGTCGCGGTTCGCCTGAACGAGGGCCTCGGCCTGACCGACATCGTGCGCGCGGTCGACCAGAACGGCGTCGACATCGCCGACCTCGAGCTGCACGCGCCGACGCTCGACGACGTGTTCCTCGCGAAGACGGGGAGGACGCTGGAGGGCGCCGCGGAGGAGTCGCAGGAAGCGCAGCCTCGGCGGTGAGCGTCGCCACGACTCAGGTGGGCGCGATCGCCCGCCGCTCGGTCGTGCGAACGTCGCGTCAGCCGGCGAGCATCATTCCGCCACTCGTCTTCCCGGTGGCGCTGATGGCCGTGAACGCCGGAGGACTGGCTTCCTCGACCGAGCTTCCCGGCTTTCCGACCGACTCGTTCCTCGCCTTCGCGCTCGCCGTGCCGTTCATCCAGGGCGCGCTCTTCTCGACGATGAACGCGGGCAGCGACATCGCGCGGGATGTGCAGACCGGCTTCATCAACCGCCTTTCCCTGACCGGGTTGCGCGACTGGGCGCTGCTGACGGGCCAGCTCGCCGGGATCGTCGTGCTCGGCGTCGTACAGGTTGTCTTCTACATCGCGGTCGGGCTGATCGCGGGCGTGACCTTCGAGTCCGGCCCCGCCGGCATCGCCGTCCTCCTCGTCTACGGGGCGATCGTCGCGCTGTGCTTCGGAGCACTCGGCGCGTGGCTCGCGTATCGGACGGGCTCGGGGGAGACGATCCAGGCGCTCTTCCCAGTGCTCTTCGTGTTTCTGTTCATCTCGTCGATGAACGCACCGCGGAACCTCATCGGTGTGGAGTGGTTCCGAATCGCCGCGACGCTGAATCCGGTCTCGTACATGATCGAGTGTGTCCGGAGCCTGATCATCACGGGCTGGGACTGGCAGGCGCTCGCACTGGGGTTCGGCTTCGTGATCCTGCTCGGGCTCGTCTCGTTCGTGCTGGCGACGAACGCGCTGCGAACGCGGATGACGCGCACGTGAGTACCTGGAACGTCGTCTGGGCCGTGGCTCGCAGAACGCTCAAGAACGCGCTCACGAATCCGCAGATCCTGCTGCCGACCATGATGTTCCCGCTCTTCTTCTTCACTGCGTTCGCGGGCGGCCTGTCGCAGGTCGCCCAGGTTCCGGGATTCGACTTCGAGCCCGGCTACACCGCGTTCCAGTTCGTGTTCGTGCTGCTCCAGTCGGCCGCGTTCGGTGGCGTCTTCACGGGCTTCGGCGTCGCGCGCGACTTCGAGGGCGGCTTCGCGAAGCGGCTCATGCTCGCGGCGCCGCACCGCAGCGGCATCGTGATGGGCTACGCGCTCGCGGCGTTCGTCCGCTGGATCCTCGTCGCGGTCATGCTCACGGCGATCGCCTTCGCCGTCGGGATGAACCTCGGAGGCGGCGCGGTCGATCTCGTCGGCCTGTTCACGCTGGCCGCGCTGGTGAACCTCTGTGGTTTCTTCTGGGCGGGCGGGATCGCGATGCGCTTTCGCACGATCCAGGCGGCGCCGCTGATGCAGATGCCTGTTTTCCTGATCCTCTTCTTCGCGCCCGTCTACGTCCCGCTGGAGCTTCTCGACGGGTGGATCGAAGGCGTGGCGACCGTGAACCCGGTGACGTACCTGCTCGAGACGGGCCGCGGCTTCGTCGCTGGCGACGCTCCGCACATCGCTGGGGCGTTCGCGATCGCGCTCGGCCTGGGTCTCGCGTTCTGGGTCTGGGCGTTCCGCGGCCTGCGAAACGCCGAAGCAGCCGGCGCCTAGGCCTCCAGAACGCGAAGCAGCGCGTCGACGACCTGTGGGTCGAACTGCGTGCCCGAGGCCTCCACGAGTCGGCGCTTCGCTTCGCTCTCACCCAGCGACTTGCGATACGGGCGGTCGGTCGTCATGGCGTGGTACGCGTCGCAGGCGAGGACGATGCGCGACTCGAGCGGGATCTGCTCGCCGTTCAGGCCGTCGGGGTACCCGGTGCCGTCGTAGTGCTCGTGCGCGCAGCGCACGATGAGACGCACCTCGCCGAGCTGCTCGATCGGCGCCAGGATCCGCTCGCCGAGGATCGGGTGGGTCTCGACGACCGAGCGCTCTTCCGGGCTGAGCGGGCCGGCCTTCGCGAGGATCCGCGTGGGGATGCCGATCTTGCCGATGTCGTGGAAGAGCGCGCCGAGCTCGAGCCGTTTCAGCTCGGGTGCGTCGAGCCCGATCTCCTCGCCGACCTGGAGGGCGAGGTCGGTGATCCAGCGGGCGTGGGACGACGTGTACTCGTCGTTCGCTTCCAGCGCGTTCGCGAGAGCCTCGACGGTCGCGAGGAAGGTGCGCTCGAGCGACGCATAGCTCGTCGCCGTCTGCAACGCGAGGCGTGTCTGCCGCGCGATGCTCGCCAGGAGCTCCAGCTCGCGATCTTCCGGGCTCGAGCGGATGGCGATCGCTGCGGCCACGATTCCCCAGCGTCCGTCGACGAGGAACGGTGCGATGGCGAATCTTCCCTTCGTACCGCGCGGCACGTTCGAGATCGCTGCGTAGTCGGCCGGATCGACGGTGTACGGCTCGGTCTTCCCGAGCCACGGCTCGAGATGCTCCGCGGGGATGCGCAGGAGACCCGGATCGTCGGGTGGACGCTCCGGGTGGATCGCGAGGCGCTCCAGAGCGCCGTCGGCGGAGCTCTGCAACCAGACGGACGTGCTCGGGCTCTCGAGGATGCTCGCGGCACCCGTCGTCACGCGCTCGGCGACGTCGACCAGGTCGACCGCCTCGGCGAGGTCTCGCGAGAACGCGAGCAGCGCCTTCGCGGT
Source organism: Gaiellaceae bacterium (assembly GCA_035630135.1). Lineage (GTDB taxonomy): Bacteria > Actinomycetota > Thermoleophilia > Gaiellales > Gaiellaceae > GMQP-bins7. The sequence continues at coordinate 7,327 of DASQLF010000021.1, forward strand.
CTCCGCCTCCCGCCGTTGCGCCTCGTACAGCCGCGCGTTCTCGAGCGCGACGGACGCGTGCCCGGCCATCACCTCCAGCAGCCGGAGATCGTCGGCGTCGAACTGGTCGAGTCCGAGCTTCGAGATGACGATGACGCCCGTCACCCGCGCGTCGTACTTGAGCGGCACCGCGAGGAGCGACTCCTCGATCTCGTCGGTCCCCTCGATCTGCTCCCCGAGCTCGTGCTTCGCCGCGTCGTTCACGAGGAGTGAGAGGCCCGTCTCGGCGACACGACCGGTGATCCCGCGACCGACCTTCGTGGGCAGGAGCCCCTTCGGGTCGCCAGGTGTCGACCCCGTCAGATCTCCGCGGAACGCGAGCGGAACGAGGTCGTCCTCGTCGCGCATGAACACGCGGCAATTGTGGTAGTCGACGAGCAGACGGAGCTCGTCCGAGATCGTCTGCCCGATCTGCGAGACGTCGTTGAGGCGGGAGAGCTTCCCGGAGAGGCTCTGCAGCATCTTGAGGTGCGCGATCGAGCGGACGTCGCGCCGGACGCTCTCCTCGGCGGGACGCTCACGGGCGCTCTCGTCGAAGGGCACGATCAGCCCGTGGCCGCGCGCCTTCGCCGTCATCATCGCCGCCTCCGCGCAGGCAACCAGCTCGCGCGGGTTCGCCGCGTGCTCCGGGCCGACGGCAACGCCTGTCGAGACCGTCAGCGGGCCGACGGCCTCCGACTGCAACTTCGCGAGCTCTTCCCCGATCCGCTCGGCAAGGGCGGTCGAGCTGCGGAGGTCGCCGGACGGGAGGATGACGGCGAACTCCTCGCCGCCGACGCGGCAGACGACGTCCGAGGTGCGCACGGTCGTCCGCAGGACGTCTGCGACCTGGTTCAGCAGATGGTCGCCGACGCCGTGCCCGTAGACGTCGTTCACCTTCTTGAAATCGTCGAGGTCGATCATCACCACGGCCACCGTGTCGTGTGCCGTCGAGGCCGTGAGCAGCGCCTGGCGCAGGCGGTCGTGGAAGGCGCGGTGGTTGTAGAGACCGGTGAGTGCGTCCGTCTCGGCCTGGTGCTCGAGCCGCGCGCGGATGTGGGCGTTGTCGATCGCAAGCGCCGCGGCGTCGCCGAACCGCTTTGCGAGCAGGAACTCCTCGTCGGAGAAGAACGCCTCTTCGCCGACGCGGTAGATGTTCAGTGTGCCCTTGAGCTGGGCCCGCGCGACGAGCGGCACCGCGATGAGCGCTTCCGGCTCCATCGGCGTCCCGGGAACGATGCGGACACGCGGATCGAGGTGTGCCTTGTTCGCAAGAACCGCCTCTCTGTGCTCGACCGCCCAACCCGTGATCCCCTCCCCGAACGAGAAGCTCTCGCTCTTGACCTCGTCCTCCCACTCGCCGCGCGCCAGCACGGCGCGCAACTCGCGCTTCGTCTCGTCCGCCTCGTAGATGTGGACGTCCTCGTACGGGATGAGCACCGAAAGCGCGTCGGCGATTCGCTCGAGGACGGCGTCCAGGCTCTGCTCGGAGAGGACGTCGTGGAAGATCTCGGCCAGCCGCCGGTATGGCTCCGCGGAGCCGGACGTGACGAGGCTGATGGGTGGCCGAGGAGTCGGCTCGATGTGGGCAGGGTCGGACATTCCGCCACGACGGTCATCGGACGGTCCCGGAATCGGCTTGAGGGCCGCCTCTGCGAAGATCCGGCCCGCGATGGAGACGACCGACGCACGCCACGCGCTCCTCGCGCGGCTCATCGATCACGCGCCGATGTTTCCGCCCGCGTCGCTCTCGCCGGCCGGCGCGCTCGCCGAGGACGCGCGCGCTGGGGCGAGCCCGCAGGCGTTCATGCTCGCGCGGCTCGTGTGGCCCGCGTCGGCGCTCGGCGAGGTGTCCTCGTACGAGCGCGCGCTGAGCGTGGTGCTCGACGCGCCCGTCGCGGAGGACGCGAGGATCGAAGCGGTCGAGGCGAGGCCCGAGTTCGACCTCGCGTCAGGAGCTTCGGGCATGCCGTCCTCGGTGCGCGAGATCTACGTCGAGACTCCGCTCGACGACGGGCTCGAGGCTCGGCTCGACCGTATCGCCGAGCATGGCTTTCGCGCGAAGGTGCGCTGCGGCGGCGCCGAGGTTCCGAGCCCGGATGCGCTCGCGCGCTTCGTGCGCGCGTGTCGCGAGCGTGGTCTCGCGTTCAAAGCGACCGCCGGCTTGCACCACGCGGTGCGTGGAGACGTCGAGCACGGTTTCCTCAACCTCCTCGCCGCGACGGCGTTCGAACGTGACGAGGAGGCGGCTCTGGAAGAGACCGACGCGGATGCCTTCTCACTCGACGCATCGGCGTTCCGCTGGCGCGGGCGCTCGGCGCCCGCCGAGGACATCGCGCGCGTGCGTCGGGAGCTCTTCCACTCGATCGGGAGCTGCAGCTTCTTCGAGCCGGTCGAGGAGCTCGAGGCTCGCGGGATGCTGCCGTCGTGAAGGAAGCGGTCGGATTCGGCGTCTACTCCGCCGGCGGCCACACGCCGCGCGTGGGCTTCCGCGTCGGCAACGGCGTCCTCGACCTCGCGGCGGCCGGACTCGGGGACGTCTTCGCGGCGCCCTCACTGAATCCGTTTTTAGCCCAGGGGCGCGCGTCGTGGGAAGACGCGGTCGAGCGCGTCCGGGGGTTGGTGGCAGCCGGCGCCGATCTCGTCCCGCTCGAGGGAGCGACGTCTCACCTGCCTTTCGAGGTCGCCGACTACGTCGACTTCTACTCCTCGCTCGAGCACGCGACGAACCTCGGACGCCTCTTCCGCCCGGACTCCGAGCCCCTGCTCCCGAACTGGCGGCGCCTGCCGGTCGGCTACCACGGACGCGCCGGCACCGTCGTCGTCAGCGGAACCCCGGTGGTGAGGCCGTGCGGTCAGACGAAGGCGCCGGGCGAGGACGAGCCGCGGTACGGAGCCAGTCGCCGCCTCGACATCGAGCTGGAGCTCGGGTTCGTCGTCGGCGTGGGCAGCGGACTCGGGGAGCCCGTGCCTGTCTCAGCGTTCCGCGAGCACGTATTCGGAGTCGTGCTCGTCAACGACTGGAGCGCCCGCGACATCCAGGCGTGGGAGTACCAGCCCCTCGGCCCGTTCCTCGGGAAGTCCTTTGCGACGTCGATCGGCGCCTGGGTGACGCCGCTCGCGCTCCTCGAGAATCGGTTTGTCGCCGCGCCTGCCCAGGAGCCGGAGCCACTCCCGTATCTGCGGGGCGGTGCGGAGGCCGCACTCGACGTCGACCTCGAAGTGGAGCTCGCGGGAACGATCATCTCGCAGACGAACGCGCGCGATCTCTACTGGACGATGCCGCAGCAGCTCGCGCACGCGACCGTGAACGGCGCGTCGATCCGAACCGGCGACCTCTTCGCATCGGGAACGATCTCCGGCCCCGAGCCCGGCTCGGAGGGCTCGCTCATCGAGCTCACCTGGAACGGCGACCGGCCGCTCGTGCTCGAGAACGGAACGCAGCGGACGTTCCTGGATGACGGCGACGAGGTGATCCTCCGCGGCCGCGCCGGTGACGTCGAGCTGGCCGAGGTGCGGGGGACGATTCAGCCCGCGCGCGAGGGGAACGTGCCGGCGCGATAGACCTGGCCCTCGAGGCGCCGCCCGAGCGTCTCGGCGATCCATACCGAAACGCCGATCAGGGCATCCAGGTCGACGCCGGTGGCGATGCCTTCGCGCTCGAGCGCGTAGACGAGGTCCTCCGTCGCGATGTTGCCGGTCGCGTTCGGCGCGAACGGACACCCGCCCAGCCCGCCGACCGACGCGTCGAGCACGACCGCGCCCGCTTCGACGGCCGCGAGCGCGTTCGCATACCCCGTGTTGCGAGTGTTGTGGAAGTGTCCGCCCACGGGGAGGCCGAGCTCGGCGACGGCCGAAACGAGCGAGTGGACGGCCGACGGCACGGCGACTCCGATCGTGTCCGCGAGCACGATCGTGTCGGGGCCTGACTCCGCAACGCGGCCGGCGAGCTCGCGGACTCGCGCAGGCTCGATCTCGCCCTCGAACGGGCAGCCGAACGCGACGCTGAGTGTCACCGTCGAGCGCAGGCCGTCGCGTCGGGCACGCGACACGATTCCCGCGGCGGTTGCCACGGACTCCTCGACGGTAGCTCCCTGATTTCGCCCGTTGAACGACTCGGTTACACCGAACGAGAACCGCACCTCGTCGAGTCCGGTGGAGACGAGCCGCTCGTACCCGCGCTCGTTGAGTGCGAGGCCGGCGCGTACGGCGCCCGACTCGGCACCGACGCCGGCAACGACCTCCTCCGCGTGCGCCATCTGTGGCACGCGTCGCGGGTCGACGAAGCTCGCGATCTCGATCGCGGGAACGCCCGTCGCCAGTAATCGGCGCGCGAGCTCGGTGCGCGTGTCGACGTCCAGAACGTCCGGCTCGTTCTGCAGGCCGTCGCGAGGGCCGACCTCGTAGAGGGTCAGAGGCGGCGGGCCGCTCACCGCCCAACCCTAGCCAAGTGCCTCGACGTTGTAGCCTCCGCCGCGTGGAAGGGCCGATCGTGGTCGGGACGGACGGATCGGACGCGTCGCAGGCGGCGCTGCAGTGGGCCGCGGACGAGGCGCGCCTGCGCTCGGCGCCGCTCGTGGTGCTGCACGCATGGTCGTTCATCCCCCCGCAGCTGATCGGCGATCCAGGGCTGCTGGCGGTGCCTTCCGGCGATCTCCCCGGTCACCTCGAAGCGGAGCGCCATGCGGCCGAGAGCGCCATCGACGCCGCACTCGCGCAGGTCGGGGCGGCGGGGCTCGAGGTCGAGCGGAACCTCGTCGAGGGAGATGCCGGGGCCGCACTCGTCACGGCGAGCGAGTCGGCACAGCTGGTCGTGGTGGGCTCGCACGGCCGAAGCGGCTTCCGGGCCGCACTGCTGGGTTCGGTGAGCAGGCACGTCGCGAGCCACGCGGCGTGCCCCGTCGTGGTCGTGAAAGCGCCGGTCTAGAGCGCGTTCGTCTTCTCGGCCAGCTCGCGGTCGCGGTCGGTGACGCCGCCCGCGGTGTGCGTCCACCAGCGCAGCGTGACCTTCGCGTAGTCGATCTCGATGCCCGGATGGTGATCCTCGGACTCGGCGAGCTCTCCCACGCGGTTGACGAAAGCGAGCGATCCGGCGAAGTCGTCGAACTCGAAGGTGCGCTCGAGCTTGTCGTCTGCCTCTGTCCAGCCTTCGGGTGTCATGGGGCCAGTATCTACGATCGTCGAGGATGACCGCATCGACCGAGGACGCCACGGGCGCGTCTGCAACGCCCCACGCACGACGGGCAGGCCGGGAGCTCGTCCTCGAAGTCGTCTTCCGACCTCTGTCGAGCGTGCTGGTGCCGATCCTCGCTCGGCTCCGGATGTCGCCGCCGACCGTGGTGCTCGCGAACGCGGCCGTGGGCCTCCTCGCGGTGCTCGTCCTCGCGCGCGGTGAGCTCGCGTGGGCAGCGGTGCTCCTGCAGGTCAAGACGCTGCTGGACAACTGCGACGGACAGCTGGCGCGCGCGACGGGACGCGTGACGCTGACCGGTCGCTACCTCGACACGATCGCCGACCTCGTCGTCAACGCATGCCTCTTCATGGCGCTGGCCGTCGTCACCGGCGAACCGCTCCTCGCGCTCGCCGCGTTCGTCGCGCTCACGCTGATCCTCGCGGCAGACTTCAACGTGACGGAGCTGTACCGGGAAGCGAACGGGCGGCCGACTCCGCAGCCCGTCGCGACCGGGTCACGCGCCGAACGGATCCTGGCGTCGATCTACTCCGTCGTCTTCGCGCCGCTCGACCGGTTGACGCGCGGGCTCGCCTCGCGTCGCTTCGACGGGCGCGGAGGCTACGACAGCTTCACCGTCACCGCGCTCGCCAACCTGGGCCTCTCGACCCAGCTTCTCGTGCTCGGAGTCTGCCTGGTGCTCGACGCGCCGAGGGTGTACCTCTGGCTCGTGCTGGCGTGCCTCGCCGCGCTCGTGCCGCTGCAGTTCCGGGCCGAGCGGCGGGCGGGTCAGACGGCGCCGCGAAGCGTCAGCCGCTGACCGTTCATCGACGCGACTGCGTCGGACGAGAGGTACGCGATCGCCTCGGCGATCTCCTCGGCCGGGGTGAACGTCGAGAAGTCTTTGTCCGGGCTCTGCGAGCGCATTTCGGGTGTGACGATCGCACCGACGACCACGATGTTGGCCGTTGCTCCGGAGCCCTTGAAGCGGTCGGCGAGAGCGAGCGTCCACGTCTCCGACGCGGCCTTGGCTGCTGCGTACACCGCGTTCGTGTGCGTCGGCGCTCGCGCCTGCCCGGCGGACACGAGTACGAAGCGGCCTCGCCCGTCTGCCAGCAGCGCCGGCGCGAATGCCTGCGTCGCGGTCTGAACCGTTCGGACGAGGAGCCCGCTCAGGAAGTCCCAGTCAGCGAGCGGCGCTTCTTCGATCGGCGTGCCGCCGCGCCAGCCGCCGACGAGGTGCACGAGCCCATCCACACGGCCATGGCGCTCGACGAGACCGCCGGCCCAGGACTGTGCGTCCGAAGCGTCGAGCAGGTCGACGACCTCGGTCTCGATCCCACCGACCTGCGCTGCCAGCTCGTCGAGCCCCTCCTGGTCCCGGCCACACACGGATACGCGTGCCCCCGCGTCTACGAGCTGCCGAACCACCGTCGGCCCGAGATTCCCGGCGCCGCCCGCCACGGCGATCACCCGTCCGTCGAGCGTTCCGGCCACGAAGCCACGCTAGCAACGGCCCGTTTCTGGCAGTAGCGTCCGCGCATGGCGGAGCAGTCCTTCGCAGAGTTGCAGGCGCAGTTCAGGGATATCTGGCCGTCGGTGACGCTGCGCTCCATCGGCGACGTCGAGCGGACGATCGTCGTGGTGCACTCGATCAGCTTCGACGTGCCCGATCAGCTCATCCCGGTGTTTCCCGCGTACGAGGAGCGGTTTCTCTGTCTCGTCCTGAGCCTCTTGCGCGCGCCGAGGTCTCGGGTGATCTACGTCACCTCACAGCCGATCCACGAGCGCGTGCTCGACTACTTCTTCTCGCTCGTCCCCGAGCTCGACACCCCCGAGGCGCGTGGTCGTTTCGTCGCGGTCTCCCTGGTGGACGGGAGGAACGAACCGCTCTCCCGCAAGCTGCTCGCCCGGCCGGGCGCGCTCGAGCGGATCAGGCGGCACATCGGCGAGCCGGAGGTGTCGATGATCGTGCCGTTCTGCATGACCGCCGACGAGGTCGGCCTCGCCGAGGCGCTGCAGCTCCCGATCTACGGTTGCGACCCTGCCCTCGGCTGGCTCGGCTCGAAGACCGGAAGCAGACGGCTGTTCCTCGAGGAGGACGTCCGGCACCCGGTGGGCCTCGACGTGCGCGACTCGGGCGATCTCATCTCCGCGCTCGACGAGCTCGGCAAGCGGAGCCCCACCGCGGGCACGGCGATCCTCAAGCTCGACCAGGGCGTGAGCGGCCTCGGCAACGCGGTGCTCCGTCTCGACGCCGCTTCGCGCGACCTCCGGAGCGCGCTGGAGCTCGAGGACGAGGAGATCGACGCAGAGCAGTACCTCGCGCTGCTCGACGAGCAGGGCGGCATCGTCGAGGAGCGCATCGAAGGCGAGGAGTTCCGCAGCCCGAGCGTTCAGCTCCGGATGAGCCCCGCGGGCCAGGTCGACATCATGTCGACCCACGACCAGGTGCTCGGGGGCGCGCACGGCCAGACGTACTTCGGGTGCCACTTTCCGGCCGATCCGGGTTACGCCGCACTGATCGCCGCTGAGGGCCTCAAGGTCGGTCGGCGACTGGCCCGGGAGGGTGTCATCGGCCGTGCAGCCGTCGACTTCGCGACCGTACGGCGCAACGGTGCCTGGGACTCGTACGCGCTCGAGATCAACCTGCGCTGCGGCGGAACGACCCATCCACTCTTCGCGCTGACGAGCCTTACCGACGGGATCTACGACCCGCTCGCCGGCGAGTGGCGGACGCGCATGGGCGAGCTCAAGCACTACGCAGCGACCGATCACCTCCACTCGCCCGCGTACCGGTCGCTGACGCCTGACGACCTGCTCGACGTCGTCCAGCAGGAGGGTCTCGGCTGGGACGGCGAGCGCGAGGTCGGGGTGGTCCTGCACATGGTCAGTGCGATCGCGGTGGCCGGGCGCGTCGGTTTCACGGCGATCGGCGACACGCTCGACGAGGCGCGCCAGCGCTACTACGGCGTGAAGGCGGCGTTCGACGTCGCTGCGCAGTCCTAGCACCAGGCCGCAGGAGATACGGCCGGCCGAGCGAAGGGAAACGGTCGATGGCCTGGCGTGCCGACGAGATCTGGTTCGACCTCGAAGCGCCCTGGTTCCGCGAGCCTCCGCATCCGGACGCAGTCTCTCTCGAGGTGAACGCGCCGGCGTTCTACGGGCTCAGCGAGGACGCCCTCGCAGCCCGCGTGCCCGACGGGCTCGCACAATCACGTCGCCGCCGGGCCGAGCTCCGCCGCCGGCGCAGCAGACGCAAGACGCGGTCGGCCGCAATCGTCGTCGGGCCGGCCGTCCTCTTCGGGCTCGCAACTCCGAAGCTCGGCAGCGCCTCGGGCGCGGACGAGGTGCTCGCGCAGGACCCACCGAGCGCCACGTCGACGCCGGTCCTCGACGAGCTCTTTCCCCTACCTCGTCAAAGCGTGAAGGAAGAGGAGACACAGCAGCCGACGTTCCCGGAGGTGCGCTGGAACCGCGCGACCTCGCACGGTCTGCCCTACTCCGGCTGGCTCAGCGACGGCACGCAGCTACCCCTGGAAGGCCCGACCTGGGTGACCTGGAACCCCGTTGCGGATCACGTTCCCAATCGGCCCGACCGCCTGTACGGCAACGAGCGCACGATTCGCAAGCTCCTCGCCGTCCTCGCTGCGTACCGTTCCGCCGACGAGGACGCCCCGAACGTCGTCGTGGGCGACATCAGCTTCCGCGCGGGCGGGCCGATGGAGCTCCATCAGTCGCATCAGAACGGGCTAGATATCGATGTCTACTACCCGCGTCTGGATGGCACGCCGCGTCCTCCGACCGGATCGAGTCAGGTCGACCGTCGACGGTCACAGGCACTACTCGACCGCTTCCTCGCGGCCGGCGTCGAGAAGGTCTTCGTCGGCTATACGACGGGGCTGCGCGGTCCTGGTGACGTCGTGATCCCGTATCCGAATCACGGCGATCACATGCACGTGCGCTTCCGTCCCTGAAGATCAGCCCCGACCCCGGGGCCGCGTACGAGACCGCGCCGCCCGAGTCCGAGCCTCGACGGGACTTGGCGACGCACGTAGCTGCCGCCCGTAAGCAGCAGCACGAGCAGCACGATGATGAGCACCCAAGCCCCCGGAATGCGACTTCTCGTGCG
>DASQLF010000022.1:0-12986 GCA_035630135.1 Gaiellaceae bacterium
CGAGCGCCTCGCCCTGCTCGCGGAGCCAACGGAACTCGTCGGGATGCACCCAGCGGTCGATCGTCGCGTGCCTCGGCGAGGGTTGGAGGTACTGGCCGATCGTGACGACGTCGACGCCGTTGGCGCGCAGGTCGCGCATCGTCTCGACGACCTCGTCGTTCGTCTCACCGAGCCCCACGATGATCCCCGACTTCGTCAATACGGGATAGTCGGCGACCTCCTTCGCGCGCTCGAGGAGCCACAGAGCCTTGTCGTAGCTCGCCTTCGCGCCGCGCATCCGCGCGTGGAGGCGTCGCACCGTCTCGATGTTGTGGTTGAAGACCTCGGGGCGTGCGGCGAGCACGATCTCGAGCGCCTCCTCCTCGACGTCGAGGAAGTCGGGCGTGAGGATCTCGACCTTCGCCGCCGGCAGCTTGCGCTTGATCGCGCGGATCGTCGCGGCGTAGTGGGCTGCGCCACGGTCGGGAAGGTCGTCGCGGTCGACGGAGGTGACGACGACGTGCGAGAGCTTCATCTGCGCCGCCGCCTGCGCGAGCCGCAGCGGCTCGAGCGGGTCGGGCGGCCCTTCGGGCTTGCCCGAGTGGACGTAGCAGTAGCGGCACGCCCGGGTGCACGTGTCGCCGAGGATCTGGAACGTTGCCGTCCCACGGCCCCAGCACTCGCCGATGTTCGGGCAGCGCGCCTCCTCGCAGATCGTGACGAGCCCACCCTCCCGCATCAGGCCCCTGACCTCGGCGTAGCGCGAGTTGGCGCTCGGCGCGCGCACCTTCATCCAGTCAGGCCGGCGCGGGCGCTCGGCGACGGGAAGCGACCTCTGCATCGGGTCTAGTCTAGGCATCGTGGTGCCCGAGGCCCCGCTCGAGACGACCGGCAACGGCGTTCGCCCGACCGGCGAGGGCTGGTACGTCCTCAACGTCCGTGACGCTCCCTGGTTCACGAGCGAGCTCGATACGTATGCGAGGCTGGAACCGGAAGAGCCGCGCTTCGACATGCTCGGCATCGGCATCGGCGTGCTTCAGCCCGGGCGATCGGGTGGGATGTACCACGGCGAGGACGCGCAAGAGGACTTCCTGGTTCTCTGCGGCGAGTGCCTGCTTATCGTCGAGGGTGAGGAGAGGCGCCTGAAGGCGTGGGACTTCGTGCACTGTCCGCCGTGGACGGAGCACATCTTCGTCGGCGTGGGCGACGAGCCGTGCGTCGTGCTCGGGGTCGGCGCTCGCCGGCAAGGCCGGGGCATCCTCTATCCACGCAACGAGACGGCACTCCGGCACGGCGCCGGGGTCGAGGAGACCACGTCCGACCCGCGCGAGGCCTACGCTCGGTTCGGCGAGGATCAACCCGTGTCGCCCGAGGAGGCGTTCCCCCTCTAGCGGAAGTGCTCGACCATGAGCGTCCGCATGGTCGAGGCTTCCGTCCACAGTCGGTGCGGCACGTCCCTGGGCCAGCGAGCCTGCTGACCTTCGACCAGAGGCGCCGTCTCGCCGGCGACGGATGTGAACCCCGAGCCTTCGAGGCACACGACGATCGTGTCGTTCTCGCCGGGGTGCTCGTGGATCGTCGCGTGCTCTGCGAAGCGCAGCTCGGCGACGAAGTACGTCTCCTCGCGCACGAGGACGCGGCCCACGACGCCGACGCAGCCGTCGAACGGCAGTGGATCCCAGCCCGGTCGTGGGATCGGCCTGATGTCGACGGTCATCGCGCGGCGAGCGAGGCGTGAATCGACTGCGACCAGAGCCCGGCGCCGTCGTCCGCGGGGATCTCCTCGAGCGCGAGGTCGAACACGCTTGCGAGCGCCTCGATCGCCGCGGGCCGGACATCGACGACCGAGACGGGCCGCTCGAGCTCCTGCGCGATCGTCGTGAACTGCGCGTCCTCGAGGCCGCAGGCCGTGATCCACTCTGTGAACGGCGCGGGATCGAGATCGACGTTCAGCGCGTATCCGTGTGTCGTGACCCAGCGCGACACGTGGACGCCGATCGACGCGATCTTCCGGGGTCCCTGACCGCGCGCCGGAGGCATCCAGACGCCGGTGAGGCCCTCGTAGCGGGTGCCCTCGAGCTCGAAGGCCGCGAGCGTGCGGATGAGCGCTTCCTCGAGGTCGCGTACGTACCGCTTGACGTCCTTGCCGTGCTTCGTCAGGTCGAGGATCGGGTAGCAGACGAGCTGCCCCGGCCCATGAAAGGTCGACTTGCCGCCGCGGTCGGTCTCCGCGATCTCGACCTCCGCGTCCTCGGGGATGTGGAGCTCGGTGTCGGTCTCGGTTCGCCTGCCGATCGTGACGACGGGCGGATGCTCGAGGAGGATCACGGTCTCCGGCATCGCGCCCTGTGACACGGCGCCGGCGACCGAGCGCTGCAGCTCGAACGCCTCGCCGTACGGGACGAGGCCGAGATTCATGAGGTATGCGCTCCTCATGCCTGCTGGAACATCCAGCGATGACCCTCCAGATCCTCGGCCGTGTACAGCCGACCGTCCGGACCGTCCTCCGGTGGACGGAGGACGCTAGCCCCGGCCGTCACGGCGGTCGCGTGATGGGCGTCCAAGTCGTCGACCAGCACGAGTAAGCCGTCGACGACCCACGGATTGTCGAGCCAGCGCGCTGCGGCGTCGCAGGACTCGCGGTGTCGCTTGGGACTCTGATACTCGCGGTTCGGCGTGGCCAGCATGACCGTGGCACCGCCGACGTCGAGCTCGGCGTGGCCGATGGTTCCGTCGTCCATGACGTATCTCTCCCCACGCTCGACGAAGCCGAAGGCGCGAGCGAGCCAGTCGATGGCGGCCGCAGTGTCCTCGTAGGCGACCATCGGATAGACGCGCTGCGTCATCAGCTCGCGCGTACGTCGTGCCGCGGCAGGCCGTCGTCGGGGAGGATCTCCCACGCGGCGACCGAGCGGACGAACGTGTGCGCCTCGGGCTTGCGGTCGTACTCGAGGCCAAACGCCGCGAGCCGCACGCTCGATGACTCGGACTCGGGCCAGCCACCGCCGAACAGGTTCGAGCCGCAGGTCGAGCAGAACGTCTTCGCCGAGCCGCCCTCGGGCGTGTACGAGCGCAGGAGCTCTTCGCCTTCGATGACGCGGATCGCGCTCGTCGGCGCACGCCCGCTCACGGTGCCGTAGCCACCGGCGATGCGCTTGCAGAACTCACAGTGACACTGCGTCGTGAAGAGGAACGCCTCGGTGACCTCGAACCGCACCCCTCCGCAGAGGCACCGTCCTTCGAGCGGATGCACCTAGTACGCCGCCTCGTCCCAGCTCTCGAGCCGGTCCTTGATGTCCCTGAGGCACATGCCGGCGTAGGCGCCGTCGACGAGCCGGTGGTCGTACGTGAGCGTGAGGTTCATCAGCGGCCGGATCGCGATGACGTCGAAGCCGAGCTCGTCTTGGACGACCCACGGACGCTTCACGAGCGCGTACGTGCCGAGGATCGCGGACTGGGGCTGACTGATGATCGGCGTCCCGTGAAACGTCCCGAAGCTGCCGGGGTTCGTGATCGTGAACGTGCCGCCCTGGACGTCGTCGGGCAGGAGCTTCTTCGTCCGCGCCCGCTCCGCGATGTCCTGGATCGCGCGTGCCGTTCCCGTGAGGTTGAGGTCCTGCGCATTGCGGATCACCGGGACGATCAGTCCCTTGCCGTCGTCGAGTGCGACGGCGATTCCGAGGTTCACGAACGGCCGGGTGACGATGCTCTGGCCACGCAGCTCGCCGTTCACCCACGGGTAGTCGAGCAACGTGTCGACAGTCGCCCGCGCGATGAAGGCAAGGTAGGTGAGGTTGACCTTCTGCTGGGCGAGCTCGGGCTTGAGCTTCGCGCGGAGCGCGACGACCCGCGCCATGTCGACCTCGATCGCACTCGTGACGTGTGCGGCCGTGTCGACCGAGCGGCGCATGTGCTCCATCACGCCGCGGCGCATGGCGCTCATCGGCTCGAGCGCCTCACCGGCGACGAGCTCGGCCTCGGCGGCGGCCGGAGCGGCCGCTGGTGCGGGTGCCGGCGCGGCGGATGCCGGCGTGGGGACAGGAGCAGGGGCTGCAGCGGGGGGCGCTGGCTCGGCGACCGGGGCCGGCGCTTGCGCCACCGGCTCGGGCTCGGCGTCGGGAGCGGGCTCCGGCGCTGCCGGTGGAGCTGGCTCGGCGGCCGGAGCCGGTGTGGGCGCCGGTGGCGGGGCAGCAGCAGCGCCGGACTCGATGAACGACAGGATGTCCTTTTTCGTCACGCGCCCGCCGGTACCGGTACCGGGCACGGACGACGCGTCGATCCCGTGCTCCGAGGCGATGCGCGCGACCACGGGCGACACGAAGGTCTTCCCGTTGCCGGCGGCGGCCGGGGAGACGGGAGCCGGCGCGACGGGAGGAGGCGGTGCCTGCGGTGCCGGAGTTTCGGCGACAGGTGCCGGAGCGGGCTCGGGCGTGACCGGCGGCTCGGGAGCCGGCGCTGCTTCGGGCTCGGGCGCGGCAGCGGGAGCCGGCGCCGCGGGCGCGATCTCGGCGCCTGCCGGGCCGATCGTCGCGAGCACCGTGCCGACCTCGACCGTCTCTCCCTCCTGCACCATGATCTGCGTGACGACGCCCTCGGCGGGGCTCGGCACCTCGGTGTCGACCTTGTCCGTCGAGATCTCGAGCAGCGGCTCGTCGCGGCCGATCGCCTCGCCAACCTGCTTCAGCCACTTCGTGATCGTTCCCTCGGAGACGGAGACGCCCATCTGGGGCATCACGACCTCGGTCTGGGTTCCTGTCGACACCGTGCCTCCTCGCCTAATAGGCGGTCAGTTGTCGTAGGGCCTTGGCGACGTCCTCGACCTGCGGGATGAATGCCTTCTCGAGCGGCGGCGAGAACGGCACCGGCGTGTCGGGCGCCGCGACGCGCATCACCGGTGCGTCGAGATCCTCGAACGCCTCCTCGGCGATCGTCGCCGCGATCTCGCCGCCGAAGCCGCCCGTGCGCGTGTCCTCGTGCAGGACGAGGACCTTCGAGCAGCGACGTACGCTCTCGAGCACCTTCGCCTTGTCCCAGGGAATGAGCGTTCGAAGATCGAGGACCTCGACCTCGAAGCCCTCGTTGGCGAGCTCGTCTGCCGCCTCGGTCGCCGTGTAGACCATGGCGCCCCAGGTGACGACCGTGGCGTCGTCGCCGGCGCGGTGCACGTTGGCGGAACCGAAGGGCACCGTGTAGCGCTCCTCGGGCACGTCGGCCTTGATGCGTCGGTACAGATGCTTGTGCTCGAAGAAAAGCACCGGGTTGGGATCCTCGATTGCGCTCGCGAGGAGTCCCTTCGCGTCCTGCGGCGTCGCCGGGCACACGATCTTGAGCCCCGGGATGTGCGCGAACGAGCTCTCCGGATTCTGAGAGTGGAAGGGCCCGCCCGAGAAGCCGCCGCCCGACGGCAGGCGGACGACGATCGGAATGGGAGTGCCGGCGCGGAAGAACTGCTTCGCCGAGATCGTGACCAGCTGATCCCACGCGCACGAGATGAAGTCCGCGAACTGCATCTCGGCCACGGGTCGAAGGCCCATGAGCGCAGCTCCCGTCGCGCCTCCCACGATCGCCGTCTCCGACAGCGGCGTGTCGATCACGCGCCACGGCCCGAACTCCTCCTGGAACCCGAGGGACACCTTGAACGCGCCGCCGTACACGCCCACGTCCTCGCCGAGGATGAAGACGCGCTGGTCGCGCCGCATCTCGAGCCGGAGCCCGTCCGAGATCGCCTGGATGTAGGTCATTTCCGGCATGGCTACTTGTGGTGCGGGGTGTCGAGGTCTTCGGAGGAGGCGAAGACGCCGCTCTCCAGCGTCGAAGGATCGGGCAGTGGGGACTCGTCGGCGCGGTCGAGCGCTTCGTTCATGAGGCGCTTGACCATCGAGGTGATCGCGCTCTCTTCGTCCTCCGTCATGTCCGCGTGGTTCTGCAGCCAGGTGCGGAACCGCTCGATCGGGTCGTACGCCGCCCACTGCTCGAACATCTCCTTCGGGACGTAGAAGGCGTCGTCGTGCACCGCGTGACCTTCCATGCGGAGAGTGAGGCACTCGACGAGCGTCGGCCCGCCGCCCTCGCGCGCCTTCTCGATCGCGCGCTTGGCCTCGCGGTAGACGGCGAGCACGTCGGTGCCGTCGACGACGACGCCCTCGAAGCCGTAGGCCGCGGCGCGGTCGGCGATGTGCTCCACCGGATAGGAGAGGTACGTCGGAGTCGAGTACGCCCACTGGTTGTTGTCGCAGACGAACACCATGGGCAGCTGGCGGACACCGGCGAAGTTCATCGCCTCGTGCGCGTCGCCGCGCGCAGCCGCACCTTCGCCGAACCAGCCGACGGCGACCCGTCGCTCGTCGCGAATCTTGAAGGCGAGGGCCATGCCGGTCGAGACGGGAAGCATCGCGGGAAGGTGCGAGACCATCGTGTGGAGGCCGAGCTGCGAGACGGCCATGTGCACGTTGCCGTCGCGTCCGCGTGTCGGCCCGCCCTCGCGCCCCATGTATTGCGCGAATACGCGCCAGGGCTCGACACCGCGCGTCACGTGGACGCCCATGTCGCGGTGGAGCGGCGTTCCGACGTCGTTCGGCCCCATCGCCGTGCCGACGCCGACTGCAGCGGCCTCGTTGCCGCGGCCCGTGTAGAACGAGCCGGGGATCTTGCCCTGCCTGTAGAGGATGTGACCGCGCTCCTCGATGCCGCGCGTGATCAGCATGCTGCGGTAGATCCCGAGGAGGTCCTCGCGGTCGAGGCCGGCGTCCTTCACCTCCTGGAGCGAGCCCACGGGCTCGGCTTCACGTACGGCCATGCAGTCGTCTCCCGTCGTCCGCTGGGGTCGCAGCCATGCTAACGAAGGGGTCTGTCTACAGTGGCCGGGGATGGCGAAGCCGAAGCGGAACTGGATCCAGGAGGAGCGCCGGAAGACCCTCGGCGACTGGGTCGCCTTCTGTCTCGCGTGTGGCCACACCCTCCGCTATTTCCTCGACGACGAGGACGAGCTGCAGGCTGCATGCCCGCAGTGCGGCGGCGAGCTTCGTCACCGCTGCCCGAGCTGCTCGGCGCCGATCCCGTCCGCGTTCGCGGTCGAGTGCGAAGAGTGTGGGGCGCCCGTCCGTGACGCCGAGCTGTTCGGCACGACCATCAGGAAGCCGGGTCGGTAGCCAGTACCTCCGAGATCGTTCCGTCAGGCCGCGAAGCACGGATCTCGGCTTCTGAACTGCGCGTCCATGCCTACGTCTCTGCGGCGGGAGCTCGAGCGAGCTCCTCGTCGATCGTGTCGTACGGCGCGGACGCTCCCGCGCTCAGCTCGGCGACTGCGCGATCCACTCCGAGACGATCGTGGACGCGCTCCGCAGTGCGCTCGTACCAGTCGCTCTCCCACGGGAACTGCGAGTCTCCGAGCGGGCTCCGCAGTGTGCGTGCCGCACCGAGGAGACGCGCTGCACGGGCCGGCTCATCCTCGGCACTGGTCCGCGCCAGCGCGACGAGCGCGGACGCGAGGAAGTCCTTGAAGTCCACACGCCGGAAGCAGCGGATGCTCTCGACGATCCTGGCTGCCGCGGAAACATCATCGCCTCGCGCGAGCGCCGTGGTGCCGAGCACCAACAAGGCGACGCCCTTGCCCTCGATGTCTCCGAGCCTGCTGTGGATCTCGAGGCTCTCGGCCGCTAGCTCATCGGCCTCGGCGTGGTTGCCGAACATGATCTCGAGATCCGCGATGTTGGTGAGAGCGATCGCGACCCAGCGATCGCCCCCCATCGCGCGGGCACGCTCGAGAGACTCGCGGTGGTACTCGCGTGACGTCTCGAGCTCGCGGATTCCGAGATGGGCGAGGCCGAGCGCCGTCAGCGCACCCACCTCGGACAGGTCGTCGTTGAGCTCGCGGGCGAGCTCGAGGCTCTCCTCTCCGTACGCGATGGCTCGTTCGTGGTTTCCGCTCGACCACTCGATCGTGGCGCCGACGTACAGCACGCGTGCGCGCTGCACCGACCGTGCGTGGCCGAGTGACAGGGCGCGCTCGATCCACGCACTCCCTTCTCCCAGGTACCCGCGCGCGTACCAGAAGCGCGCGATTCCACACAGACCGAGGGCTGTTTCCGCGTCGCCGCCGTCGACGGCATGGCCGAGCGCGAGGCGGATGTTGTCGTGCTCACGCGCGGCCTCTTCTACCGCCGCCGTGCGTTCGAGGACTGGCTGGAGGCGCGTCGCAAGGTCGGCGAAGTAGGAGGCGTGCCGATCTCGTATTGCGCGCAGCTCGCCGGATGCGGTAAGTCGCTCGAGCGCGTACTGGCGCACCGTCTCGAGCATCGAGAAGCGCGTGTTCCCGGTGTCGTCCGTCCGCGACCGGACGAGGCTCTTCTCCACGAGCGAGCCGAGCGTGGAGAGAACCGCATCGCAGACCCGCTCGGCTGCATCCATGGTGCAGCCGCTTGCGAAGACCGCAAGCCGGGCAAGAAGCACCCGCTCCCGGTCGTCGAGCAGGTCGTAGCTCCAGTCGATCGCGGAGCGCAGCGTGCGCTGCCGGTCGGGGAGGTCTCGCGGTCCGTCGGCCAGCAGACCGAGGCGATCTTCGATGCGGTCACGCAGGTCGGCCGGTGAGAGGAGACGCACCCGTGCCGCTGCGAGCTCGAGTGCGAGCGGCAGTCCGTCGAGCGCGCGGCAGATGTCCGCGACTGCCGCGGCGTTCTCGCCGCTGAGCTCGAAGTCCGCCCGCGCCGCCCGAGCGCGCGCGGCGAACAGTGCGACAGCGTCCGACCCCGCCACCTCCTCGAGCGCAGCCGCGCCGACCGGCGGGAGCCCGAGCGGCGACACGCCGTACTCGTGCTCCGCCGCGATTCGCAGCGGCTCGCGGCTCGTTGCGAGCACGCGCAGAGACTCGACCTGGGCGAGCAGATGCGCGACGAAAGGTGCTGCTTCGAGCAGATGCTCGACGTTGTCGATCACGAGGAGCGTCTCGCGGTCGGCCAGCGCCAGCGCGACGCGTTGCGCTGGATCGGTGTCCGCCTCGTCGCTCACCCCGACGGCATGCGCAACCGTCGAGGGGACGAGCGCGGGGTCGCGGATCGGCGACAGGTCGACGAGGACGACGCCGCCGGAGAAGCTGGGCTGGAGCTCGTGCGCAGCCTCCAGGGCGAGTCTCGTCTTGCCCGTTCCGCCGGGGCCGGTGAGTGTGACGAGGCGCGTCGACGGCGTCCGCACGAGCGCGGTGACGGCCGCTACGTCGAGCGTCCTCCCGACCAGGGGCTGGGCAGGCGTCGGCAGCCTCGGGCGCGTGCGGGACGCTACGACGACATCGAGTGCGGGGTCCTGGCGGAGGATCTGCGCTTCGAGGTCCTGGAGCTCGCGCGAAGGCTCGACGCCGAGCTCCTCGACGAGAGTCTCACGGGCGTCGCGGTAGGCCTGCAGGGCGTCGGCCTGCCGGCCTGCGCGATAGAGGGCGAGCAGCAGCTGCGCTCGAAAGCGTTCCCTGAACGGATGCGCGGCGACGAGGCTCTCGAGCTCGGAGACGAGCTCGGTTGCGCGCCCCAGCTCCAGATCGGCGTCGATCCTCCGCTCGAGCACCGCGAGCTGGAGCTCCTCCAGCCGGTCGCGCTCGTCCGTGACGAAAGGAGCGCCCGCAAGGTCGGCGAGCGGTTGGCCCCTCCGGAGGGCGAGCGCCTCGTGCAGCTTCGGCGCTGCAAGAGTCGCGGTCTCTCCCCGGGCACGCGCGGCCAACTCCTCGAAGCGGTCGAGGTCGAGCTCTCCCGGTCGCACCTCGAGCCGGTAGCCGGCGCCCTGGGTCAGCACGCGGTCGCGCCCCAGGACTCTCCTGAGGCCGTGGACGGCGACCTGCAAGGCGTTCGTCGCCGTCGCCGGCGGGGTGTCGCCCCACAACGCGTCGACCATTCGGTCACGCGACACGACGCGGTTTGCGTTCAGCAGGAGCAGTGCGAGAACGGCACGCTGCTGCGGACCGCCGAGCGACAGCGGCTCGCCGTTCGCCGTCACCTCGAGCGCCCCGAGAACTCGAAAGTCGAACCGGGTGTCCACGCCGCCTACGCCTCCAAGAGTGTTTCCAAGCGACTACCAAGTGAACCGTAAGCGCGGTCTCCGATCGTCCGCGACGTCAACGCACGAAAGGAGACCAAGATGCTTCGAGCAGGCGACACCATCGAGAATCCCGTCACCGGCGAGCGGATCGTGTTCCACAAGACGTCCGCCGACACGAACGGCGAGGCCGTCGTGATCGAGTGCTTCGTGAAGCCCCACGGCTTCGTCGCGGCAGCGCATGTCCATCCCTCCCAGGAGGAGCGCTTCGAGGTGCTCCGCGGCTCGGTCGGGTTCCGCACCCCGCTAGGTGAGCGCATTGCAGGCCCCGGCGAGCGAGTGACCGTTCCCGCGGGCACGTCCCACAAGTTCTGGAACGCCGGCGACGACGAGGCGCACTTCGTCTGTGAGATCCGGCCGGCGCTGCAGTTCGAGCAACTCGTCGAGACGATGTTCGCGCTCGCCGCCGACGGTAGGACGAACCGCAAGGGCATGCCGAATCCGCTCCGCCTCGCCGTCATCGCGAACGCGCACTTCGACACCGTCCGGCTGCCCTTCCCGCCGGCGTGGATGCAGAAGCTCGGGCTCGCGCTCGGCGCGCCGCTCGGCCGCCTCTTCGGCTACCGCTCAACCTACGAGCCCCGCGTGGAGGCAGATCCCGCGCTCGGAATCTGATGCGCCGACGCTGGAAGCGTCGAGCTCTGTGGGCAGCAGTGCTCCTCGGAGTGCTGCTGCTCGCGATCCCCGCGACGGTGCTGCAGGCGACCGCGGCACTCACTGCTCACGCGCAGGGGAGACCGATCGTGCGCTGGATCGTCAGGTGATCTGCGAGAACCGGATCAGCGTGACGATGTCGTCCTCTCCGATCTCACGGTTGTAGAGCTGGCCGAGGAACCACTGCAGCTCGTCGACGCGGCGAATCTGTGGGTTGTCGTGCTCGATCTCGCGGGGCGACAGCTCGCGCAGTGCCTTCACCTCCACCTTGTCGATGACGGCGTCGAAGATCCGCTCCCGTTGCCCGTAGCGGGCGCCGCAGAGGACGGTCACGATCATGCCCTTGCGGTACTTCGCGGACTTGTCGCCGACCCTGATCGTCGCCGTCTTGCGGCCGGTGCGAAGCTGCTCGGCGACCGCCGGGTTGTAGAAGTTCAGCGCGAAGGTCGGCAAGGGATCGAGCCTATCGGCTCGCCCCCTCGGACGGAGACAGGCCGACCGCGGCGAGCGCACGCTCTGCCATCTGCTTCTCGCCGCTATAGGAGAGCTGCTTCGGAGCGTCCACGAGCGGCAGCCAGCGCGCCTCGGCGACCTCGACTTCCATACCGGGCGGCAGGTCGCCGATCCGCCCGCGCCGGGCATGCGCGAGGAAGAAGCTCACGACCTTGAAGACGCGCTCGCCCTTCCACGTGTAGACGTAGCGCACGTCGCCGAGCTTCTCGTCGAGGCGCCCCGCCACTCCGGTCTCCTCGAAGCCCTCGCGGATCGCCGCCTCGGCGGGTGCTTCGCCGGGGTCGACGAGTCCTTTCGGAAGCGCCCACGTGCCTTCCGGCTTGCCCTGCGGGCGGACGGCGGCGAACCACCAGCGCCCACGCATGCGCCGGACGAGAACGACACCGGCGGAGAACTCGCGTCGCACCCAGACTTTGTAACATTCGCGCGCCACCCAGTCACACGATCTGAGCCGATGCGACTCAATTTGGCTTGGCTCGGCCTCTGGAGCGTGCTAAGGTGGTCTGGCACTCTCGTACGTCGAGTGCCAGCACTGTTACAAGCTCGTATCAACCAAGGAGGACCAGCGAATGGATTTGCAGCCTCTGGGTGACCGCATCATCGTCGAGATCCTCGATGAGGAAGAGACGACGATCAGCGGCATCGTGCTGCCCGACACGGCGAAGGAGAAGCCGCAGCGCGGCACTGTCCTCGCAGTCGGCCCCGGCTCGCGTGACGAGGACGGGGAGTACATCAAGATGGACGTCGCGGTCGGCGACGAGGTGATCTTCTCGAAGTACGGCGGAACCGAGATCACGGTCGGCTCGGACGACGTTCTCATACTGCGCGAGTCGGACGTTCTCGCGAAGGTCGTATCCACCGGAAGCAAGGGCAAGAAGAAGCTTGCCGCTGCTTCCGCCTAGCTCGCTCAGGAGGAATCAAGACACATGGCTCACAAGGAGCTCAAGTTCAACGAGGACGCTCGCCGGTCGCTCGAGCGCGGCGTCAACGCCGTCGCCGACGCGGTCAAGGTGACGCTCGGCCCCAAGGGCCGCTACGTCGTCCTCGACAAGAAGTTCGGCGCGCCGACGATCACGAACGACGGCGTCACCATCGCCCGCGAGATCGAGGTCGAGGACCCGTTCGAGAACCAGGGCGCGCAGCTCATGCGCGAGGTCGCGACAGCGACCACGGACGTCGCCGGTGACGGCACGACGACCGCCACGGTGCTCGGCCAGGCCATCGTCCGCGAGGGCCTGAAGAACGTCGCTGCCGGTGCGAACCCGATGGGTCTCAAGCGCGGCATCGAGAAGACCGTCGAAGCGATCGTCGAGAACCTCAAGGCGCAGTCCGTCGAGGTCAACGGCAAGGAAGACATCGCCCGCGTCGCCACCATCTCGTCGCGCGAGCGCGAGATCGGTGACGTCATCGCCGACGCCATCGAGAAGGTCGGCAAGGACGGCGTCGTGAACGTCGAGGAGGGCCAGACGTTCGGCCTCGACCTCGAGTTCACCGAGGGCATGCAGTTCGACAAGGGCTACCTCAGCCCGTACATGATCACGGACGCCGAGCGCATGGAGGCGGAGCTCGAGGAGCCGTACGTCCTCATCGCCAACCAGAAGATCGGTGCGGTCAAGGACATCCTTCCGGTGCTCGAGCAGGTCATCCAGGCCGGTCGCCCGCTGCTCATCGTGGCGGAGGACGTCGAGGGCGAGTCGCTCGCGACGATCGTCGTCAACAAGCTGCGCGGCACCTTCTCGGCTGTTGCCGTCAAGGCTCCGGGCTTC
>DASQLF010000023.1:0-10900 GCA_035630135.1 Gaiellaceae bacterium
GAGATCATCGTCAACAACGAGAAGCGGATGCTGCAGGAGGCCGTCGACGCGCTGTTCGACAACGGCCGCCGCGGGCGCGCGGTCACCGGGCCGGGCAATCGTCCCCTGAAGTCGCTCTCCGACATGCTCAAGGGCAAGCAGGGCCGGTTCCGCCAGAACCTGCTCGGCAAGCGCGTGGACTATTCGGGCCGCTCGGTGATCGTCGCCGGGCCGAACCTGAAGCTGCACCAGTGCGGCCTGCCCAAGCTCATGGCGCTCGAGCTCTTCAAGCCGTTCATCATGAGCCGGCTCGTCGAGCGCAAGGCCGTCCAGAACATCAAGGCGGCCAAGAAGATGGTCGAGTCGATGATCCCGGAGGTCTGGGACGTCCTCGAGGAGGTCATCGCGGAGCATCCGGTTCTGCTGAACCGCGCGCCGACGCTGCACCGCCTCGGGATCCAGGCGTTCGAGCCCGTGCTCGTGGAGGGCAAGGCCATCCAGGTGCACCCGCTCGTCTGCCAGGCGTTCAACGCCGACTTCGACGGCGACCAGATGGCCGTGCACCTTCCGCTCTCCGCGGAGGCGCAGGCCGAGGCACGCGTGCTGATGCTCTCGTCGAACAACATCCTCTCGCCGGCGAGCGGTCGCCCGCTCGCGACGCCGAGCCAGGACATGGTGCTCGGCGCCTACTTCCTCACCTACTGCGAGCACGACCTGCCAGCGATGACTACGGAGCAGGCCGCAAAGACGATCGGAGCGAAGGGTCTCAAGCGGTACCGCACCGAAGAGGAGATCGAGCTCGCGATCGGCGACGAGATCGTCGACTATCACACGCCGATCGAGTACACGTGGAGCGGCGAGCGCGTGTTGACGACGCCGGGCCGCGTCATCTTCAACGTCGAGGTCGAGCGTGCGCTCGACGAGGCGACGGGCGGCGACTTCGAGGATCACGACTACCTCAACAAGACGCTCACGAAGCGCGAGCTCGACACGTTCATCGGCGAGCTCGTCGAGCACTACGGGCCGAACACGATCGCCGCGGCGCTCGACGTCATCAAGTCGGTGACGTTCCGCTTCGCGACGCGCGCGGGCATCACGATCTCGAAGAACGACATCGTGATTCCGGGCGACAAGGAGGAGATCCTCGCCGGGTACGAGGACGAGGTGTCGAAGGTCGGTCGCGAGTACGACCGCGGCCTCATGACCGAGGAGGAGCGCGACGAGCGCGTCATCGCCATCTGGACGCAGGCGACGGATCAGGTCGCCGAGCGGATGATGGACAACCTCGAGCCGACGAACCCGATCTACATGATGGCCAACTCCGGAGCGCGCGGATCGTTCAACCAGATCCGTCAGCTCGCCGGCATGCGTGGCCTCATGGCCGATCCGAAGGGGCAGATCATCTCCCGCCCCATCAAGGCGAACTTCATGGAGGGGCTCACCGTCCTCGAGTACTTCATCTCGACGCACGGCGCCCGCAAGGGTCTCGCGGACACGGCGCTGCGCACGGCGGACTCGGGCTACCTCACGAGGAGACTCGTGGACGTCTCGCAGGACGTGATCATCCGCGACCAGCCCGGCAAGGTGCTGGCCGACTGCGGCACGACGGAGTACATCGAGCTGCCGCTCATCCTCGACGACGTTCCGAACAAGAGCGTCGCGGGGCGCGTGGCCGCCGAGGACATCCACAAGCCGATCAAGGACGGCAAGCCTGGCAAGGTCGTCATCGTCGAGAAGCAGACCGAGATCACGATGAGCGCGCTCCGCAAGCTCGTCGAGGAGTTCGGCGAGTTCGCCGAGACCGCGGTCATTCCGGTTCGGTCGGTGCTGAAGTGCCGCAGCGAGTGGGGACTGTGCCGGAACTGCTACGGCACCTTCCTCGCCACCGGTGGAATGACGGAGATCGGCGACGCGGTCGGGATCATCGCCGCGCAGTCGATCGGCGAGCCGGGTACGCAGCTCACGATGCGGACGTTCCATACGGGTGGCGTCGCCGGAGACGACATCACGCACGGTCTTCCGCGCGTGGTCGAGATCTTCGAGGCGCGAAACCCGAAGGGCGCAGCGACGCTCGTGGACATCGCGGGCAAGGTGGACATCGAGGACGCCGAGCGGACGGTGAAGGTCACCGTCACGCCCACGAACCTCGATGCGAGCGGCGAGCTACCGGAGCCGAAGGAGTTCACCTTCCCGCGCCGGACGCGATTCCTGGTCTCGAAGGGCAAGACCGTGGAGGCCGGCGACCCGCTCAACGAGGGCTCGCTCAACCCTGCGGAGCTCCTCATGCTGAAGGGCGACACGCAGACGGAGCTGTACCTCGTTGGTGAGGTGCAGAAGGTCTACAAGTCGCAGGGTGTCGAGATCCACGACAAGCACATCGAGCTGATCGTCAGGCAGATGCTCAAGAAGGTGCGCGTCGAGACGAACGGCGACACGACGCTCCTTCCGGGCCAGCTCGTCGACAAGGTCGTCCTCGAGCGCGAGAACGCTCGCGTGAAGAAGGCGAAGGGCGAGCAGGCCACCTTCGAGCCGATCATCCTCGGCATCACGAAGGCGTCGCTCGCGACCGAGTCGTTCCTCTCGGCCGCCTCCTTCCAGGAGACGACGAAGGTGCTGACCGACGCGGCGATCGAGGGCAAGGTCGACCGCCTGAACGGGCTCAAGGAGAACGTCATCATCGGGAAGCTCATCCCGGCGGCGACGGGTCTCAAGCAGTACCGGAACATCTCCATCGAGCCGACCGAGCCGCTTCCGGTCACGTTCGCCCGGCCCGAGGCCGAGGCCGAGCTGCTCGCCGCTCTCGAGGAGATCGGCGACGGCGACGGCTTCGACTTCGACGCGCTCGACCTCACTCTCGACGCCGGGCCTGCACCCGAGCTCGACGGTGCAGCCGAGCTCGAGCCGCCTGCGGACGAAGAGCAGAAGTAACGAGGCGTGGGGGCCCGGCCGTCTGGCTGGCCCCCACCGCTTCTCTCTCTTTCTGCTACCTGTGGGCCTGTGAGCAGGGCTTTCCTCGCTGTCGGCGCTCTGATCGCCGGCATGCTCGCGTGGCCTTCGTCCGGCCAGGCCGCGTTATCGTGCGGACTTCCGGAGGCAGCTCCGACGTGGATCGACTTCGCCGACGGCTCCGTCTCGTTCTGGCGCGAGCGGTTCGCACGTCCCGGCGTCGTGGTCGCGACCGGTGGGACGCTCCTCGCCGGCGAAGCGCGAACGGCGGGTGCGGGAACGGTGCACTGGGACATGTACTTGCGCAAGCGCGTGGGCACGCCGTCCGATCCGGCGGATCCGGCGACGATCGAGAAGCGCGCCGACTCCCTGTTCGACTACGCCGTCGAGGTGTCCGGCTGCCAGACGCCGTTGATCGCTCTCAATGAGCTTTGGGGAGCTTCGTTGCCGACACCTCTGACGCCCACCGCGGAGCGCTACCGCGCCAACGTCCTGCGCTTCGTCACGCGCCTGAAGGAGCGCGGCGGCCGGCCCGCGCTGCTCGTCTCGAGCGACCCGTTCACGGGTGGCGACGCCGCGGCGTGGTGGAGGGCAGTCGGCGCGGTCTCGGATCTCGTCCTCGAGAACTACGCGAATGCCAATCTCATCTGGCGCGACGGGCCTATCGACGGCTCGCGCCGTCTGCGCACGCGCCATCGCGCAGCGGTTGCGAGGCTGCTCGCGGTCGGGATACCGCCGTCGCGAATCGGGATCATGATCGGGTTTCAGACGGGAGCGGGTGCTGGCGGCCGCGAGGGGCTGAAGCCGCGGTCGCGATGGTTCAGCGTCGCCAAGTGGCACACGCTCGCGGTCAAGCAGGTCGCGAGCGAGTTCGGGCTCGCGCACGTCTGGTCTTGGGGCTGGGCGCAGCGCAACGAGCGGTCGAACGACCCCGACAAGACATACGCCGCGTGCGTCTGGCTGTGGGCGCGTAACTCGGATCTCTGCGACGCGGCGACGGAGCTCGGGAAGGAGCTCGATCCGGACGTGAAGACCGGGCAGCTCGGTCTTGCCGCGGGGGTGCGCTGCCTCTACGGCACGACGCCGCTCACCGCCTCCAGCGTGGCGTCGCTCGCGAACGTGACGCGTGACCGGGAGCTCGCGCTCACGGCGCTGGTCGCTCGCGCCATCGAGCGCGAGCGCGCTGCCGTCTCGCCGTCGGACGCGCTCGCGATGGAGCGTCGTGTCGTGCGTGCGCGGTTCGGCGGAAGCTCGTCGGCGTATCGCTCCGCTCTCGCCGAGACGGGCGCCAGCCGGGCGGTCGGTCGCGCCATTCTCGGCGACGAGCTGCGCGTCGCCCGGATCGTCGACCGCCTCTCGCTCGCGCGGATCTCGTCTGCAGACGTCGCTCGCTTCCGGGCCACCTTCGCGCCCGTGCTCGCGCGCGAGGTCTCGGTCTCGCCGGCGCCGAGTTGGCTGCCCGAGGCACGCGGCGTCGTGCTAGCCACCTCCGCGCCGCCGGCCGTCTTCACGCTCGCGAGCGGCAGAAGCGCGACGATCCGCACCGCCGAGGGCGTCTTCGAGGTTCGCCCGCATGACGGGACGACCGCGCTGGGGGCCGTCTCGGGCGAGCTCGCTCGAGCCGCCGTGAAGCGTGAGCTGCGCGCCGAGCGGCGCGCGGACGCCTACGCCGCGTGGACGATTCGCATGCAAAAGGCTGCGGCGAGCAAGCTCGTGTGCGAACGGGATCGCCTCCCGGAACTAGGTGTCGTCAGCCTCTCGAGCTTCGCGCCCTTCCTCTCGCTCCACGAGGCGGAAGCTGCGCGCTGGCTCACGCGGCGCCGCGCGTAGCGGACGGCCCGCTCTAAGCGACGTCGCGGCTCGGGCGCTTCGCCGCCGTGACGACCATGTCGCGCCCCGAGCTCTTGGCGAGCGCGAGGGCCGCGTCCGCGCGGACTATGAGCGCGGTCGCGTCGTCTTTGGGCAGAAGCTCGGCGACGCCGCCGGAGAACGAGACGACTCCGAGTTTCGGGAGCGGGCGCTCGCGCAGAGCTGCTTGCAGGCGGTCGAAGAGCGCCTCGGCGTCGCGGCTGTCCGCCACGGAGAGCAGCACGCCGAAGCGGCCCCCGCCGATGCGGCACGGGAGGTCACGCGGACCGGTCACGTCGTCGAGCACGCGCGCGACCGTGGCCAGCACCTCGTCGGCTGCGAGGTGCCCGATGCGCGCGTTGATGGTCGTGAGCCGGTCGACGTCGAGCACGAGCAGCGCAAGGGGCTCACGTCGGCCTCGCGCTCGTCCGATCTCACGGTCGAGCAGTGCGTGGAACGCGGGCCGGTCATAGAGATCCGTGAGTGGATCGCGCTCCGGGACCGGGTCGGGCTCCTTCAGCTCGAGCGACGTCTCGAGGGCCGGCCGCGTGATGCTCAGCACGTTCTCGAGCGACGTGATGTCGATCTCCGAAAACTGGCGGTCGGGTGTTCGTGAGAGCACCGCGAGCATCCCCGGCTCCGACGGTGAGTCGAGGAGCGGTATCGCGAGCCCGTTCCGGATCGGGTTCCCGCCCGCTGGCGTGTCCTCGCCGTTGAACGACACCTGGATGGCGCGAGCGCCACGGTAGTCGGGTATGCCGAGGCCGCCGACCTGCGCGACCTCGCTCTGTGAGAGCCCCACGGTCGCGAGGATGGGCTCCTGCTTCGTCCCGACGATCGCGACGGCAGCGTCGGCGGCGGTCTGCTCGCGCGCGAGCTCGAGCACGCGGACGACATTCGAGTGGTCGGGCCCTTCCACCGCGGGAGAGTCGACTGGGGTGCCCGAGATCGCCGCCGTGATCCTCGCCGGAAGCGTCTGGTTGAGCGCGTCGCTCAGCGTCTGGGCGAACTCGGCAAGACGATGGTCGTAGCGCTGGAGCATCGTCGCGACGACTTGCTCGTGGCGACCGAGCATGCGCCGGAGCGAAAGGACGAGCAGTGTGAGGCAGGTCGCGCCGAGGAGCAGAGCGACGATCGAAAGGACGATGGCTGCGTCGGACTCCGGCACGCGCCGTATTACTAGCGCCCGCGTCGGTCGGAGCCGCCCGCTGCGAATCGTGCAGGACTTCCGTCAAATCGTGCTGGGGACGCTGCGATGGCAGCCGCACCGCTCGCTACGGTGGTGCGCGTCGTGACCACCGTGCCGGACATACCGATCGTCCAGCTCCCGGCGCTCGACCCCGACGGCGGCACCGGCGACTCTCGGTCGGCTCCAGCCAGCATCTGGGCCGTAGACATCCCCCACGGCAGGCGGCTCACTCCGGTGCTGCTCGCGGCGCTCGGCGTGCTCGCCGGGATCGCGGCCATGGCCGTCGGGACCGCCGCCGTGATCTCGGCCGGGTCGTCCGCCGAGCCCGCACCCGTCGCGACGACACAAACGGAGGGCGTCACGACGCCTCCCGTCCAGCCCGATGTGCCGGCGGAGCGGCGTGTCCTCTCCCTGCTCGCCAAGCCGAGCACGGAGCGCGTGGCCTTTCGCGGTGCCCGTGGCCTCGTGCTCGCCGTGGGCAGCGGCGGGCGGGCGGCGATTCTCGTCCGCGGGCTGACCGAGGCGCCGGCCGGAACGTCCTACGGCGCCTGGATCCTCTCTCCGGGACGCGGGCCTGTCCGTGCCGCGCAGTTCACCGGAGTCGAACGCGCCGTGTTCCTGTCGAGGCCGCTCGGCCCGCGCGCGAGCGTCGTCATCTCCACGCGGCGCCCGACCGCGACAGCACCAGGCCGCAACGCGCGCGTCGCCGTCCGCGGCTAGAGGCGATCTGAGATCGAGGGCGCCGCGCGCTTCTACGAGTCGCGCCGCGACTCGTCGTCCGTGCGGCTCTCGGTCGCACCGGCGATGTCGGCGCGATCCTTGCCCCGGCCCTTGGCGCGATAGAGCGCCGCGTCCGCCCGCTCGAAGAGGCTCGCGGGGGTGTCGCCGTGCAGCAGTTCTGCGATGCCACCCGAGAGTCGGAGGCGCTGCTCGTCGGGACCGAGCGCCGTTCCGCGCATGGAGTTGTGAACTCGCCGGAAGAGCTGGTCGCCGTCCTCCGCGGCCGACTCGGGCATGATCACGGCGAACTCGTCGCCGCCGATCCGGCAGGCGACATCCACAGAGCGGACGGCATCGCGCAGGCGGTCGGCCGCCTGCCCGAGCACGCGGTCGCCGGCAAGATGGCCGACCTGGTCGTTGATCGACTTGAAGTCGTCCAGGTCGAAGACGATGAGAGTCAGCTTGCGCTGATATCGGTGCGCACGGGTCACCTCGCGCCGTAGCGTCTCCTGGAAGAAGCGCTGGTTGAAGAGGCCCGTGAGCGGGTCCGTCTCCGCGAGCTTTCTCGCTTCGCCGTAGCGGCGGGCGTTCTCGATCGCGGAGATCGAGCTCGCCGCGATGTGCTCTGCCTGCTCGATGTCCGCAGAGCTCGGCTCGTGATCCGGGGAGCGCCAGAAGAGCGATAGCGCCCCGACGGGTCGCAGCTCCCGGCCCATGAGCGGAACGAAGGCGCCGCCGCGGATCAGGTCGAGATCCGCGCCGTCACGGTCACGCCCGTAGCGGTAGCTGACGGTGATCGTGCCAGGGAGCGTGCCCACGACGCCCGACGTCGGCGGTCGCGCGGACTCGTCGGGCGTCATCCCGCGGCTCACGACCGCCGGCGCCCCGTCCTGCCGCTCGACGACGATCATCGCCGCGTCGAAGCCGGGGATCTCCATCGCTGCGTCGATCACGCGATCCATCAGCTCTTCGAGGTCGATCGAGCCTCCGAGCTCGCCGAAGAGGCGGTTGCGCCGGCTCTCCAGCTCGGCGCGCTCGAGAGCGTGCGACAGCTCGCCGGTGAGCTCGTCCATCTTGCTGCGCATTTCATCGACCGCGCGCACGAGCTCCTCGTTCTGCGGCGGCGGCGTCTGGCGCCGGCTCAGGACGATCGCTACGAGAACGGCCGCGGCCACGAGGGCCGCGGCGATGATCACGATCGTCGTCGCCACGCGCTGAGACAGCTCATCCGATACCTCTCCTTGTACTCACGCCAACGGGGGATGCAACCTCGAACGAGGTACCCCGTCGGCAACTGTACTGCCCGAACTGGACGGGAAAATGCGCGGAAACCCGCCACACGCCTTGTCTGCGCCAATCCCTGAAGCCGTCCGCGTCGCGGCCGAGTGCTCCGGATCTATGAACGGCGGCGGCGTCCCGGAACGGCGACGACGACGGATCCGGGCCCGGCCTGTGCTGCCTGCCAGAGCGCGTGCTCGGCGCGGCCGAGAACCGTCTGCGCACCGTCGCGATCAACGATCTCGGTGACCCCGGCGGTAAGCGTGATCCCGGCGAGCTCGTCCGCCTCGGCTGAATCGTGGAGGCTGCCGAGCAGAGCCTCGGCGTCGTCGGCGGTGGCGCCGCTCAGCACGAGGACGAACTCGCTGACGCCGACTCGGTGAACCGTGCCGCCACCGACGCTGTCCGACAGCCGCGCTGCGATCGTGCCGAGAACGGCATCCGCGGACTCCCGGTCGACCTCCGAGAGCTGCTCGAGGCCGTCGACCTCGAGCGCGACGACGGCAAGCGATCTTCCATGCGGCCGCGCGTCCAGGATCTCGCGAGCGACCGCTTCGAGCGCGTCCTGCCTGAGGGCTTCGTCAGGTTCGTGGTGCGCCGTCGAGCCCTCCGCGGACGGCGCGGTGCGCGACACGGCGATCGGTGCGGCTCGCACCGACGCTCGCGCACCCTTCGGCGACGTCAGCTCCGCCTCCACTCGCGCCTCTAGTGCCTCGACCGACTCGTCCGGCTGCCACTCGACGTGCCCGACGGTGACGCTCGTGTGGCCGCCTGCGAGCGCACGCCGCACCTCCTCGCGAAGCCGATTCGTGAGAACGCTCGCGCCGGCGCTCCGCGTCTCGGGCAGCAGGATCGCGAACTCACCGTCGCCGCGCCTGCAGGAGATGTCGCTTCGCCGCGTCACCCGGGTCAGGAGCTTCGCGAAGCCCTCGACGCCCCTCGGGGTACCCGTGGTCGCCGTGTCCGGGCTGCTGGAGATGCCGACGAACACTACGGAGAGAGGGCGGCCCGTACGGCTCGCCCGTGCGACTTCGCGGCCGAGCTCGACCTCGTAGCCACGGCGGTTCGCGACGCCCGTCTCCGGGTCGAGCAGGAGGCGGGCTTCCACATCCGCGAAGCGGCGCGCATTGGCGAGGCCGGTGGACACCTCGGCGAGGAGGTCGTGGAGGATCGCAGCATGGTCCGGGCGGAACGCGTGCGACGCGCGTGCGTAGGCGACGAGCGTCCCCGGGAAGCCGGCCGCCTCGGCGAGTGGTGCGACGAGCGCCGAGTGGAACTGCTCGTCCGCGACGTCGCCCGATGCGCTGTACGTCCAGTCGATGGTCGCGGCGCGAAAGGTGCGTGCTTCGAGCGGCGCGAATGTGCGCTCGACGAGATCGCCCCGGGCGTCCGTGCCCGTCGCGGCGATGACCGGCCGGCCACCCGGGCCCTCGAGACGGAGAACGACGGCGTCTGCTCCGGTACGCGCAGCCGCCTCGCTCACGATCTCCTCGACGAGGGCGTCGAAGTCGAGGGTCAGCGGCTGCAGCCGGTCGTTCTGCGCCTCGACGACACGGCTGATGGAGGCCTCGACGCTTGCCGAGATCGCGTCGAGGTGGGTGCCGATCCGGTCGAGGACGGCTGCGAGACGCTGCTCGGCGTCCCGCCGGGACCGGCGCACGAGAACGAGCGCGAGCCCGCAGATTGCCAAGGCGGCGCACGCCGCAACGACCCCAGTCACCATCACTCCTCCAGTTCCTCTCGCCCTGCCAACTGTAAGCGGGCCGTCGCCGCTTTTCTACGGGCGGTCTGCTACCATCCCGCCTCCGGTTGGCGCGGTGCTGCTTGCCCGCCAGCCCTTTCTCTGTGTCCTCTGCAAGACAATCCAGCAACCGGACGTAGGAGCGAGCGCGTGCCCACGACCAACCAACTCGTGCGGAAGGGCCGCAAGGTCCCGAAGACGAAGGCAAAGACTCCAGCCCTCCGGGGTGCGCCGCAGAAGCGCGGGGTCTGCACGCGCGTCATGACCCAGACGCCGAAGAAGCCGAACTCGGCGCTGCGCAAGGTTGCGCGAGTCCGGCTGACGAACGGCATGGAGGTCGGCGCCTACATTCCGGGGGAGGGACACAACCTCCAGGAGCACTCGGTCGTGCTCGTTCGCGGTGGCCGAGTGAAGGACCTTCCGGGCTATCGCTACAAGGTCATCCGTGGCGGTCTCGACTCGGCCGGCGTCTCCGAGCGCCGCCAGGCCCGCTCGAAGTACGGAGCGAAGAAGGCGTAACGATGCCCCGCCGCGCAGAGATCCAGCCCCGCACGATCGAGCCCGACGCGATTCACAACTCGATCCTCGTCGCCCAGCTCGTCAATCGCCTGATGCTGCACGGCAAGAAGTCCATTGCCGAGCGCACGGTGTACGACGCGCTCGCGGTCGCGTCCGAGAGGACCGGCAAGCCGCAGCTCGAGGTGCTCGAGGGCGCCGTGAAGAGCGTGACGCCGGTGCTCGAAGTCCGCTCCCGCCGCGTGGGCGGCGCCAACTACCAGGTACCCGTCGAGGTGCCGCAGCGGCGCGCGCGCACGCTGGCGCTGCGTTGGATCGTCCAGAACTCCCGCGATCGTCGCGAGAAGGGCATGTCGACGAAGCTCGCCGGCGAGCTCATGGACGCGCTCAACCAGCAGGGCGGGGCGTACAAGAAGAAGGACGACATCTACCGGATGGCGCAGGCGAACAAGGCCTTCGCGCACTACCGCTGGTAATCGACAGATGTCTGCCGTAGCGACACCGAGTGGGCTGAACCGCGGGCTCGACCGCGTCCGCAACATCGGGATCATGGCCCACATCGACGCGGGCAAGACCACGACGACCGAGCGGATCCTCTACTACACGGGCCGCACCCACAAGATGGGCGAAGTCCACGAGGGCGCCGCGACGATGGACTGGATGGCCCAGGAGCAGGAGCGCGG
>DASQLF010000024.1:0-19804 GCA_035630135.1 Gaiellaceae bacterium
TGGGAGGTGGACAGCGTCGAGCAGATACCCGAGCACATGGCGAAGGCGTTCTCGACCGCCCTGTCCGGAAGGCCGGGGCCGGTCGTCCTCTCGCTGCCCGAGGATGTGCTCGCGGACGCAGCGGAAGTCGAGGACTCCGCACCGGTCGAGCCCCGGCGCTTCGAGCCTCGGGCGGACGACCTGCAGCGGCTGCGTGAGCTGCTGGACGCGGCCGAGCGTCCTCTCGTCGTGGCCGGCGAGGGCGGCTGGACGGCTGGAGCGAGCCGCAACGTACAAGCGTTCTGCGAGGCGAACGCGCTCCCGGTCGCGTGCGCGTTTCGCTGTCAGGACCACATCGACAACCGTTCGCCGAGCTACGCGGGCGTGCTCGGTGTCGCCATGGACGAGGCGCTTGCCGGGCGGGTCCGGGACGCCGACCTCGTCATCGCGCTCGGTGGCCGACTCGGCGAGGTCGTGACGCGGCGCTACACGCTGCTCGAGCCGCCCGATTCGAGTCAGACGTTGATCCACGTGCATCCCGATCCCACGGAGCTCGGCCGTGTCTATCGGCCGGCGCTCGGGATCAGTGCTCCCGTGCCGCTCTTCGCAGCCGCGCTGTCGACGCTCGAGCCGATCGAGCCTCGCTGGCGCGAGTGGGCGGCCGCCGCGCGCGCCGACTACGAGCGCACGCTCGTGCACGAGCCGATGGAGGGCGACGTCGACCTCGGCGAGATCATGGCGTTCCTGCGGCAGCGCCTCCCCGACGACGCGGTGCAGACCTGCGGCGCCGGCAACTTCACGGTCTGGGCGCACCGCTTCGCGCAGTTCACGCAGTTCGGCACGCAGGCATGTCCGCGCTCCGGCTCGATGGGCTACGGCCTGCCGGCCGCGGTGGCGGCCCAGCTCGTCCATCCGAAGCGGACCGTCGTCTGCTTCACGGGCGACGGCGACTTCGTGATGAGCTCGCCCGAGCTGGCCACGGCCGTCCAGTACGAGCTGCCCATCGTCGTCCTCCTGGTGAACAACGGCATGTATGCGACGATTCGCATGCACCAGGAGCGGCACTATCCGGGCCGGGTGATCGGCACCTCCCTCGAGAATCCGGACTTCCCGGCCCTCGCGCGCGCCTACGGAGCCCATGCCGAGCGCGTCGAGCGCACGGCCGACTTCGCCGATGCCTTCGAGCGCGCGCTCGCGTCGGGGAAGCCCTCCGTGCTCGAGCTTCCGGTCGACCCCGAGCGGATCAGCCCGCGCGTACGGCTGAGCGAGCTGCAGGCGGCGCGATGAGGGAGGAGATCCGCGTCGAGGGGCTCGCCGAGCCGGTCTCCCACTTCACGGACGCCGTGCGCGGCGGCGGCTTCCTGTACGTGTCGGGCATCGTCCCGGTCGACGGCGAGGGACGCCTCGTCGGTGACGACGACGTCGTGGCGCAAACGCGTCAGGTCTTCGAGAACATGCGTGCCATCCTCGAGGCCGGCGGCTGCCGCTTCGAGGATGTCGTCAAGGTCACGGTCTTCCTCACCGATGTCGACGACCGCCCGCTGATCAACCCCGTCCGCCAGGAGGTCTTCGGCGAGACGCGGCCGGCGTCGACGCTCGTCGAGGTCTCTGCGCTGGTCGTCCCGGGCGCGAAGGTCGAGATCGAGTGCGTCGCGCTCGTGCCGTGACCGGCGACGAGCACAACGCGTTCATCACGCGGGTCGAGCCGGGCGAGGCGAAGCCCGGGCCGCTCTCGGGCAGGACGCTCGCGGTCAAGGATCTCTTCGACACGGCTGGGATCCGCACGACGTACGGCTCCGGGCTCTACGCCGACCACATCCCCGAGCGGACTGCGACGGCGGTGCAGCGACTCGTGGATTCCGGCGCGGTTGTCGTCGGGAAGACGCACCTGCCCGAGTTCGCCTGGGGTGTGCTCGGGCAGAGCGAGTGGTACGGCACGTGCCGGAACCCGGCGCATCCGGGGCAGACGACGGGCGGCTCGTCGTCCGGCTCGGCAGCGGCGCTGGCCGCGGGCGACTGCGAGCTGGCGCTAGGCACCGACACCGGATGCTCGATCCGCCTGCCCGCGGCGGCCTGTGACGTCGTCGGCCTGAAGTCGCAATGGGGCTTGATCCCCACGGACGGCGTCTTTCCCCTCGTGCCGACGCTCGACACGGTGGGGCCGATGGCGCGGAGCGTGGCGGACGTCGCCCTCATGTGGTCGGTGCTGACAAGCCGTGAGGTTCCCGAGCCGCGGCTCGCGGGCCTCACCGTCGGCCTTCTTCGCCAGCCGCCCGGGATCGGCGACGGCCGCGAGACCGAGAGCAGCGACGTGGCCGAGCAGTGGGTCGCCGGCCTCGAGCGCCTCGGCGCCCGAGTCGTCGAAGCGCGCGTGCCCGAGCCGAGCGCGAACACGTGGTCGCAGTTCCAGCACGAGGCGCTGCAGTCGCATGCGGCAACGTTCCCGAGTCGCGCCGACGAGTACGGAGAGCTCATGCAGAAGAAGCTCCGCGCTGCGCAGCGCGCGACGGCGGGGGAGATCGAGGCGGCGTACCGCGCGATCGCCGAGTGGCGCGCGTACGAGCCCGACGTCGACCTGTACGTGAGCCCCTGCTACGCGATCGAGCTGCCGCCGGACGACGCGGACGAGCTCGAGATCCGCCTCCCGCTCACGTCCTTCCTGCGTTGGGTCAACCTCACTGGCTGGGCCGGCCTCGCGATCGGGAACATGCAGCTCGTCGCCCCGACCGACGAGGTCGTGCTGGCCGCGGGCCTGGCCTGGGAACGCGGCTAGCTCGGAGCGGTTCGACGTTGAAAGCGACCCCGGACGTTGGTACGTTCGCTGAGCCGGTGGCCGAGCGAATTCGCGCCTGGGGAGTCGTAGGGACCGTGCCGCGCGCCGCCGCGGCTGCGCTCGTCGTGTTCGTGATCCTCTACGTGCTCGTGATTGCCGACCCGCCCGACGAGTTCGGCGCGGGGAACTGGCGGACCACGAACACCGGATCCGCCTTCGACGACCCGAGCTCGTTCCTCACCACCATCCTGGACGGCCTCACGTTCGCCGGCCTGCTGTTCATCGTCGCGAGCGGCTTCTCGCTGATCTTCGGCCTGATGCGCGTCGTCAACATGGCCCACGGGGCTTTCTATCTCCTCGGTGGATACATCGCCTACGAGGTCCAGCAGCGGATGACGGGTTCGGGCTTCGGTCTCCAGCCGGCCGAGGTGAACACATTGGAATGGGTCGTCCCGTGGCTCGTCGCAATGCTCTGCATCGGCGTCTTCGGGCTCGGCGTGCAGCAGCTCCTGCTCCGCTGGAACCAGGGTCAGGACCTGCGCCAGGCGCTCATCACGATCGCGGTCTCCGTGATCATCGCCGACCAGGTCATCGCGCACTTCCCGCGAACCGTGCCCCTCGGGACGCAACAGTTCGGCGGCAACGCGGTCACGATCTCCTGGCCCGGCTGGATGAACCGGCTCGTCGACTTGCACGTCGGCGGGATCAGCTACTCGCTGTCGCGGCTCGTGATGCTCGCACTTGGCATCCTGGTCGGACTCGCGCTCTGGCTGTGGCTGCATCGCACGAAGACGGGTCTCGTGATCCGCGCCGGCGTCGACGATCGCCAGATGGCCTCGGCGATCGGCATCAACATCCAGACGACGTTCGCGATCGCGTTCCTCGTCGGCTCGGCGCTCGCTGCGTTCGGCGCCGTCGTCGGCGGGTCGCAGGCGTCGATCGCCCAGGGACGCGACGGCGAGTGGCTTCTCTTCTCGCTCGTCGTCGTGATCATCGGCGGCATGGGCTCGCTCGCCGGGGCAGCGGTGGGCTCCGTGCTGTACGGGCTCGTCTTCGCGTTCGCGGTGGCGTACTTGCCGATCGCCGGCAGCGATTGCTGCACGCAGTACTCGGTCGTCCTCACCTTCGCGCTGATGGCTCTCGTGCTCGCGTTTCGCCCGCAGGGCCTCTTCGGGAGAGCTGCATGACGCTCGACCGGACGAAGCAGACGGCCGAGCGCGTCATCGGTGTCGCCGCTCTCGTCGTCGCCGTCCTCGCGCCGATGCTCTTCAGCGGCTTCTGGCTCAACTCGATCCTGACGCAGGCGCTCATCCTGGGAATCGGGGCCGCGAGCCTCATCTTCCTGTCGGCGTACGGCGGCATGATCTCGCTTGCCCAGACCGGGCTGATGGGGATCGCGGGCTACGCGCTGGCCAACATGGTCACGCAGCGGGTTCCGGGCGGCGAGACGA
Organism: Gaiellaceae bacterium; assembly: GCA_035630135.1. Classification (GTDB taxonomy): domain Bacteria; phylum Actinomycetota; class Thermoleophilia; order Gaiellales; family Gaiellaceae; genus GMQP-bins7. The sequence continues at coordinate 4,204 of DASQLF010000024.1, forward strand.
AGGGCCTGCTGCTCGGCTGGGATCCGACGCTCGCGCTCGTCGCCGCTGTTCTGCTCACGGTCGCCATCGGGCTCGTGTTCGGCGCCGTCGCGTCGCGGAGCTACGGGATCTACTTCCTGATGCTGACGCTGACGTACACCGTCATCGCCTTCCTGTTCGTCGGCTCGGTGACGCTCATCGGCGGCTTCTCGCCCGTGGCCGGCGTCGACATCTATACGCCCGGCTTCATCGGCGACATCGCGACAGACCGCGAGCGCCTCTACTACATCACGCTGATCGCGTCCGTCTTCGTCTACCTGCTCGTCCGCTACCTCGTGCGCACGCCGTTCGGCATCTCGCTCCAGGGCATCCGCGACGAGCCGCTGCGGATGGCGTCGCTCGGATACAACGTCGCGCTCCACCGCACGCTCGCCTTCGGGATCGGCGCGTTCATCGCCGCGCTCGGGGGCGTCCTCTACGCCTGGTGGTTCGGGCAGCTCTCGCCGACGACGATGGGGCTCGACGCGACGATTCAGATGCTCGTGATCGCCGTGATCGGGGGGCTTCGCCGCATCGAGGGCGCGTGGCTCGGCGCCGTCGCCTTCCTCCTGATCAACAACGAGATCACGAACCGCATCCCGGCCTCGGGGCTCCCGGTCATCGGCGGCACCTTCAACACCGTGATCGGCTTCATCTTCCTCGCGATCGTGATCATCTCCCCCGACGGGCTCATGGGGCTGTGGGATCGCCTGTGGGACGTGCTGCGCCGCCGACGAGGCGGTTCGCAGCACCTGGAGCCCGAGGGCGGCGAGCCGGCGGTCGCGTCCTCGTGAGGGGAGGGTGGAAACCGGCAGACGACTTGGCGTAGGCTCACCGTTGCTGATTCAGGTTGGAACGTGCAGGCACCGAGAAGGAGGGTCATATGAAAGTAGGTAAGTGGAAGCTCTTGCTTCCGCTGGCGTTGCTGGCAGTCGGCGCGACGATCGGAACCTCGGGTGCACTCGCCACACCGGCGCAGTCGAGTGACGTGAAGTTCGCGATCATGACCGACTGCAAGGGCGCCTTCGCCTTCGGCTTCGAGGTCGATACGGCGGGCACCATCGCCGCTCTCTCGCAGTACGCGGGCGCAAAGCCGAAGAACAAGGCGAAGCCATCGGCCGGGATGACCGGCGGGACGGCCGGCGGCAAGAAGCTCAACCTCGTGGGAATCGGCTGCGGCGACGAGACGCCCGCACTGGCCCTCAAGGAGACACGGCGGCTCATGGTTCAGCTCAAGGCCGACATCATGGTCGGGCCACTGTCGGGCGACGAGGCTGTCTCGATCGCCAACTGGGCGAAGCAGAACCCGTCGAAGACCGTGATCATCGGCACCGCCGGGTCGCAGGATCCGACGATGCAGATCGCGCCCAAGAACCTCTTCCGCTACCACGGCGACGGCGCCCAGTGGAACGCGGGCCTCGGGGAGATCGTCTACAAGCGGCTCGGCTGGCGTACCGCCGCGCTGATCGGTGACGACTACAGCTTCCCGTGGACCTCGGCCGCAGGCATCATCGCCGACTTCTGCGGAATCGGCGGCAGGATCACGAAGCGCGTCTGGACTCCGCCCGCAGGCGGCGACTATGCGCCCTTCATCCGCCAGCTCCCGCGACCGAACCAGGTCGACGGGTACTTCTGGCTCGTCGGTGGAGCGAACACGAGTGCAGCGCTGACCGCGTTCGAGCAGGCGTACGGACCGGTCAACGCGAAGCAGCACTCGGGCAACCTGTTCCTCTACTTCCTGGGTGCCAACACCACCGTCGCACCGCGCCTCGTGGGTGCGTACATGGGCGGCTTCGGCACCTTCCAGACCGGTGGCCTGAAGAAGCCGCAGGCTGCGGCGTATGTCAGGAACGCGAACAAGTGGTTCACGGGACAGAACGTGAACGACGGGTTCTTCTACAACTACTGGAACGCCGCGTGGGCGATGGTTCAGGGGCTGAACAAGTCCAAGGGCCAGGTCGGCGCAGCTCTCCAGAAGGCCATGCCGCGCTCGCTCAAGCCCGGCTTCCAGGTCGCCAACAACGGCGTGTTGAAGCTCGACAGCCGGCGCCAGGCGATCCAGGACCAGTACCCGCTGCAGATCACGCGGGCGGCTGGTGAGGGAACCGTGTCGACCTCGATCGTCGGCTACGTGCCCAACGTCGACCAGACGTTCGGTGGCTACTTCGGGCCGAGCAAGCCCGCTCCGGGCCGGAACTACCCGCCCTGCGTGAAGAGGAAGCTGCCGTGGCAGGGCAAGATCAAGGTCGTCAAGAACGGCGTCATCACCAACCAGAACCTGAAGTAGGTCGGTGACGCAAGCAGCACCCGCCGTCGAACACGCCGCGTCGACCCTCCGCTTGCGGGGGGTCGGCCGGCGGTTCGGCGGGCTCCACGCCGTGAGTGACGTCGACCTCGACGTCGCTCACGGCGAGAGGAGAGCGATTCTCGGGCCGAACGGTGCCGGAAAGACGACGCTCTTCAACCTGATCTGCGGCGACCTCCCCGCGTCGAGCGGGACCGTCGAGATCTTCGGCGAGGACGTCACGAAGAAGCCGGCGCGTCACCGGGCGAAGATGGGGCTCGCGCGCACGTACCAGCAGTCGCGGCTCTTCAACGGCCTCACCGTGGAGGACTCGATCTACCTCTCGATCGTCGGGGTGGAGGGCGGGCGCCTGCGTCCCGTCCTGCTGCCGGGAGCGGAACGGAGGATTCGGGAGCGTGCGCGCGAGGCGGCCGGACGCGTAGCGATCGCGAACAAGCTCTCGGAGGAGGTCGGCTCGCTCTCGCACGGCGAGCACCGCCAGGTGGCGATCGCAATGGCCCTTGCGGCGGAGCCGAGGGCGCTCATGCTCGACGAGCCGGCGTCCGGGCTCTCGCGCGGCGAGCGACAGTTGCTGACGGAGCTCCTGCTCGACCTCGACCGCGACATCACCCTGATCCTCATCGAGCACGACATGGACATCGCGCTGACCGTCGCCGAGCGGGTGACGATGATGCACGACGGGCGCGTGATCGTCGAAGGCACGCCGGACGAGATCCGCGCGAACGAGACGGTGCACGACCTCTATCTCGGGCGCGGCTACGGCAATGAGTGAGATGGCTGCCGCGGCGGCGCCGGGGCCGCAGGCGAAGACGGGAGCGCTGCTCGAGGTCGCCGGCCTGAGCGCGTTCTACGGAAGCGCGCAGGCGCTCGAGGACGTCACCTTCGCGATGGGCCGCGAGTCGATCGCCATCGTCGGGCGGAACGGCATGGGCAAGACGACCCTCTGCAACGCGATCATGGGCATCTCGCCACCGCGCGCGGAAGGCTCGATCCGCTTCGACGGCACCGAGCTCGTCGGACTGCCGTCGCACAAGATCGCCCGGCGCGGCGTGGGGTACGTCCCGCAGGGCCGCAGGCTCTTTCCCTCGCTCACCGTCGATCAGCACCTGAAGATCGCGGCTCGCGACGCGTCGGCGAACGGCGGCGGCTGGACGCGCGACCGCGTCTACGAGCTGTTTCCGCGCCTCGCCGAGCGCAAGGGGAACGGCGGCGCGCAGCTCTCGGGCGGCGAGCAGCAGATGCTCGCCATCGGCCGGGCGCTCGTGACGAACCCGCGCATCCTGGTGATGGACGAGCCGTCTGAAGGCCTCGCGCCCGCGGTGATCGAGGGGCTCATCGACACCTTCAAGCATCTCGAGGAGGAGGGTCTCGCGATCCTCCTCATCGAGCAGAACCTCGGTGTCGCGACTGCGCTGGCGGACCGCCAGCTCGTCATGATCGGCGGAGCCATCGCGGCAGAGACGACTGCGTCCGCGCTCGCGGGCGATCCCGAGCTGCAGCGCCGATACCTCGGCGTCGAGCCGCTCGCCCACTAGACGTGCTTCGTTTCGCCGCGATAGTGGCCTTTGCGTGCGCGCTCGCCGTTGCGGGCTGCGCCGGCGACGACGAGTCGAGCTCCGACCTCGCGTTCGTGTCGAGTCGCGACGGCGACTACGCCGTCTTCGTCATGGCCGCGAACGGCGGTGGCGAAAGGCGGCTCACGGAGGGAGACGAGCTTGGCGAGGGCGAGTCGCCCTTCTTCCAGATCGAGCCCGCGTGGTCCGCGGACGGCACGAAGATCGCCTTCGTCAGCGGGCGCAGCGGCTCGGCGGACATCTTCGTGATGGAGGCCGACGGCTCCGGCACGCGCAGGCTGACGGCGACGAAGCAGAACGACTCGCATCCCACCTGGGAGCCGTCGGGCGAGCGCATCGCGTTCGCGCGCGACGGCGAGATCTACGTCGTCGACGCCGCCGGGGGCGGCGAGCGGAAGATCTCCGACGTCCTCGTCGAGGAGTCCGAGCCGTCCTGGTCGCCGGACGGCGACTGGATCGCCTACGTCCGGCGTACACCGGGCACTGCGATCCAGAACGTGTGGGTGATGCGGGCCGACGGCTCGGGCCGGCGAGCGCTCACGCGCCAGGACGGTCGCGCGTTCACGCCGGCATGGTCACCCGACAGCGCGCGGATCGTCTACGCGACGAACGCCGAGACCGACAAGACGTACGAGCTGTTCACGGTCGGCCTCGACGGCAAGGGGCTGCGTCGCGTCGCCCCGACGGCCGGCGACAACTTCGAGCCCTCATGGTCGCCCGACGGCTCGCGGATCGCCTACCAGGAGGCGGGCGCGATCTTCACGGTCGGGCTCGGCGGCGGCGACGTCGAGAAACTGTCCGACGGCGCGAACAACGACTCCTCGCCGGCCTGGAATCCGCAGCCGCCGTCCGAGTAGCTCAGAACGTCCCGAAGCGCTCGTACGCCTCGAGCGGCGGCGTTCCCGCACGAACCGCGGCGCGGATCTCGCCCTCCGTCGCCGCCTTCTGCTCCGCCTCGGCGAGAACCTCCTCGGCCACTGCCTGTGGGATCACCACGACACCGTCGTCGTCGCCGACGACCCAGTCGCCGGGCTCGACGAGGACACGGCCGATGCGGATCGGCACCTGCGTCGCCGCGAGCTCCCACCGCCATGTCGAGTCCTCGGGCGTGACGTAGCGCGCGAACACCGGGAAGCCCTCGTCGAGAATGAAACCGACGTCGCGGCAGCCGCCGTCGAGTACGCAGCCCGCGACACCTCTCGCCGTGAGCGACGTGACGGAGAGGTCCCCGAGATGCGCCGAGACATCCTGGTCGCACGCATACACGGCGACGTGACCCGACGGCACGTCGCCGAGCATCGCCAGCACCTTGCGGATCGCTGCGTCATACGACGCTTCATCAGTGTTGATCGCTGGGCCGCCCTTCACGGTGTACGCCTGCCCCGCCATGCGCATACCGCGCTCGAGCGGACGGATCTCGGGAGGAAGCGTCTGGTCGCGGTGCCCGCGCGCGTCGAGAACGTCCGCGAGCGCCGCCGTGTAGACCTTTGCGAAGCGCTCTCTCACGGCTCAGGGATGGCCAGGTCGGCCGGTCGGTCGTCGCCGCGACCCTCGACGAGATCCGGCGTACGCTCGGCGAGCAGCCGCAGGACGAGCTCGGCCCGACGCACGCGCTCGCGTCCGAGCTTCACGGCGAGATCCTCGAGATGGAGGCCGGAGGGGTAGATGTTCGGCGCATTGCGGAGCCCGAGCTTCACGTAGACGGGCGCCGCCGCCCGCACGATCTCCGGTACCTCGTAGAAGCGCACGAACCCGCCCTGGTCGTCCGGCGCCTCGACGTAGACGTCAAGGGGTGCGGCGCACGCAACGCGCAGCTCGCCGAGGTCGGACGCCGAGAGATCGGTCGCGACGTTGATCGTGGTCGCGCCGAGCTCCTCGAGTGCGCGCGCAGCCGCGGGGTTGGCACACGGCAGGAGCACGGAGGTCTTGAGCACGACCGTCGGCGGCAGCTCGCCGCTTCGCTTCAGCTCGCCGAGCCGCGCGAGCACGCCGAGGTCTGCGACGAGGAACGAGCGGATGCCGAGCGCCACACCGCGCTCGACCTCCGCGACGCACGCGTCGATGCCGCTCTGACCACGCGCGATTCCGCCTGCCGCCGAGGTGAGGAGCGATTGGCCGCCCGTGTCCCAGGCTCCCCGCGGCCCGAGGAAGAGCGAGACCTCGACGCCTGCCTCCGCTCCGAGCACCGCCATCTCGCGGATCTCGTCGTCGGTCAGCATCATCACGCCGCTCCCCTGCGACACGCGGCGCACGGGAACCGAGCGCGCCTCGGCCTCCTCGAGAACGGCTTCGAGGACGCGCGGTCCTTCCACGGACGGGATCTCGATGCGAGAGCGGAGCCCGTCCGCGAAGCGCGCGTCGCTCACGCCCAGAACGCCTCGAAGGCGTCGGGATCGCTCGGCAGTGCGAGCACCCTCCGAACGACGCCGTCGTCGATCTGGAACAGGAGCACCTGGTCGAGCTCGAGCGTCCGTCCGTGCCGCGCTCCTCGGGCGCGATACAGCGCCGCGGCGCGATCGTCGCTCGCGAGCACGTCGATCAGCTCCGACCCGTACGTTCCGCCGGTCTCCTTCGGGAGCTTCGCGAGGAACCGGAAGATGGCCTCGCGGCCCTCGTAGAGCCCGGCCATGATGCCGTGCCCGGGAACCGACCAGACCGCGTCCTCCGCGAAGAGGCCACGGAGCGCGAGACCTTCCTTGCGGGCGAAGGCGTCGAAGATCCGCTCGACCACGGCGGCGTTCTCAGCGGCGGACACGATCCCCCTCCCAGCGGGCGATCAGGCCGTCGACGTACCGTCTCTGCACCTCCGTGAAAGGCGCGAGCCCGATCAGACGACGCGCCTCGTCGGGATCGTCGTTCGCGATCGCGGCCTCCAGGCGCTCGCGTTGCGGCGTGGGTTGCCGCAGCTGCCGCCGCAGCCAACGCCGAAGGCTCACCGCCGCCTGATCCGTCACAGGCTCAGGCTATCGAGGCGTTCTTCAGCTCGTCTTGTCGTCGTCGTCCGAGTCGGTCTCGGCCGGCGCTGCGTCGTCCTCTGAGAGGCTGTACGCGCTCAGGCGGTTCGAAAGCCCGTGCATCCAGTCCGCCTCGCCGGCCTCGTCTCCCGGCTCGGCAGGCGTTCCGGAGCGCTTGGACGCCCCGAGGTCCGGCCCGGGTCGCGGCCGCGTTCGGCGCGCGCGGGGTTCGTCTTCGTCGTCCCGATCGGGTCGAGGCGTCGGGAACGCGGTGACCGGCGGGAAGTACAGGCCGGCAGCCTGGGACGGCGTCTCCTCGACCTCCTTCTCGGCACGCGGCGCTTCGAAGACGGGCCGCGGAGCCGGCGGCGGGGGAGGCGGCGCGGGGCGGGCGGGGCGCGGCTTGGACGGATCGATGATGAAGTCGGGGAGCGGGCCGAGATCCTCTTCCTCCTCCGACTCGTCGGCGGGCGGAGGTGGCGCTGCCGCCGCGGCCGTGTCCGGCTCCACGACGAACTCGGGAAGGGGTCCCGAGAGATCGGGCTCCGGCTCGGGCTCGGGCACGACGACCGGCTGAAGCTCCGGCTCGTCGATGACGTAGTCCGGCAGGGTCGGCGAATCGACGACGCGGAAAGAGGGCGGCTCGACCGCTTCGGGGTCCGGCTCGTTCTCCGGCTCCGGCTCCACGGCGGGGACGGACGCGGCCTCGAGTGCCTCGGGCTGCGCGTCGGAGACGACGGCGAGCGTCGGCTGCTCCGGCTCCGGTGTGGGCTCGGACGCCACCTCGACGACGACGGGCTCGGGCTCCGGAAGTGCTTCCGCTGGCAGGGCCATCGGCTCCGGCAGCACCTCCGCTGCCACGGGCACGGGCTCGGGCTCGGTGCTGGGCTCCGGCAGCGGTTCGGGCTCGACTGCGGGCTCGGGTTCGACTGCGGGCTCGGGAAGCGCCTCGGCGACCGGCTCGAGAGAGGTCTCGGCGGGATCGGGCTCGATTTCGCGCCTCGGTTCGGGTTCGACGAGCGGGATGACCTCCACGACGGTCTGGTGCGCGACCTCCTCCATGGGCGGCTCCGGCTCGACGACGGGAGGCTCGACGACTGTCTGCTCGATCGACGCCGGCTCGATCACCGGAGCCTCGACGGCTGGCTCGACGACCGGCTCCTCGACGGCTGGCTCGACGACGGGCTCCTCGACAACAGCCTGCTCGACGATCGCCTGAGGCGGTGCGTTCTCGATCGGGGCCTCGGCGTGCTCCACGACCGCCACGGGCGGTTCCGGCTCGGGCTCCGGCTCCACGCGCGGCGAGAACTCGCCCTCGAACTGGGGTGGCGGGGGAGCAGGCGCCGCTGCCTCGGTCTCGGTCGTTGGCGGCATCTCCCACAGCGGTCGGCCTGCGAGCGGGCGTTCGCGCAACTCGTGGCGGCTGATCTTCCAGCCGACGGTGGGGAGCGCGTCGATGAAGACGATCTCGCGGGGAACCTGTTGCGTGGGGAGCGTCTGGGCAGCGAACTGACGGAGCTCGGCCTCGAGCTGCTCGGAGCCGCTGTCGCCTCTCGCCACGACGAACGCGCGGACGAAGTGCCCGCCGCGCTGCAGGTCGCGCATGCCGACGACGGCAGTGGCCTCGATCGCCGGGTGTGCGTCGAGCACGCGCTCGACGTCGTACGGGCCGAACGTGCGCCCGCTCGAGGAGATGACGTCCTCTGCTCGGCCGACGAAGGTGAAGTAGCCCTCCTCGTCCACGTGCGCGACGTCGCCCGTCAGGTACCAGTCTCCGAGGAACGCGGACTTCGTCTCCTCGGGCTGCTCCCAGTATCCGGCGAAGAGCGTCGGCGGGCGCCCGCGGACGGCGAGGTCGCCCTCGATGCCGGCCGGAAGCTCGTTCCCCTGGTCGTCGATGACCGCGACGTGGTGACCGGGCAGCGCACGGCCGAAGGATCCGGGCTTGACGGCGCCACCGGCCAGGTTGGCGACGACGACGTTCGTCTCGGCCTGGCCGTACCCGTCGGCGATGGACATGCCCCAGCGCTCCTCGAAAACGGCGACGACCTCCGGGTCGAGAAAGTCGCCCGTGGACACGAGGCGGCGAAGGCGCGGCGAGCGGAAGCGTTCGAGCCGGGGGTGCTCGGCGAGCGCGCGGTACTCGGCGGGAGACTGGCAGAGGACGCTCGGGCCGAGCCGGAACAGGAGATCGAGTCGCTCGTCGGCGTCGAAGTCACCGTGCTGCAGCACGACCTCGGCGCCTCTCGACCAGGGGCCGACGATGGTGTTCCACATCGTCAGCGGCGACGTCGAGGGAGCCGTGCACCACACCGCGTCACCGCGGCCCACGTCGAGCCAGTGCTCGGCCTGGACGCGGGTAGCGAAGATGGATCCGTGCGTGTGTGCCACGTCCTTCCGGACACCGCCGGCACCGCTCGTGGCGACCACGAACGCGAGGTCGCGCGAGCCGCTGTCATGTGAGGGCACGTCGGTCGGCACGTCCTTCGAGCTCCGCTTCGCACCCTCGTCGAAGAGATAGGCCTCGGTGCTGAAGCCCATTCGCTCGATCGTCTGCCCGAGCGAGCGCTCGGCGACGACGAGGACGGCGTCCGTCGAGGACACGATGCGCTCGAGCTGTGACGACGTCGTCGTCGGCGCGCATGGGACGACCACGGCGCCGACCTTCCACGCTCCGAGCACGGCCTCGAGCCACTCGACCGTCGTGCCCGCCATCACGATGACGCGGTCGCCCGCGCCGACACGACGCTCGCGGATGCCGGCAGCCCAGACGGTGGCGCCCTCGGCGACCTCGAGGAAGGAGCGATGCTCGATGACCCCGTCGGATCCGAGGTAGGTCAGCGCGCGACGCTTGGGGTCGCGGGCCAGCGGCTCGACCACGTCGCGGGCGAAGTTGAAGCGGTCGGGAATCTGCCAGCGGCCGTCGACATGCGCCTTGCGCAGGGCGAGCTCCAGCGGCGAGCTGGCCAGCTCGTTTCCGCGCCCACGGCGCCTGCCGATACGAAGACCTTTCACGGCCTAACGATTATCGACCCGAAACGGCGTTTGTTGAATCCGAATCCGGTGATTGTGGCTGAAGCTGCGCTCGCCCTACACGATCCCGAGCTCGTGCGCGAAGGGCAGGTCCGACGCGAGACGCTCGGGCAGTCGGAATCCCCCTGCCTGCTCGAGCGCCGCGATCCGCGTGCGGACCGGAGGATGCGTGTTGAACCAGCTCGTGAACTCGAGCACTCCTCCGCGCTCCGAGCCGATGCGGTCGGTCGGGCTCTCGACCCAGAGATGCGCCGTGGACGCGTTCGTGTAGCGCACCGTGGTCGTGTCGAGCTCGAGCCGGCGCAGGGCCATGGCCATCGCCTCGGGGTCGCTCAGGATCTCGGCTGCCCCGGCGTCGGCGAGGAGCTCGCGGCTGCGGGAGAGGCTCAGGCGCAGCATCAGCGCCGCGTAAGGCGCGAGCACGAACCCCACGAGCGCGATGACGATCGCGATCGCTCCGCCGCGCCGTCCTCGGCCACCGTAGGCCAGCGTGCGAAACCCGATGTCGGCCACGAGCGCGATGACGCCCGCGAAGACGGTGGCCATCGTCATCAGGTAGGTGTCGCGGTTGCGGATGTGGGCGACCTCGTGGGCGATGACCGCCTCTAGCTCACGCTTCGGCATCGTGCGCAGGAGGCCGGTCGTCACGCCGACGTAGCTTGCCGTCGGCCGGAGGCCCGCGGCGAAGGCGTTCGGAGCGTCGTCGTCGACCACGCGGAGCTCGGGCGTGACGGGCAGTCCGGCGCCGATCGAGACGTTCTCGACGATGCGGCGGAGCGGCCGCAGCTCGTCGTCGCCGAGCGGTTGCGCCTTCGTGATGCTCGAGATCATGCTGCGCGAGCGGAGGATCCCGAAGATCGCGTACACGAGCGCTGCGGCGAGCGCGACCACACCGAGGGAGATGTCCAAGAAGTAGCCGACGATCCCCGCGAGCAGCAGAAGGAGCAGCACGAACCCGAGTACGACGATGCTCGAGCGGAAGCGGTTCCGGCGGATCTGCTGCTGCAGCGTCACGGCGCAGGAGCGAGCGAGACCTGCGGCACGCCTGTCTCCCCGCTTGCAGAGAAGAACTCCTTCTCGCGGAAGCCGAGCGGGCGAGAGACCAGCACCCACGGGATGCTCTGGATCGCCGTGTTGTAGTGCATCACCGTCGAGTTGTAGTACCGGCGCGCGGCGCTGATCTTGTCCTCGGTGTCGGTGAGATCCTCCTGCAGGCGGAGGAAGTTCTCGGAAGCCTTCAGCTCCGGGTACGCCTCGGCGACCGCGAAGAGGCGGCCGAGCGCCTCGCTCAGGAAGTCGTTCGCCTCGCCCGCAGCGCCTGGACCCCGGGCTCCCCGCAGCGCGGCCCGCGCCTTCGTGACCTCCTCGAACACCGCGCGCTCGTGCGCGGCGTATCCGCGCACGGCCTCGACGAGGTTCGGGATGAGATCGGTGCGCCGCTGGAGCTGCACGTCGATGTTCGCCCAGCCCGTGTCCGCCTCGTTGCGCAAGCGAACGAGCCGGTTGTAGCCGAAGACGGTGAGCGCGACGAGGAGCGCCAGGACGCCGAGCGCGATCCAGAGCCAGAGCATCGTCAGACTTCGAGCGCGCGCGCGAGCGCGCGACCGCCGCCGGTCACGACCGGCTTACCGTGCGAGAGGAGGATGCGGCGCACGGGGAGGTCCAGCAGCGGGCGGAGCGACGCGGCGAGGTCGCGGTGCGTCGTCTTCGCGGGGAGCCAGTCGGCCGGGCACAGCTTGGCGCCGCCCTTGCCGTCGGCGATCAGCACGTCTCCGGGCACGAGCGCCGAGTGCTCGGGGATCCAGTACACGACCTCGGCGGCGCGAGCCGTGCGGCAACCTTCGAGTCCGCCCGGCAGCTCGTCGCCGACGGCGAACGGATCCGTGACCACTCCCGCGCGACGCGCGATCGCGGCCTTGCCGCTCTTCGGCGCCCAGATGCGCGCGTCGTACCGCTCGCGCATCTCAGCCGCCGAGCGCGTGTGCCAGAAGACCGTGACGAGCACGTGCACGCGACCCTTCGCGCGTTTGACGTCCCGGTCGAGGGCCTTCCAGAACTTCGCCGTTCCGTCACCCGGCACGAGCGGGTCGATGAGGACGACGCCGTCCTCGGTGTTGACGAAGGTGCAGCCGACGTCTTGATTCCACTCCTCGTGGAACGCGGTCCAGCGCCAGAGGCCGTCGTCGATCTCGAGCACGTCCACGGCGAGACTCTAGAGCGAACCGATCGACCGAAGCTGGCGTATCGTCATGGGACGGCGACCAAGGAGGAGTCCATGAGACGCAGGCGCACCGCGATCGCGATCGGCCTGGCTGTCACGGCCCTGGCTCTCGCCGGCTGCGGAGGCGACGACGACGACGCGGCCGCGACCGACACCGAGACGACCGCGCCCACGGGCGAGGCGGGCGGCGTGCTGAGCGCGAGCGTCGGACCGGGCTTCGACATCAGCCTCACGAACGATGCCGGCGAGCCGGTCGAGTCGCTCGCGGCAGGCAGCTACACCGTCGAGACCGACGACCAGTCGGACATCCACAACTTCCATCTGACTGGCGAAGGGGTGGACGTCGACACCGGCGTGAGCGAGACGGGAACCAAGAGCTTCGAGATCACCGTCAGCGAGGGGACGTACGACTTCGTCTGCGACCCGCACGCGGGGACGATGAACGGCAGCTTTGAAGTGTCCTGAGCTGCGACCGCGCAGCGGTCGCGCTTCAGGGATCGTCACGTTTCGAAACTCGCGCTAGCGAGTTTCGGGACTGTGGAGAAAACCTGGCTAGAGCCGGACAGCCGTACCGCTCGCTGCAGAGCGCGAGAGGGCGTCGATCGTGCGGGCCTGCCCCAGGGCGTCCTCGCGACCCAGCAGGAGCGGCGCGTCGCCGGCGATCGCGTCGGCGAGGTTCTCGAGCTCGAGCCGGTACGAGTCCACGCGCTCGAGCTCGATCCGCTCGACGTCGCCGGCGCGCCGCCTGAGCTCGATGACGGGCTCGTTGCAGTGCCACGGATCGTCGAGGAAGAGCGACCCCTCGGTTCCGATGGCCTCGAGCTCGTCGCGTTCCGGGAGAGACGTGCCGCAGTCGAACAGCGCGTGGACGTCGCCGGCGAACCGCATCGCGCCAGTGAAGACCCAGTCGGTGCCGGACGGCCCGGTGTATGCGTGTCCCGTCACCGATTCGGGCTCGCCGGCGAGAAGCCGCGCGCCGCTGACGCAGTAGCAGCCGACGTCCATCAGGCTTCCGCCGTCGACGTCGGTGCGGAGGCGGATGTTGTCCGCGTCGTAGAGCGAGTAGCTGAACGTCGTGCGGACGACACGCAGGTCGCCGATCGCACCCTCGCGGACGAGCTCGGCGAGCCGGGCCGTCTGCGGGTTGTGCCGGTACATGAACGCCTCGGTGAGGTGCCGGCCCGACCGCTCTGCCGCGTCGAACGCCGCTTCGACGTCCTCGGGCTGCCGGCTGAACGGCTTCTCGCAGATGACGTGCTTGCCCGCCTCGAGCGATCTGATGCTCCATTCGCGGTGCATCGTGTTCGGGAGCGAGATGTAGACGGCATCGACGTCCGGATCCTCGATCAGCGCCTCGTAGGAGCCGTAGGCGCGCTCGATCTCCCATTCCTTCGCGTACTCCTCGGCCTTCGCCTGGGAACGGCTCGCGACCGCTACGAGGTCGACCTTGTCCGAGGCGCGCGCGCCGGGGATGACCTTCCGGTTGATGTCCGCCGTCGAGACGATTCCGAGTCGCATCAAATGTCCACTCCTCGCAGGGCCGGGTACGTACCGCGATAGCGAGCGTACCCGGCCTCGTACCGCGACGACCAGGCCTCGTTCGGCTCGACGGTCTCCCGGACGCGGACGCACGCGGCCACCGCGTCGGCGACCGTCGAGAACGTTCCACCGGCGACGCCCGCGAGCAGCGCCGCCCCGTAGGCGGAGCCTTCGTCGACCGAGCAACGCTCGAGCGGCATGCCGAGCACGGATGCGACGATCTCGAGCCACGTGCGGCTCTGCGCTCCCCCGCCGGACGCACGCCCGGCGCTGGCGTCGACGCCGAGCTCGCGCAGGAGCTCGAGCGCGTCGCGGAGCCCGTAGGCGACTCCCTCGAGCACGGCCCGGGTGAACGCAGGGCGACCGTGTCGCAACGACAGGCCAGTGAAGGCGCCGGTGGCGTCGGGGTCGGCGTGCGGCGTGCGCTCGCCCTGCAGGTAGGGCAGGAAGAGGAGGCCGTCCGCGCCGGCCTCGCACTCCGCCGCCTCGGCCGCGAGCGCCTCGAACGGTTCGTCCGGCGCGAAGGCGTCCCGGAACCAGCGCAGCGAGCCCGCGGCGTTGAGCATGACTCCCATCGCCTCCCAGAGGTCGGGCGCGGCATGGCAGAACGCGTGCACCCGCGCCTCGGGGTCGTGGGCGTACGCCGGAAGGGCCGCGAGCACCACGCCGGAGGTTCCGAGGACGACCGAGATCGTTCCGGGCGCGATGACGCCGACGCCGAGGGCCGCCGCCTGCTGGTCGCCTGCCCCGGCGATCGCCGTCGACTCGCTCACGGGCGGCAGCCATTCGGCCGGGATCTCGAGGGCGTCGAGGACGTCGGCGCTCCAGCGGCGGTGGGCGACGTCGAAGAGCAGCGTCCCCGAGGCGTCGGCCGCGTCGATCGCCCACTCCCCGGTGAGCCGCAGGCGCACGTAGTCCTTGGGCAGGACGATCCGGTGGATGCGGGCGTAGACCTCGGGCTCGTGGTCACGCAGCCACAGGAGCTTCGGTGCCGTGAAGCCCGTGAGCGCGCGGTTGCCCGTGAGCGAGACGAGGCGCTCGAGTCCGACCCGCTCCTCGATCTCCGCGCACTCGGCGGCCGTGCGCTGGTCGTTCCAGAGGATCGCCGGCCGCAGGACGCGATCCTCGGCGTCGAGGCAGACGAGACCGTGCATCTGACCGGACAGGCCGACCACGTCGTGCTCCACACCGAGGCGCTCGAGGGCGGCTTTGCTCGCGCGCCACCAGTCCTCCGGGTCCTGCTCGGCCCACCCCTGCCGCGGCGTCGAGAAGTCGTAGCTCTCTCCCGCCGACGCGAGCACGTCTCCTTCCGGCGAGACTGCGAGTGCCTTGACGCCGGTCGTGCCGACGTCGATGCCGACGAGCGTGTCCGTCACTCGGCGCCGAGTGCCGCGTACACGAGCTCGTACGCGCGAACCGCGTCCTTGCGCTGCTGGGCCTCGCGCAGCGCCGCGTCGTCGATCTTCCCGGCGACCGAGTCGATGAAGCGCCACTGGAGCACGCTGCGCTTGACGGCCTCGACGGCGTCCTCCGTGTAGGGGTAGAGGTCGAATCCGAGCCGCTCGCCGTTCTCCCCGTACTTCGCACGCCGGAGCTCGACGGCGAGCTCGAGCGTCTCCATGAAGGCAGTCGCTCCGACCATGTTGTCGTCGTCGAAGGTTCCCCAGCCGGAGTTCGCGTGCTGGTGCCCGAGCAGTCCTTCCGCGGACAGCATCGCCGCGTACTCGGCGAGGCTCTCGCCGTTCATCAGTAGGTGCTGCCAATC
Organism: Gaiellaceae bacterium; assembly: GCA_035630135.1. Lineage (GTDB taxonomy): Bacteria > Actinomycetota > Thermoleophilia > Gaiellales > Gaiellaceae > GMQP-bins7. Next base: position 19,613 of record DASQLF010000024.1, read on the forward strand.
CATGTTGACCTTCACGCTCGTGATGCCGCGCGCGCGGAGCGTATGGATCACGTGGAGCGTCATGCCGATGTTGCGCATGAGGATCTTCATCGCCGGCTCGGAGTTCTTGTGCTCGAGGAAGAGCGCGATGCCGCCCTCCTGGCAGCGCACCGCGATGTCGCCCACGCCGTCGATGAAGCGTGCCCACGCGTC